>CAZBPZ010000108.1:0-1916 GCA_964493955.1 uncultured Dehalococcoidales bacterium | reverse complement strand
CTTTTGCCTGCCCGCCAGCGCCAGGACCAGTGCCACCAGGCTGCGTACCGGCACCCCGGTGGCCCCCTTTACCTCGTAGCGGCGGGTCTTGTCCAGCATGTTGGTACCGGCTATGTCCAGGTGCACCCACGGGGTATCACCGGCAAACTCACCCACGAAGAGGGCCCCGGTAATGGCCCCCGCATTGCGGCCACCGGTGTTCTTGATATCGGCCACGTCGCTCTTGTTCTGCTCCTTGTACTCGTCGAAGGTGGGCATCTGCCACATCTTCTCGCCCGTCTCCGCCCCGGCCGCCAGCACCGCATCAATCAGCTCCTGGTTATTGCCGAAAACGCCGGTGCAAACGGTACCGAGGGCCACCACCACCGCGCCGGTAAGAGTCGCCACGTCAACTATCCGGGCCACCCCCTGGCGACGGGCGTATTCAAGGGCATCGGCCAGTATGAGACGGCCCTCGGCATCGGTGCTGGTAACCTCAATCGTCTTGCCGCTCATACTGGTCAGGATGTCGCTCGGCCGGTAGGCACCGCCGCCGGGCAGGTTCTCGGTGGCAGGTACCAGGCCCAGCACGTTCACCCCGGGGCCGAGCTGCCCGATGGCAACCATGGCACCGATGACGGCGGCACCGCCGCTCATGTCTCCCTTCATGTCACTCATGGCAGCCGCCGGCTTGATAGAGATACCGCCCGAGTCGAACGTGATGGCCTTACCCACCAGGGCAATATCCCAGGCACCGTCCTTCCGGCCGCGGTAACGCATGATGATGAACCGGGGCGGCCGGTGGCTCCCCTGGGCCACTCCCAGCAGTGCCCCCATGCCCAGCCTCTCTATCTGCTCGCGCTCCAGCACCTCCACCTCGAAGCCGTGGGCCTCTCCGAGCTCACGCGCCCGGCGTGCCATGTCTTCGGGGCCCATGTGGTTGGGCGGCTCATTGACCATGTCACGCGCCAGAATGGTCGCCCCGGCCAGGACCCTGCCCCGCCGCACGCCCTGTTCCAGCTCTACCAGGTCATCACCACCCCCGACAATGGTCACGAGGTCAATCTCGCCGTGCTCCGGCTCGCGGGTAACGTGCCGGCGGAAGGTATAGAGGCCCAACTTCGCCCCCTCGGTGAGCGCCTGGGCCGCTACCCCGGCGCTGATGCCGTTGCTGCCTGCCCCGAGCGGGACCGTGGCCACGGTGCGCACCTCTCGACCCCGCAGCATCCGGCATGTTTCGGCAATGGCACCGCGGATGCGGTCCGGGGTGAGCTCGGCCCTCTTGCCCAGCCCGACCACCACCACCCGCGCCGCCGGCAACCGGCCGAGGGTATGGATGAGCGTATTCTCACCCGGCTTACCCTTTATTTCCCCGGCCGCCCTCAGGCGGGTGATGCCGGAGCCCAGCGCCCTGTCAACGGCGGCAGCGGCCTCATCAAGTTCCTGGCCGTCCTCAAAAAGGCCAACCACCACCGCATCAGCCTCAAAGCGGCTGATGTCCCCGCTGGCAAAAGTTACGTCCACTGTGATATCTCCCTCACCAGCCCGATGTCAGGCGTGGCAAACAGCCTGGCACCCTGGGCATTGTACCGGGTGATGGCAAACCCGGCTCCAACGAACAACCGGCCGAACAATAACTCAACCGCACCCAGTGGCTCCCGCCGGGCTGCCGTGACCGGTCGCAAGGCATGGCCCAGGCCTTGACTCAGCCGGCGTACCACGGCGACAGACTGGGCAATTCCCACACCATATTATAGTGACTTTCCGCCTACAATACCAGATGTTAGCGGCCCCACGCCAGCAAATGAGAGTGATAAGGTAACCCCCGCCGCCCGGGGCAGTGCCGGTAACGGAGCACGGCCGAAGGACGTACCCCCTGCCTAGAGGCCAGGCCGGGCCCGCCCGATGCGGCCGCCCCGTGGTACAATATGGCAGGA
>CAZBPZ010000107.1:0-1925 GCA_964493955.1 uncultured Dehalococcoidales bacterium | reverse complement strand
GCCCCGAGCCGCTGCTGTCGCAGCGCAGCTTCATGCCGAGGGTGGCCACCCCGCCGCCACTCTGCACCAGCCAGATGTCTTCAATGAGCGGCCGCAGGTCGTAGCGCCGCGGCCCGGTATCGCGCAGGTGTTGCCAGGGCAGGCTTTCCAGCTGCAGCAGCCGGTCGATGGCTGCCTCAACCTCGGCGGCCTTCAACCCGGTGGCAACCTCAACCTCGTACTCGGCGAACCGTACCTGTGACTGCAGCGAGGGCACGGTGGGCGGGATGGGGTAGACCTCTCTGACGGCCATCCCCTCCGGTAGCTGCTGGTTGACGGCCGTCATGAACCAGTGCGGCGAGACCTGTCCCGTCACCACCACGTCCATCAGCTCGGCCCGGCCTGTCATCCCCACCGAGAGCGGGGCCGCCAGCGAGATTTTGGGGTGGGGTGTGAAACCCTCGGAGTAGGCCAGGGGTATGTGCGCCCGGCGCAGGGCCCTCTCCCAGAGGCGGATGATGTCCAGGTGGGAGATGTATTCCAGCGGCTCGGTGCGGCTAAACTGTACCCGCAGGCGTTGCACCATTCTCCTTGATGATGAGGACTTTTTCGATTTTCACGCCCTTCATCTCGGTAATGACCAGCTTGAGGTTCCGGTAGCGTAGCTGCTCGTTGGGGCGGGGAATCCTGCCCAGCAGGTGCAGGATGAAACCGGCCACCGTTTCGTACTCGTCGTTTTCCGGCAGCTCCAGTTCCATCTCTTCGTTGGCATCCTCGATGCGCATCCCGCCATCCACCTCGAAGGTGAAGGCGTTGATGGCCTCGTAGTCCTTCTCCACCTCGGCCAGCTCGCTGCCGACCGGCCCCACGATTTCCTCCACCAGCCGGCTCAGGCTGACCACCCCGGCGGTCCCACCCCACTCGTCCACCACCACCGCCATCTGGTAGTTACGGTCACGCATTTCGCTGAAGAGCTCGCCGATGCGCTTCGTCTCCGGCGTAAAGTAGGCCGGCCGTATCAGGTCATCTATCAGGCTCTGCCGGGTCACGGTCCCCCTGGCCATTGCCATCAGGACGTCCTTGATGGACAGTATCCCCACGACGTTGTCCATGTTTTCCTGGAATACCGGGAAGCGCGAGAGGGGTGTCTCGGCGTAGATTGCCAGAAAGTCCGCAATCTTGGAGCCTTTCTCGATGCAGGCCACCTCGGGCCGGGGCACCATGACCTCGCGCACGGGGCGGTCACCGAAGTCGAAGACCTTGTGTAGCATCTCGGCCTCGCCTTCTTCTACTTCGCCCTCGTTCCGGCCCACCGAAATCATCGTCCGGATGGCCTCTTCCCCGGCCAGCGAACGCTGCACCGGCTCGCCGAATAGCCGCAGGAAGCCGTTGGCAATCCAGCTCAGCACCACCACGAAGGGGCTGAAGGCCACCGAGAGCCACTCAATTGGCCGGGCCACCCAGCGCGTAATCGTCTCGGCGTGGTGCGTGGCAATTGTCTTCGGGGTCGTCTCGCCCAGGACCAGCAGCACCACCGTCACGCTGGCGGTGGCAATGATGACCCCCTGCTGGCCCCATTGCTGCACGGCCAGGGCGGTGGCCAGGGCCGCCGCGGCGGTGTTCACCAGGTTGTTGCCGAGCAGGATGGTCGAGAGCATGCGCTCCGGCTTCTCCACCAGGCGGGCCACCCGGGCCGCCCCCTTTACCCTGGTATTGACCTCGTGCTTCAGCCGCACCGGCTGCAGTGACATGAAGGCTGTCTCTGAGCCTGAGAAGAAGGCTGACATCACCAGGCAGGCCAGCAGCAATACCAGATACAGTACTGTTAGGCCGGGTAACATAAGGCATCACCTCGCTCCCCCGGGTGTTCCCCCGGGGAGGCATGTCAGTGCCATGATAGCAAGCACCTGCAGGGGTGTCAAAGCTCGCCGGGCTGGTGGCCCCAT
>CAZBPZ010000106.1:0-2221 GCA_964493955.1 uncultured Dehalococcoidales bacterium | reverse complement strand
GCGGCCGGGGAGATGTGGTGGTTATGCCTGTTGATGACCCTGGTGGAGCTGGGGGGATTCGAACCCCCTACCTATTGAATGCCATTCAATCGCTCTCCCAATTGAGCTACAGCCCCACCGTTTCCAGCTATATAGTATACAACCTGTCCTAGGTTTTTGCCACCGTTTTTGCCCCCTTCACCCTGAAGGTAAGCTCCTCCCCTTCAAGGTCAACCACCACGGTATCGCCCTCTTTGAACTCGCCGGCCAGCACCCTGGTGGCAAGAGGGTTCTCCACGTAGCGCTCGATGGCGCGCCGCAGCGGCCTGGCCCCGTAGACCGGGTCGAAACCGGCCCGGGCCAGCCATGACTTGGCGGCATCCGTAAGCTCCAGCGAGAGTTTGCGCTCCTGCAACCGCTTCTCAAGGTCACGTACCATCAGCTCCACAATCCGCCGCAGGTGCTCCTCGGTCAGCTCGCGGAAGACAATGATGTCGTCCAGGCGGTTCAGGAACTCGGGGCGGAAGAGGCGTTTTACCTCCTCCATAACTTTCTCCTTCATGTCCTCGTAGCGGCGCTGCTCCTCGCCGTCAGCCCGGCGGGACGTGAACCCCAGGGGCTTATCACGCCGGATGTGCTGCACGCCGGCGTTGCTCGTCATGATGATGACGGTATTTTTAAAGTCCACCGTGCGGCCGTGCCCGTCAGTGAGGCGGCCGTCATCCAGCACCTGCAGCAGGCTGTTGAACACCTCCGGGTGCGCCTTCTCAATCTCGTCGAACAGGACGACACGGTAGGGACGGCGTCGCACCGCCTCGGTGAGCTGACCGCCCTCTTCGTAGCCGACATAGCCCGGCGGTGCCCCGATGAGGCGTGAAACAGTGTGGCGCTCCTGGTACTCGGACATGTCCAGGCGCACCATGGCGTTTTCATCATCAAACAGGAACTGGGCCAGGGCCTTCACCAGCTCGGTCTTGCCCACGCCGGTCGGCCCCAGGAACATGAAGCTGCCGATGGGCCGGCGCGGGTCCTTCAGGCCGGCCCGGCTGCGCCGGATGGCCTCGGAGACCGTCCTGACGGCCTCCTCCTGGTTGATGAGCCGCTCGTGGATGCGCTCTTCCATGTGAAGCAGCTTGGCGGCCTCGCCTTCCAGCATCTGCGAGACAGGGATACCCGTCCAGCTTGAGATAAGGCCGGCGATATCTTCCGCCGTCACCACCTCGCTGATTTTCTCCCGCTGCAGCCAGGCCGTCTTGGCCTGGTTATACTCCTCCTCGGCGCGCAGGCGCTCGGCCTTGAGCCGGGCGGCCGTCTCGTAGTCCTGGCGCTGCGAGGCCGCCTCTTCCTCGTTGGCCAGCTGCTTGACGCGCTGCTCCAGCTCTTTCACCTCCGGCGGGGCGCTCTCGGTCTCGATGCGCAGCTTGCTGGCAGCCTCGTCAATGAGGTCAATCGCCTTGTCCGGCAGGAACCGGTCGGAAATATAGCGCCGGCTGAGCCGGGCGGCCGCTTCCAGGGCCTCATCCGTAATCTTCACCTTGTGGTGGGCCTCGTACCGCGGGCGCAGGCCGCGCAGCATCTCGATGGTGGCCTCCACCGAGGGTTCTTCCAGGAACACCGGCTGAAAGCGCCTCTCCAGCGCCTTGTCCCGCTCGATGAACTTGCGGTACTCGTCCAGCGTGGTAGCACCGATTGTCTGGAGCTCGCCGTGAGCCAGGGCCGGTTTCAGCATGTTGCTGGCGTCGATAGCACCCTCGGCCGCCCCGGCACCGACCACGGTGTGTATCTCGTCAATGAAGAGGATGACCTCCCCCCTGGCGTCACGCACCTCGTCCATCACGGCCTTGAGCCGTTCCTCAAACTCCCCCCGAAACTTGGTGCCGGCCACCAGCGCCCCCATGTCCAGCGCAATTATCCGGTGGCCCTTGAGCGAGTCCGGCACATCATCAGCGGCTATCTTCTGGGCCAGGCCCTCGGCAATGGCGGTCTTACCCACCCCGGCCTCACCCACGATGACCGGGTTGTTCTTGGTGCGCCGGCTCAGTATCTGCATGACCCGCCGGATTTCTTCCTCCCGCCCGATGACGGGGTCCAGCTTGCCCTGTCGGGCCAGCTCCGTCAGGTCGCGCCCGTACTTCTGGAGGGAGCGGTACTTGCTCTCGGCCCGGGCGTCGGTGACACGGTGGCTGCCGCGCAGCTTCTGCAGCGCCGCGTAGACCTTCTCCCGGTCAACCCCGAAGCTACG
>CAZBPZ010000105.1:0-2380 GCA_964493955.1 uncultured Dehalococcoidales bacterium | reverse complement strand
CCCAGCTCAATAAACTCGTCCAGCCCGATGCCCAGTTCCGTGCAAGAGGCAATCTGTTCGCGGCTGGCCCCGGCGGCGAAACCTTTCTCCTTGAAACGCTTGCGCACCGAGCTCACCTTAAGGCCGGCCAGTTTTTTGTCCGGCAGAACCAGCGCCGCCGCCGTGATGAGGCCGGTCAGCGGGTCGGCACAGATGAGGGCACGGTCCAGGCTGCTCTCGGGCGGGATGCCGTGGGCCCCGTTGTGGCACAGCACAGCGTGGGCTACGGCCTCACTGGCCCCCAAGTCCCTGACCAGGTCAGCCCCGAGGCGGCTGTGGGCTGTCATGTCCCCCTCTGTCAGCTCCACGTCAATATCGTGCAGCAGCCCCGCCAGCCCCCACTCTTCCTCGTCTTCACCCAGTCGTCGCGCCAGGGCCCGCATGATTGCCTCGGTGGCCAGCATGTGCCTGACAAGGTTCTCGTTCTCCACATTGGCACGGACTGATTCCAGCGCCTGCTCTCTGTCCATATCCTATCCTCCCATTCTGGAGACACCCTCGCGCTGCCTGCCCCGGCTGCCTCTGCCGGAGGAGGGCTAGATGGTAGCACTCCGCTGCAACTCCTTCTCCAGCAACGGTGCCAGGTACCGCCCGGTGAGCGACTCCGGGTTGCCGGCCACCTCCTCCGGCGTACCGGTCGCCACCACGTAGCCACCCTTATCACCAGCACCCGGCCCCAGGTCGATAACATGGTCGGCATTCTTGATAACATCCGGGTGGTGCTCAATGACAACCAGGGTATTGCCGGCGTCGGCCAGGCGGTGCAGCACACGCAGCAGGGCGGCCACGTCGTCAAACGAGAGCCCGGTCGTGGGCTCGTCCAGTATGTAGAGGGTGCGGCCGGTAGCCCGGCGCGAGAGCTCGGTGGCCAGCTTGACACGCTGGGCCTCGCCGCCGGACAGGGTTGGGGCCGGCTGTCCCAGCCGGATGTAGCCCAGCCCCACGTCCTGCAGGGTCTCCAGCTTACGCCGCACGCGGGGAAAATTCTCAAAGAAGGCCAGCGCCTGTTCAACCGTCATGTCAAGCACTTCGGCAATACTCTTACCCTTGAACCTTATCTCCAGTGCCTCGCGGTTGTAGCGCCGCCCGTGGCAGACCTCGCAGGGCACGGTAACATCCGGCAGGAACTGCATCTCAATCTCAATAAAGCCTTCGCCGCGGCAGGCCTCGCAGCGGCCCCCCTTCACGTTGAAGGAAAACCGGCCGGGCTGGTACCCCCGCAGGCGCGCCTCCGGTACCGTGGCAAAAAGCTCACGGATGGGGGTGAATGTGCCGGTGTAGGTAGCCGGGTTGCTGCGCGGGGTGCGCCCGATGGGTGACTGGTCAATGTTGATGACCTTATCAATATGCTCTATTCCCTCGATGGCATCACACTCGCCGGGCTGCAGGCGCGAGCGGTAGAGGGCCTGGGCCAGCCGACGGTAGAGCACCTCGTCCACCAGGCTGCTCTTGCCGCTCCCCGAGACGCCGGTCACGCAGACAAGCATACCCAGTGGAATACGCACGTCAATGTTCTTAAGGTTGTTCTGGCGGGCCCCGCGGATGACGAGGGCTTCCCCCGAGCCTTCCCGCCGCCGGCGGGGCAGCGGAATGTGCCGCGCCCCGCTCAGGTAACGACCGGTAATGGAATCGGGGCAACGCTTCACGTCCTCAACCGTCCCGCTGACGACCACCCGCCCACCGTGCTCGCCGGCCCCGATGCCCATGTCAATGATATGGTCAGCCGCCCGCATCATCGCCTCGTCATGCTCCACCACCAGCACGGTGTTACCGAGGTCACGCAGGCGTTTCAACGTCTCTATCAGGCGGTAGTTATCGGCCAGGTGCAGGCCGACAGTCGGCTCGTCGCAGATATAGAGCACCCCCATCAGGCCGCTACCAATCTGGGTGGCCAGGCGGATACGTTGTGCCTCACCCCCGCTCAGCGTGGCCGAAGGGCGGTCCAGTGTCAGGTACTCCAGCCCGATATCGTTCAGAAAACCAAGCCGGGCACGGATTTCCTTGATTATCTGAGCAGCAATGGTCTGCTCCCGTGGCGACAGGATGGCCTTCTTACGCCCGTTGCCCGCCAGGGCTGCCACCCAGTCCAGCAACTGCGCTACTGACATGGCGGTGACATCCGCAATGTTGCGGCCGCCGATGGTAACCGCCAGCGCCTCGGGCCTGAGGCGCTTGCCCTGACAGTCCGGGCAGACACGAGTCACCATGTATTTCTCGGTCTCACGCCGGGAATACTCGGACCCGGTCTCCCGGTAGACACGCTCCAGGCGCGGGATAACCCCCTCCCAGCCGTGGAAGTACTCCCGCACCCGCCCGAAACGGGTGTAGCGCCGCACCAGCC
>CAZBPZ010000104.1:0-2580 GCA_964493955.1 uncultured Dehalococcoidales bacterium | reverse complement strand
TGGTGGTGGGCGAAGCCCCCGGCGCCACCAAGGTAAACCGCGCCCGCACCCTCGGCATAACGGAGATAGGCGAGGACGAGTTCCTCTCTATCCTAGGGAAAGACGAGCCAGAGAGGTAGAACATGAGCAGACCAAGGCAATGGCTACTAGCTGCGACCGCAATCTTCGTCGGCACCGCTCTCTTCGCCGGGTGCGGTATCCCTCAGGAGGACTACGATGCTCTCCGAGCAGACTACGAGGCACTGCAGGCCCAATACGACGCCGTGAGAGACCAACTCGAACAGCTGCAGGCAGTGTTCCCCCCGCGTGACTTCTCATCAATCACTGAGCTTGAGGAATGGCTGGCAGACAACGACGTATCAGAAGAGCCACCCACCGAGTTCGCCGGTGACTGGTACCGCCGGGCACTCAAGGTCCAGGAGGATGCGCTTCGTGACGGCTACATCGTCTCGGCGGACTATGACTGGGTGGAGGACAAGGTGGTCGTGTGGTGTACGACCGTTATCCGCGGCAGGGTATTTTTCTGGGACCCTGAGACAGATGATGTGACTGAGGATACGGCCATGGCCACCGTCAAGTAAGGAGAACCCCGCGCTTGCTCTTCTGGAAGAGAAAACCGCGCCCTAGCCCGACCCTGATAGTGGGCCTCGGCAACCCTGGCAGCGCCTACGCCCGCAACCGCCACAACGTTGGCTTCCGGTGTGTCGAGAGCCTTGCCCGCCAGCACGGCATCAGCCTGAAACGCCGCCGGGGCCATGCCCGCACCGGCACGGGCCGGATTGCCGGGCAGGAGGTACTGCTGGCCCAGCCGCTGACCTTCATGAACCGCTCCGGCCTGGCGGTGGGCCACCTGGCACGCCGGTACGCCGTGCCGCCGGAGCGCCTCATCGTCATCCATGACGACCTTGACCTGCCGCCGGGCAAGGTGCGCCTCCGCCGCGACGGCAGCCCGGCCGGGCACAAGGGCGTAATCTCGGTGATTGAGAGCCTGAGCAGCCGGGACTTCATCCGGGTGAGGGTGGGCATCGGCCGGCCCGATACCCCCGGGGAGCAGGCCGTTATCGATTACGTGCTGGGAGACCCTTCCCCGGACGAGGAAAAGCGGCTCGAGGCGGCCGTCCGCACCGTGACCGAGGCGGTGACCTGCCTGCTGAGCGAGGGTCTGGCCGCCGCCATGAACCGGTACAACTAGACCAGGGGACCACAAGGCAGTTACAAGAGGCCACCATCAGCCAGTTGAGGAGCGCCGGGGTAGTCCAGGGGCAGGGCCCGGAGGAGGTATCTTGGCCGAAGCAACCTACCAGCCAATTGAGTGGCACGGTGACCACGTCCGCCTGCTGGACCAGACCCGCCTGCCCGCCGAGGAGTCCTATCTGCTCATCACGGACTACCGGCAGATGGCCGAGGCAATCAGGACACTGCAGGTGCGGGGCGCGCCGGCCATCGGGGTGGCGGGGGGATACGGGGTGGCCATCGGGGCGCTCGCAATCGACGCCGCCTCGGCCGATGGTTTCCTCTTCCGCCTGGGCGAGGTGACCGCGGCGCTGCGGCAGACCCGCCCCACCGCCCGCAACCTCTTCTGGGCAATCGACCGCATGGAGAAGGTCGCCCGGGAGGCGGCCGCCGCCGGGCATAGCCTGCGGGAAATCAAGGCGCGGCTGGTGGCCGAGGCCGAGCAGATACACGCCGAGGAAACGGAACGCACCGAGAAGCTGAGCCGCCACGGGGCAGAGCTCATCGCGGACGGGGCCACCGTGCTGACGCACTGCAACACCGGGCCGCTGGCCACCACCGGCTACGGCACCGCCCTGGGGGTCATCATCTGCGCCCACCGGCAGGGCAAGCGCCTCAGCGTGCTGGCCGACGAGACCCGCCCCCTCCTCCAGGGCGCCCGCCTCACCTGCTGGGAGCTGGGCAAGGCCGGCGTGCCGGTGCGCCTGATAACCGACTCCATGGCAGGGCACTTCATCGGCCGGGGCGAGGTAAGCTGCGTCATCGTGGGGGCGGACCGGATTGCCCGCAACGGTGACACCGCCAACAAGATAGGCACCTACACCCTGGCGGTGCTGGCCAAAGAAAACGGCGTGCCCTTCTATGTGGCGGCACCCACCACCACCTTCGACTCCTCCATCCAGAGCGGTAACGAGATAGTGATTGAGGAGCGCCGCCCGGACGAGGTGACGGGCTTCGGGGGGGTGCGTACCGCCCCGGAGGGCTGCCCGGCGGCCAACCCCGCCTTCGACGTGACCCCCGCCGGCTACATCACCGCCTTCATCACCGAGGATGGTATAATACGGGGAGGCAAATAGCCTCTCCACACAAAAACTAGGAGCCTAGCATTGCCGGAAATAGAATTGCGGAAAATTAAGCCAAACAAACTCAACCCTCGTTTGTCTTTCTCAAAGAACGAACTGGATGGACTCGCAGACAGTATAGAGCAGGTGGGAATCGTCGAACCTATAGTCGTCAGACCTGTTGGTCCAGACTACTATGAAGTTGTTGTCGGCGAACGTCGTTATCGCGCGGCTCATCAGGCGGGGTTGAAATCGATTCCAGCCATCGTACGGGATTATAGTGACG
>CAZBPZ010000103.1:0-2599 GCA_964493955.1 uncultured Dehalococcoidales bacterium | reverse complement strand
GGAAGTGATGCGTGCCCTGGGCTGGTCCCGGTACCTGGAGCAGGCCACCCGCCCCCTGATGAAGCTGCTGGGGCTGGAGGGGGGCGCGGCCGCCCTCTGGGTGACGGCCGTGGTCTTCGGGCTGATGTACGGTGGTGCCGTGATTCAGGAAGGCATCCGGCAGGGAGAACTGACACGCCCGCAGGTGGAGCGGCTTCACGTGTCAGTGGGTATCAATCACAGCATGATTGAAGACCCGGCGCTGTTTATGGCAATGGGCCTGAATGGCTTCTGGCTGTGGGTGCCCAAGCTGCTGGCGGCGGTCCTCTTTACCCACGCCTACCGGATGCTGGAGGTATTCGGCAGGGTACGGCAGACCGGACGGGGCAGCTAGGAACGGGGGCGCCGTTCTGCCGTGGCACTGTCTTCACCCACGTGGCCGAGGGCATAGCTCATCGTGTAGAGATTGCGGTAGGCGCCGTTCAGCGCCATCAGCTCCCGGTGGCTGCCCGTCTCGGTGATTCTGCCGTTTTCCAGGACCACAAGGCGGTCGGCGTTGCGGATGGTGGAGAGCCGGTGGGCAATTACAAGGGAGGTGCGGCCCTGCAGGAGCTGTGCCAGTGCCCTCTGAATGAGGGCTTCGGTCCTGGTGTCCACGTTGGCGGTGGCCTCGTCAAGGATGAGGATACGGGGGTCGGCCAGGACCGCCCGGGCGAAGCTGAGCAACTGCCGCTGGCCGACACTCAGGTTGGAGCCTCGCTCCTGCAGCAGCGTGTCATAGCCGTGCTCAAGGCGCATGATGAAGTCGTGGGCGCCAACCAGCCTGGCGGCGGCAATCATCTCGTCGTCGCTGGCATCCAGCCGTCCGTAGAGGATGTTGTCCCTGACCGTGCCGGAGAACAGGAACGGCTCCTGCAGCACGTAGCCTATCTGCCGGCGCAGGGACTGCTGGGTCACGGTGCGGATGTTATATCCGTCAATGTATATGGCGCCGTCGGTAACCTCGTAGAACCGTGCCACCAGGTTTACGATGGTACTCTTGCCGGCGCCGGTGGAGCCGACCAGCGCCACCGTTTCTCCCGGCTGCACCTCGAGGTTGATGTCATGCAGGACTTCAACACCGGGCACGTAGGCAAAGTTCACGTGCTCGAACCTGATATGCCCCCTGATGGGTGGCATTTCAATTGCATCCGGCGCGTCAACGATTTCCGGTTTGGTATCGAGCACCTCGAAGATGCGTTGCCCGCCGGCCATGGCGCGCTGGAGCTGGGTGTACTGCATCGTCAGGCGGCGGATGGGCTCGAAAAAGCGCTGGACGTAGAGCACAAAGGCTACCAGGGCGCCAACCCCCAGCTGCCCCTGGAGGGCCTGCATGCCGCCGAAGATGATGACCAGCGTGACCGAGCCGCCCATCAGTATCTCGGTCACGGGCAGGATGCCGGCGGCGAGGCGCCCGGCGTGCAGGTTGGCGTCCAGGTTGGCCTCGTTGAGCTCACCGAAGCGCCGCATGTTGACGTCCTCGCGCGAGAGGCTCTGGATGACCCTGGCCCCGGAGATGTTCTCCTGAAGGCCGGCGTTCACCACCGAGATGGCCATCCGGACGCGCATGAAGGCGTTGCGGGCGTACCTTTGCCAGATGGCCAGGACCCCCACCATTACCGGGAGCACGGTCAGTGTTATCAGGGCCAGCCGGGCATCGTTGTAGAACAGCATGGCGATGATGCCGGCGAGGCTGAGCAGGTCGGCCCCGATATCGATAATGCCGTTGCTGACGACCTCCTGCAGGGACTGCACGTCGTTCTGGACGCGTGACATGAGGCGCCCTACCTCGTGGCGGTCAAAGAAGCCGAGCGAGAGCTTTTGCATGTGGTCAAACATCTGGGTGCGCAGGGTGTAGAGGATGCTGCGGCTGATATAGGCCGTCATTCTGAGCTGGGTCCACTGGCTGCCCCAGTTGAGGCACGCATTGGCCGCGAAGATGCCAACGAGGATATTAAGCCCCTGGAGGTCGCGGTTCTTGATGAAGGTGTCAATTGCCAGGCCCACAATCTGGGGCATGGCCAGGCTTGTCAGGGTGAAGACAATCATCGCCATAAGGGCGATGACAAAGCGGCGCCGGTGCTGGCGCAGGTACCTGAGCAGCCGTACAACCACCCTGTGGTCGTAGACCTTGCCAAACATCACGTCGTCGACAAGGTCACCGGCCCGCCGCAGGCCGCCGCCCTTGGCCCCGAAGGCCCCGCCGTGCATCATGGCGCTATCTCCTCCTCCAGGGCTTCTTCCTGGGCGCGCAGCTGCATCTCGTAAATCTGCGGGTAGATGGTGCCGTGTTGCAGCAGCTCCCCGTGGGTGCCACGCTCGACGATTGAACCCCGCTCCATCACCAGTATCTGGTCAGCGTCCCGCACGGTCTGCAGGCGCTGGGCAATCACGAAAGTGGTGCGGCCTTTCATGAGCTGGCGCAGCGCCTTCTGGATGAGGAACTCGGTCTCGGTGTCCACGCTGGAGGTGGAGTCATCAAAGATAAGGATGCGGGGGTTTACAAGGAGCGTGCGGGCAATTGCCAGGCGTTGCTTCTGGCCGCCGGAGAGCGTAATACCGCGTTCACCCACCCAGGTGT
>CAZBPZ010000102.1:0-2600 GCA_964493955.1 uncultured Dehalococcoidales bacterium | reverse complement strand
CTGCCGCGGCGCCCGCAAGATACTCTGGGCCGTCAACGACGGTGCTACCGTCGGTAGAGCAATCTAAAAAGGAGGGAACATCGCGAAGACGTTGGTGGGGAGGACTACCCCGGCAAGATACGCCATGGGCCACGGGAAATTAGGTAATCTTTCCCTTGTAATCCGGGCATATGGCCTGATACCATGGAGAGTATGGACGCTCTACCAAAGGACCGTGAAACGCCCATCGTATCATTTATCCGGGACCTCATGCGGAGGCGGCACCTCCTGCCCAGTCACCTTGCCGCCCGCCTGGGAGTAAGCCACCCCACCGTAGGGCGCTGGCTTGCCGGGGATGATACCCCCAGTGTCAGCTCCTGCCGCAAGATAGCCGAGTTTGCCGGCGTTCCGGCCGAGAAAGTCCTGGCACTGGCAGGCCATCTCCCGGAAGTGGCGACGAGCCCGGTCTCACAGTGGCCGGAGTTCCGTGAATATGCCACTCTAAAATACCCGGACGAGCTTGACGACGATGTCATCGCGATGATTGAAGACCTTATTGAACGGCGCCGGGAGAAGCGGCGGGCACGCCGGGCTTCCCGAATGGGAAGCCCAACTCTGGTCCTGCCTGACGATGGGCAACGGCAGGCACTGCTGTCTGACTGAACAATGCCACCGCCGCGGCTTGGCTGAGGCCTGCAGCGATGATAGCCGCGAGCAGTTCAGCCGCCTCATTGCCAGCGATACCTCCCCGGCGGCCGGGCCTGACTTTCCCCGGCCCTGTACTGACGGGCCGTTTGCCGCCGTGGAGCGCCTGGCCGAGGGGCTGCGCCAGCGGGGTGAGGACTCTATACCGGTCTCCACCGAGCTTGTCCGCCTGGCTGATGAGTCGCGTCCCGTCGAGGTGAGGCAGGTCTGCCTCAACGCCTGCTGCGCCGCCACCTGGAAGCTGGAAGACAGCTGGGTGATTCAGGTGTCGGCCCGGGCCACCCCCCAGCGCCGGCGTGTCTCGGTCTTCCATGAGGCTTTCCACATCATGGCCCACAGCCGCTCACCGGTGGCCCCGGCCTTCCGCCGCCGCGGCTCAGAAGACGGCTGCTTCAACGAGCTCCTGGCCGACCACTTCGCCGTCTGCGTGCTCACACCCTGCCACCACGTCAGCCCGCGGTGGGCGAGAACACCTGACCTGGAACAGATAGCCCGTGCCTTCGACGTGCCACCCCCGGTGATGCGGCAGGCACGGCGGCCAGCTCCAGAAAGCAAATATAAAATATCCGCCGGATGAAGCAGGCACAACCCGGTAAACACTACAAGTGGCTGGCCCTGGCGACGGGGGCCACCAGCACCTCCATGGGTACGCTGGCCACCAGCACCGTCAACATCTCCCTGCCCCGCCTGACGGAGGTCTTCAAGACTGGCCCGAGCATCGTGCCGGGGGTAACGGTCACCTGCCTGCTCGCCGGTGCCGGGCTGGTCCTTACCGTCGGCCGGCTCCGGGTCGGCTCTCCGGCCGCCGCCAGCCCCGCGGGGAGACCACAGCCATGACACTGAGTGAGACCGAGGCCACGCCTCCCCTGAGACTGACCGGCCGCCGCCAGCAGGTCCTGCCTGACGGACAGGTGGAGCTGGTGCTTGAGACCTCGCGCGGTGAAATCCCCTGCCTGCTGCACCCTGCCGTCGGCGGCGCCGCCGTGATATGGGTCTGCGGGGCCCTCGGCGGTAAGGACGGGCCTTCCTTCGGCATCTACCGCCAGGTGGCCGACGACCTCGTGGCCAGCGGCATCACATCGCTCCGGCTGGACTACCGCAACCCCGGCTATATCCCGGACTGCGTGCGTGACGTACTGGCCGGGGTGGAATACCTGGAGGGCTGCGGCCAGCGGCGGGTGGGGCTGGTGGGGCACTCCTTCGGCGGGGCGGTGGTCATCCAGGCCGGTATCCTCAGCCCGGCGGTGAAGACGGTGGTGGGCCTCTCCAGCCAGACCTACGGAGCAGGCGAGGTGGCCCGCCTTGCCCCGAAACCGCTGCTGCTTGTCCACGGCGAGCGTGACCGCAACCTGCCAGCCGACTGCTCCCGCCACATTTACGCCCGGGCAGGCGAGCCGAAGAAGCTCATCATCTACCCCAACAACGGCCACTTCCTGCGCGAATGCCACGATGAGCTGAGAAAGCTGCTGCGGGGGTGGCTGGTGGAGAAGCTGGGGGAAGACCGGGCCGGGCTACAGAACACACCGCCACCGGTATAAAAAGGAGGAGGCCGGGCCCGGGGCCCGGCCTCCTCCGGGATGCCCTGGCAGGCCGCAAACAGCAACGCCCTCACCAGAACCCCGGTGCCGACAAGAGCAAATGCCAGAGCTTTCTTCATGTACCCTCCTCTGCCCTGTCTTATTCCCTGTGAGTGCTCGTGAACGGTGCCCGATGATAGCAGACACCACAACCCAAAACTCACAGCCCCGGTCCAGACCCATCCACGTGAAAATCCCATGGAAAAACAGGCCTAAAGTCATGAAAAAAAGGGCGTATCCTCAAACACCTCGGGGGGCGCGGGGGGCTGAAGGGGCCTCCCAGAGGCGGCACCCCGGTGCGCAGACGGGTATGGAGGCGTCCTTATGCCGTGCGCAGGC
>CAZBPZ010000101.1:0-2608 GCA_964493955.1 uncultured Dehalococcoidales bacterium | reverse complement strand
GGCCAGGAGCACCCGCTCGGTGAACAGTTTCTGCCAGGCCCTGGCATCGGCCGGCGGCACCGGGCAGACGCCCGCATCCGAGGCGTACAGGAAGCGTGCCACGCGGTTACGCAGGCACGCCTCCAGCATGTGAAGGTCCATCAGGGTATTTTCCCGCATGATGTCAGAGAGGGCGGGGGCAAGCAGCCCGGAGGCAGTGGTGGTGGCGGCCGCCAGATGGAACACCCACTCCATGCCCTCCGTCGCCGCCAGGCAGGCATCGGCACGGCGGAGGTCCACCTCGAGCCGCTCGCTGTACCAGGGCCTTTCTCCGAAAGCATCCGTGGCAAACTGCACGTCAGCCACACGTACAAAGTGGCCCTTGCGGAAGAGTCGCCGGGCCAGGTGGCTGCCAATGAGACCACCACCACCGGTAACCAGCACCCGACGCGGCATCTCTTTCACCTTGTTACCCCAGGTGCCATAGCAGCCATTGCTATCGCCTGGTAACCAGCACCCAACGCGGCATCTTGTTCATCTGCGCACTGCCTCCGGGGGACATTATGCCGCGGGGCAGCCCGGTGGCACATCGGCCGTGGGGATGAAGGGGGGCTGACACCTTCCTCCGAGGTAGCCTTCGGGCGGCCGGCCCGGCGGTCTCGTCCCTTCGGGCCGTTATCCCGGCCCCCGGTGAGTATGCAGGCACGGGAACAGCTAGGTGAGGCCCACCTCCAGCAGCGAGAAGCCAACAGCCGGGTCAAGGCGGCGGGCAGCATCCGCCCCCAGTATCTCGTAGATGATGCACTCGCCCGTCACCCAGGTGGTCACGCCGGGCCGCAGGCAACCGGTGGTGGTCTGGCCGGCACGCCCGAGGGCGGCGTGGATGTGGAGCGTTGGCATGCCTGCATCTCCGGGGGCAATGATACCCACCCCCACCACCTCGTGGGCACCGTCCACCGGAAGTAACATCGGGTCGGGCGGCATCTCGCCGGAATGGCGCGGCCCCACCACCACCTGCCCACCACCAATACCCCCGATGAGGATAACATGCCCGGCCGTGATGCCCTGCTCGGCGGCAAAGCGCTCAATGCACTGCGGCACAACGTCACCATCCTCAAGCCGGAGCACAAACACTCGCCCGATGCTGCCCTGGGTTGCTTTCATGGCATTCTCCCCCCGTCGCCGGCCGGCCGCTAGGACTGCCCACCGAGATAGTCCAGCGCCCACTCCACGGCGTCAACCGATTCAAGGTCAAGGGCTATGTCCGGTTCAATCCCCTCGCCCTCAATGAGCCGGCCCCCCGGCGTGTACCAGCGGGCCACCGTGAGGTACATTCCAGACCCGTCTGAAAGCTGCCACAGCATGTTAACGCTGCCCTTACCGAATGTCGTCTCCCCGACCACAACGGCCCGCCCGTGGTCCTGGAGGGCGCCGGCCAGCACCTCGCTGCCGCTGGCGCTGAACTCGTTGACAAGCACCACCATCGGCAGGTCAACCCGGGGACTGCGGCGGCGGGCACGCGTTTCGGTACGGTTACCATCACGGTCAACCACCGAGACAATCACCCCCTCGGTAAAGTGCCCGGCCACGTCAACCACCGCCTGCAACAGGCCACCGGGGTTATTGAGCAGGTCAAGGATAATACCGGTGGCCCCTTCTTCGGCCACACGGCCCAGGACCTCGGCCAGCTCTGACTCGGTGCGTTCGGTGAAGTTGGTGATGGTAACATGGGCAATGCTGTTCGCCATCTCGTAGAAGACACTGGAAATTTCTATCTCGGCCCGCACAATTTCAATCTCCACCGGCTCGTCCTCGCCGTCGTGGAGCACCAGCAGGCGGACAGGCGTGCCTTTGGGGCCGCGGATGAGCAGCACGGCATCCATCACCGTCATATCGGCGGTTGACTCACCGTCCACCCCCAGGATAATGTCACCGGCGCGGATGCCGGCCTCTTCCGCCGGCGAGCCGGGGATGGGGGCAATTATCACAATGTGCCCCTCCCGGTTGCCCACGTAAGCCCCGATACCCTCGAACTTACCGGCCAGGTCACTGCGGCTAACGGCAAAGTGCTCGGCATCCAGGTAGGCACTGTAAGGGTCGTTAAGACCCTCCACCATGCCCCGGGCGGCGCCGCGAATGAGCGCCTCCTCATCAATCGCCGCCGGGTCAACATACTCGTCACCGATAACATCCAGGATTTCCTGCAGCAGGGAAAGGTCGGCACCGGCGGCCGTCTTCGGCCGAACCGGCAGGACACCACAGCCCGGCACAAGCAGCAGTAACAGGGCAACCACCAGCACGCCGGGCACCAGCCAGCGGCAAGACCTTCTTCCAGGCGACGACATCATACCCTCCGCACCCAGCCTCAGACCAGGGATGGAACTGCCCTGACAAAACCAGGGTGAGCGCATCCAGCAACCGGTATTGTAGCACCGGCACCCCGCCCCACGCCAGAGGCCCGCCATCTCCCGCCTCCTCCACCCCCCCCGGCACCACACCCATCTGCTTATTTACCCTATTGACACGTCGCGGCCCAGACTGTCCAGCTATTCGGAGTAGTTACGTCCGCATACCTGAGTATATTACCGCACTGTTTCCAGGGTATATTTCCCATATCCCGGGGGCACCG
>CAZBPZ010000100.1:0-2698 GCA_964493955.1 uncultured Dehalococcoidales bacterium | reverse complement strand
TGCGACGCCATGCTGAAGGTATTGCTGTTGTATATCTTGCCCGGCGGCAGGGGCCGGCCAAGCTCCACCAGCTCGTCGCCGGTCGCCAGTATGGCCACCACCGGCCGGGCAATTACCGGCGCCCTCTCCAGGCCGAGCGAGGCCAGGACTCCCACCTCGGCCGGCCTGATAATGGTACCGCGGCCCAGTACCACCGCCCCACGGGCCACGTCTTCCCCGGCCCGCCGGATGTTGGCCCCCACCCCAACGTCCACCAGGATACCAATCTCCTCCAGCTCCCGGCCGCTGGCCGCAGCCCGGGCCGCCTCGTCAGTGTCCTCAAAGCGGACCACCGTATCCGCCCCGGCCGGCACCGGCGCGCCCGTCATAATCCGCACCGCCGTGCCAGCCACAACTTCCTTCCGTGGCAGCGACCCGGCCGCCACGGTATCAATGACCCGCAGCACCCGGGGCGAAGCGGCTGAAGCGCCGCGGATATCGGCGGCGCGCACGGCGTAGCCATCCATGGCCGAGTTGTCCCGCGGCGGTACGTCTAGCGCCGAGCGGACGTCTTCCGCCAGCACCTGCCCCAGCGTTTCCAGGATTGGTGCTTGCTCTGCCCCCAGCTCGCTGAAATAGCCGAGCAGCTTCTCCTGGGCTTCCTCCAGACTAATCATGGCCAACACCCCTGTCTGCTATCCGGCGCGCCTTCCTCAAGGCCGCCTCGGTATTCACGTTAAACAAGCTGAGAAGCTCCGGGTCAAGCCGACGCAGCTCACCCTCCTCAACATAGCGTACCTTCACCCGCTCCAGCAGGCCCATCACGCTCAGGCTACCTTCTTCAAGCATGGCCCCGATTACATCCAGGCAGGCCGGGCTATAGACCGCATGGAGCGGCTCCACCAGGTTGTCCACCCGGGGCACAATGGCATCCGCCTCATCGGCCAGGCCAATCAGGTAGCAAAGCAGGCTTGCGTTCAGGAAGGGCATATCACCCCCCACCACCAGGCCAGCCGCCAGGCGGCGGACTGCCCTCAGACCGCTATAAATGCCGACAAGCGGCCCCCGCCCGGAATACAGGTCAACCACCACCCTCACCCCCCGGGGCAGGGACACCGGCGGCACCTGGTCCTGCGCGACGACGAGGATGACCTCGGGGGTGAGCGGTACCACGCAATCCAGCACCCGCTGCAGCAGGCTCCGCCCCCCGACAAGCTCGCCAAGCTTGTCCCGCCCCAGGCGGTGGCTCCGGCCACCCGCCAGCACGACAGCGCTTACCTCCACGTCACCACGCCCGACTCCAGAGAATACACCGTACCCATTTTAACACAGAGAAGTCCCCTCTACGGACTGCTACCTGTTCTCCGGACAGAGGCTAGACCACCACGTCCACAATGCCCAGCATGGCCAGGCCCCGGATTACCATGGTGACAGCGATGGCCGCCAGCAGCAGGTTGAAGACGTTTGATACCGCCCGCAGGCCACCACGTCCCAGTAGCCTCGCAATCTGGTTTCCCAGCATCAGGATAACCCAGGCCACCAGCAGGTTCGCCACGTAGGCCACCAGTACCACCCAGAGGGGCTGCTGGCCGGCCAGCAGTAGCAGGGTGGCAATGGTGGCCGGCCCCGCCAGCAGCGGTGTGCCGATGGGCACAACCGCCACCATCTCCTCGCGCACCACCTCGGTCAGGTGCCCGGTGACGATGTAGCGCACCGAGAGTACCAGCAGAATAATCCCGCCGGCCACGGTGACGGCGCCGACTGATATATCCATGACACGGAAGATGAACTGCCCGAAGAACAAGAAGGCCAGGCCTACCACCGCCGCCGTCAGGGCGGCCATATGCACCAGCTTTCTCCTCTGTTTTTGTGACAGCCCCTCACTCAGGGAAAGGGCCAGCGGTAACACGCCGATGGCGTCCATGACAATGAACAGTGGCACAAAGCTGACGATGAAAGCATCCCACCACACGGTTGCCAGACCCTCCGGGTTCGGTCGCTGCCGACGTAATCCTAAGGGGGCGGCCGGCGGCTGTCAAACCGGGCTGCCATGATAAATACGTGCCGGTGAGCGGGATAGCCGGCTCATACTGCCAGGTCTGCCACCAGTTCACCGGGCACTAGCACAGCCGGGTGAACTTGCGCGGGGGGCGCTGCCGCTCCACCACGTCCCTCCCTCCTGCGCCCCGGTACCCGGGCAAAAGAAAAGGCGGCAGCGCTGGCTGCCGCCGGCGAGATTGTGTGCCCCGGAGCTAGGACTTGCGGTCGGCCGGGGGGGCCGAACTTGCCAGGACGGCCGCCGCTGTCAGGTCGCGCGTGTAGCCGCATAGCAGGCACCGCTCGACCCATCCATCAATATCCTGCTCCACAAAGGTATCACCCTTGCAACGAGGACAGCCCTTGAGCTTCCACACAGCCATCTTCTTCCACCCTCCTGCAATAACCGGCGGTCACGTGGTACCCCGGTAAACTGACACCCCAGTGTACGCCAGACAGGGTTAAGAAGAGATTACGGATGGGGGCGGCAGGTTACAGTTTGGTTACAATTCAGTAGTGAACGGTTGTGACAGGCGGAGATAGCCTGCTAGACAGGGGCGGACACACACGGCACAGCAGGCTGCAGGTACCGGTACTAGGCCCGGCCAGCCTCCCACCTCAGTACGCCGGCACTGGTACGCATGATGTTACCCGCGATGAAATTGCGCAGCTCAGCAGCCCG
>CAZBPZ010000099.1:0-2730 GCA_964493955.1 uncultured Dehalococcoidales bacterium | reverse complement strand
GAGGATTGAGCAGAGACTACTATCTGACGCACAACCATCCCGCTTCGAAGGTCTGTTAGTTGCACAGGAGCTTCGCCGTGGAGAACAGAGTTGGTGGAGGCACGTACATAGTAGGTACAGAGCCTGCATATTCTTTTTTGGGAGCATGCTTGCCTCTGGGCTGCTTGGCGTCTTAATGTTTATGGCCATCGAATAACCGGGGACAGCCAAGCACAACTGTGGAGATAACACCACATCGGCCGCAGCGACCATATACTCTAGAAGCAGGAGTCCACAGGGGTGTAGCCCCTCTGGCGGGGGTCTGGGGGTGTCCCCCAGATATAAACCTCCCCTTCCCCTGAGAGGGGAAGGGGACACAGGGGATGGGGTGGTACTCCACCAGCCACCGCCCGCGGATGAGAGGAGCGGCATGACATCCGAGACAACCACCCGCATCGGCGAGGTAATTGAATCGAGCACCACCGGCTTCGCGGCCGAGTGCTACAAGCTCTACGGCCTGCCGCCGCTGGGCAGCCTGGTGAGCGTTGGCGGCAATGAAGAAGAGACCTTCGGCATCGTCCACCACGCCACCACCGCCAGCGTGGAACCGGGGCGCCGCCCCATCGCCCGCGGCCGCACCGAGACCTCCGAGGAAGACATCTACAAGAACAGCCCGCAGCTCACGCAGCTGTTGCGCAGCGAGTTCAGCGCCCTGGTGGTGGGCCACCGCCGTGGCCAGGCCATCCGGCACTACCTGCCCTCGCAGCCGGTCCGCATCCACGCCTTCGTCCACCTCTGCCCGCCGGAAACGGTGCGGCGCTTCAGCCGCTCGCTCGGCTTCCTCGGCCTGCTCACCGAGGCCGCCCTCCCGGTGCCGGTGGAGGAGGTAATAGCCGCCACGCTGCGGCTGATGGCCCGGGTCCACGAAGACAGCGCTGCCTTCCTGGTGGCGGCCGGCCGCGAGCTGGCCACCCTCCTGAGTGACGACTACGCCCGGCTGCGGGCAATCCTGGGGAGGCTCGAGGTATGACACCGGACGAAGCTAACCGCCCCCTCGGGCTGGTGGTCTCCGGCTCGGTCGACGGCGGGGTGGAGGTCAAGCTCGACCCTTCCGCCTCGGTCGAAGAGATGGTGGTGGGCCGCTACGTTACGATTGAGGGGCGACAGCGCCGCTTCTTCGGCCTGATAACCGATATCAGCCTCGGTGTGACCGATACCAGCATCGCCACCGCCCCACCCCCCTCGGCCAGCTCCCTGCTGGGGCGGGTGCTGGACGGCACCGCCGCCTACGGCCGCCTGCACGTCCTGCCGATGCTGACCATCGGCGGCGACGCCGCCAGTATCCTCGAGGGCCCGCAGCCCGTCAAGACCGTCCCCAGCCACTTCTCGCGCGTTAGCCTCGCCTCCGAGGCCGATATGAAGACCGTCTTCGGCGAGGAAGACCGGTCACGCTTCTTCATCGGCAACCCGCTGGACATGGAGACCAAGCTATGCCTGGACATGCCGGAGCTGGTGAAGCGCTCCAACGGCATCTTCGGCAAGAGCGGCACCGGCAAGACCTTCCTTACCCGGATGCTGCTCATCGGTATGCTGCAGAAGAGCCGGGCCGTCAACCTGATATTTGACATGCACAACGAGTACGGCTGGGCGGGCACCGCCGAGGGCGAACGGCGCACCGTCAAGGCCCTCAAGCAGCTCTTCCCGGACAAGGTGGCCATCTTCACGCTGGACCCGGAGAACGCCCGCCGCCGCAAGGTCAGCTACGACTTCGCGGTGCGCATCGGCTACGACGAGATTGAGCCGGAGGACATCTCCCTGCTGCGGCAGACCCTCAACCTGACAGAGCAGGCGGTGGAGGCCAGCTACCAGCTCCACCGGCGCTTCCGGGCGGGCTGGATAGAGAAGACGCTGGCACTGGAGGACGCCGAGGAAACGCAGGAGCTGCTCCGGAGCCTGAACATCCACGAGAGCACCTTCCAGAACCTGCGACGCGGCCTGCGCACCGTGCAGCGGCTGCCCTTCATCGAGGCGCGCACCCGCAGCAACGCCGTCGATACACTGCTGGGCTACCTGGACAAGGGCCTGAACGTGGTGCTGGAGTTCGGGCGCTACCGCGACATTGCCGCCTACGTGCTGGTGGCCAACATGCTGGCGCGGCGCATCTACGCCAAGTACCAGGAGCGCACCGAGCGGGCCATGGCGGAGGACATCGCCCCGCCCAACCCCCTCGTCATCACCATCGAGGAGGCCCACAAGTTCCTCAACCCGGAGGTGGCCAACCGTACCATCTTCGGTACCATCGCCCGCGAGATGCGCAAGTACAACGTGACGTTGCTGGTTATTGACCAGCGCCCCAGCGGCATCGACGAGGAGGTTATGTCCCAGCTCGGCACCAAGATTACCTGCCTGCTTGACAACGAGAAGGACATTGACGCCGTGCTCTCCGGCGTGTCCGGCAAGAGCGAGCTGAAGTCGGTGCTGGCGCGGCTGGCCCCGAAGCAGCAGGCCCTTATCTTCGGACACGCCGTGCCGATGCCGGTGCCAATTCAGACAAGGGAGTACGGCTCGGCCGAATCGTACCGGGAATTCCTGGCCGGAGGGGGTGAACCGGTACCGGAGAAAGCCATCGAGGAGCTCTGGGACTAGCCGGCGGCTCCCCGGCCCGCCGCGGACGGCCGGGGAGCCGGGGCGCGTTTTGTAACCCGGGCCGGCCGGTGAAGGAAGCGCCCCCGCTCTTCCAGCCCCGAAGGG
>CAZBPZ010000098.1:0-2807 GCA_964493955.1 uncultured Dehalococcoidales bacterium | reverse complement strand
GGCGACGTCTCCGCCCTGCAGGCGCTGGCCCTGCAGAGCCGGCGACGCATCGAGCCACACCCGGCCCCGGCCGAGGAGATACAGGAGGCGATTGACCTCAACTACCACTCCTACGAGAAGATTGAAGAGAAGGTCTCCAGCATTGCCCTGCCCGAGGATGACGACATCCGGGAACGCCTCACCAGCGTGACCGATGCCCCGGTGGCGGAGGCACTGGGCCTGATAATCGAAGAGGCAGTAAAGTCGAGGGCATCGGACGTGCATTTCCATCCGCAGGAGGACCGCCTCTGGCTGCGCTTCCGGGTCGACGGCACGCTGCGGGACGTGCTCTCGCTACCGCTGGCAATGGGCACGCCCCTCATCTCGCGCATCAAGATAATGGCCAACATGAACATTGCCGACCACCACCACACCCAGGACGGTCAGTTCACCTTCAAGGCCGGCCGGCATCTTGTAGATGTCCGGGTGGGCACCATGCCCACCATCCACGGCGAGATGGCGGTGCTGCGCCTGCTCGACAAGTCCCGCTGGCACCTTGACCTCTCGGCCCTGGGGTTCCTGCCAGATGTCCTCAACCGGTACCGGCAGATGCTCGAGGTACCCTACGGTATGATACTGGTAAGCGGCCCCACCGGCGCCGGCAAGACGACCACCCTCTACGCCTCCATCAACGCCCTGGACCGTGACGAGAAGAACATCATCACGATTGAGGACCCGGTGGAGTACCGCTTCAAGAAAATCAACCAGGTACAGGTCAACAACCGCTCCGGGCTGACGTTCTCGGCCGGCCTGCGGGCAATCCTGCGGCTGGACCCTGACGTGATACTGGTCGGTGAGATACGCGATGCCGAGACAGCCCAGATAGCCGTCCAGGGGGCACTCACCGGCCACCTGGTGCTGTCTTCCATCCACGCTAATGATGCCCTCACCGTGGTAAGCCGGCTGCTGGACCTGGGGGTGGAGCCTTTCCTGGTCTCGTCAGCCCTCATCGGCATCGTGGCGCAGCGGATGGTGCGGCGTGTCTGCCCCCACTGTGCCCGCCCGGCCCCGGCCAGCCTGATAGAGCAGATGGTCTACGAGCGCGAGACCGGGGAGAAGCGCACCGAGTTTCACTACGGCCAGGGTTGCCGCGCCTGCTCGGAAACAGGCTACCTGGGCCGGACCGGTGTCTTCGAGGTGCTATCACTCAACGACGAGCTCCGGGCGATGCTGGTGGCCGGGGCCGATATTGCCGAGCTGCGCCAGAAAGCCCTGGCCAGCGGCATGGTGCCCCTGCTGAAGGACGGCATGCTTAAAGCTGGTTCCGGCATCACCACCCCGGCCGAGGTGCTCAAGAACGTACACCTGGTTGAATGAGGTCAGCCCGGCCCGCCGGCGGGCCGGGAGGTAGGGGACGATGGTCTACCGCTACATTGCTTATGACAAGAACGGACAGGTGACCAGGGGCAAGCTGGCCGCCACCAGCGAGGCGGCCGCCACCGAGCTCCTGGGCTACTCCGGCTACCAGGTAGTCCGGCTGCAGCCCGTGCGGCAGCTCGGCCTGGACAAGCTCACCGCCCGCTTCAGCAAGGTAAAGCCGGCGGATATAATCCTGTTCTACCGCCAGCTTGCCCTGCTGCTCTCCTCCGGGATACCGATTGTCACAGCGCTGGAGCTGCTGCAGGTCCAGACCTCCAGCCGCCCGCTCATGCTGGCGCTGGGCGAGGTCATCTCTGACCTGCGGGGCGGCAGCCGCCTGGCGACCGCCCTCAGCAAACACCCCCAGATATTCTCAGCCACCTCCTGCCGCCTGCTCCAGATCGGCGAGGAGAGCGGCAGTTTTGAAAACACCCTGCGCCACATGGCGGACCACCTGGAGAAAGAGCTCACCGCCACCAAGAGCATCAAGGGTGCCCTGACATATCCCATGATAGCCGCCGTGCTGGCACTGGTCGTCGTCGGGCTGATGCTCACCTTCGTGCTGCCCGCCTTCGGTGAGCTCTACAGCTCAATGGGGGTGGAGCTACCGGCCCTGGTACGTGGCCTGATAAGCCTGGGCAAGGCCTCACAGGCGGCGGGGCCCTACCTGCTGGTGGGCCTGGCCCTGGCGGCCGTGGGGGTCGTCGGCTACATGCGGACCCCGTCCGGGCGCCGGCTCCGGGACAGGCTGATACTCCGGATGCCCCTGCTGGGGCGGGTGGTGCACCTCAAGGAGCTGGCACGTGTCTGCCGTAACATCGCGCTGCTCTTCCACGCCGGCCTGCCAATTACAGAGGTGGTCCACCTCACCGCCGCCGCCACCGGCAACCGCATCATCGAGGAAGCGCTGGCAGAAGTGGAGAGCGGCATGATGCGGGGTGATGGTCTTTCCCGCCCCATGGAAAAGAACCCGGTCTTTCTGCCCCTGATGGTGCAGATGGTACGTATCGGCGAGGAGACCGGTGAGCTTGACACCAACCTGCAGTCAGTCGCCCGGAACTACGAGATTGAGGCCGAAGACAAGACGAAATCACTCATCGGCATGCTGCAGCCGGCCCTGACAATCGCCATCGGCGGGGTGGTAGGCCTGGTAGCGCTTTCACTCACATCGGCCATGTACTCAATCTACAGCGCGGGTATATAAAGATGAAACGGCAGTTCAACCGGCCCATGCGGACAGTGGCCGGACACGAGTCCGGGGCAACCCTCATCGAGACCGCCGTAGCGGTGGCCCTGCTGGGGATAATCGCCGTTTTACTGCTGAGCGCCCTGGCCACGACCTCGCGGGCGGGCGCCGTGGCCGATACCCGGGTAACGGCCGAGAACATCGCCCGCAGTCAGATGGAAGC
>CAZBPZ010000097.1:0-3288 GCA_964493955.1 uncultured Dehalococcoidales bacterium | reverse complement strand
AAGGAGGTTGGATGACAATGAAGGTTAGGTGGTTAGGGCACGCTTCTTTCCTGATTACGTCCGAGAGCGGTGTCAGGATTATCACGGACCCGTTCATCGCCTCTCAGGGGCTGAAATACCGCGAGATTGACGAGGCGGCCGACATTGTGACGGTGAGCCACGACCATTTTGACCACAACAACGTGGCGGCGGTGGCAGGTAACCCCCAGGTGGTAAATACGGCCGAGCCGACCGAGATAAGGGGTATTGGCCTGCGCGGGGTGAAGACCTTCCATGATACTAACCTGGGTAAGGACCGCGGGCCGAACATCATCTTCTGCATGCTGGTTGACGGCGTCAGGCTGTGCCACCTCGGTGACCTGGGCCATGACCTGAGCGAGGAGCAGGTGAAGGCCATCGGCGAGGTGGACGTGCTGCTGGTCCCCGTGGGGGGCTTCTTCACGATTGACGCCAGGGTGGCCACTGACGTTGTCGCCAGGATAAAACCGAGGGTTGCCATCCCGATGCACTTCAAGAATGACCGCTGTGACTTCCCGATTGCGCCGGTGGACGACTTCCTGGCGGGTAAGCCATCGGTCAGGCAAATTGATGGCACCGAGGTGGAATTCAAGGCGGGCCAGCTGCCAGCCGCCACCGAGGTTGTTGTACTCCAGCCCCAGTGCTAGCCGGGGTGTAGCCGTCCGTCAGAGGGTCAGTCTTGATTGTTGACGCGTCCGAGTTCGTTTTCAGGGCGCCGCCCCCGGTCTCACGGGCGCGGCGCGTGCTGATAAAACCAAGTGCCTGTTTCGCCGAACCCTATCCGGCCACCACCAGCCGGGACATGCTGGCCACCATTATTGACGGCATTCGCCAGGTAAGCGATGCCGACATCATCCTGCTTGAGGGGCTGCCCGGGGGTGAGCCGGTCTATCCCGTCTACCAGGCACTGGGGTACAACTTTCCCAGGGTGCTGATGCTGGATGTGAAGGACTGTATCTGGGTGGAGGTCGATAACCCCCTGCCCAAGCCGCTGGCCGTACCGACCTTCTGGATACCCAATGTCATTCTTTCCAGTGATTACCTTATCAGCGTGGCACCACTGAAGGTAATCAACGGGCGTAGCAGCCTGACTATCAGGAACCTGCTCAGCCTGCTGCCCAGTCCGAAGTACGGTACGGAGGCGGCAGGGGGCTGGCAGTCCCTCTTCCAGCTCGGGCTGGACCGCGTTCTTACCGACCTGTATTTCACGCTGCCGTTTGACCTGGGGATAGTGGAGGCAAGGCAGAAGCTGGTGTGCCAGGATGACCCCACCCGGGGCCGGGTGGAAGAGGTCGGCAAAGTCTTTGTCGGTGACCCGTACCAGGTGGACCGGGAGGTAACCGAGGTACTGGGGCTGCGGACGGACTATCTGGACCTTATCAAGATAGCGGAGCTTGGATTTGATGC
Organism: uncultured Dehalococcoidales bacterium; assembly: GCA_964493955.1. Taxonomy (GTDB): domain Bacteria; phylum Chloroflexota; class Dehalococcoidia; order Dehalococcoidales; family Fen-1064; genus CAZBPZ01. Next base: position 1,863 of record CAZBPZ010000097.1, on the reverse strand, counting down.
CTGAACCAGGAGGCTGCGGGCTTGAGTATCGAACGGGTTGAGACAGAGCAAGAGACGGCACGCTGGGCGATTGACTTTGAGTGGCTGGCGCAGAACGGGAGGCTAGCGGCGGCGATGGCCTGGTCCGCCCTGTGCCCGGAGTGCCGGCACCGCATCACGGCCGGGCCAGCCCGGGCCGGGCTTGACGAAGTGATGGGTGCCATCCGGCAGTGCTGTGCAGCAAAACCGGGCTATATCAACGCCGAGCTCCCGATTATGGAAAGTGTCTTCCGGCTCTTTCTGGCCAATGGCAACGAGCCGCTGGACGTGATTGAGCTGGGACGGCAGCTCAGCGAGCGCCGCGGGATTGATACCTACCGTACCTCGGTGCAGGTGCTGACGCGGCTCCTGGAGCACGATGATACCTACGGCCTGCGGCGGGCGGGAGAGTAGGGCGGCGGGCTGCTAGTAGCGGATGGTGAAGTCCGGGAACTGGCCGGAGGCTGGCGGCCAGTCCACCTGCACGCCACTGACACGGGCGGCCGGCGGGCCCTGCCTCAGCCGGGACACGAGTTCTTCCAGGCGGTCCTTTTCGCCCTCGGCCAGTACCTCTACGGCCCCGTCCGGGCGGTTTCGGACCCAGCCACTCAGGCCGAGCCGGCGGGCGTGACGGGCCACGAAGGCCCGGAAGTAAACACCCTGGACACGCCCGCTGACGATGGCATGCATGGCGGCAGAGTCTGGCATGGCTTCCCCGCAAGGTCTCAAGCTACGGCCGGTGTTGCCGCCACCCGGGAAGGGGCTGCCGGTGGCAGTACGGTGGCTATTCCTCCCGGGGCTCCTGCTTCCTCCCCTTCTTCCTGATGACCTCGACCGGTGGCAGTGGTGGTGCCAGGGGGGTAATCGGGGGCTGGCGCGCGCCCTTCTTTGGCTTCTTCGGCTCCCGGCGTCGGTAGTCGCCTCTTGGCATCGCACCCCTCCGTGCCCGTTACCGCGGGCCCCGGGTTGCAGTCTAGCAGGGACGGCTCAGAGTGTAAAGCCGGCCCGGAGGCGCTCCAGGACAGCCTGTGCCGCGGCTGTTTCGGCGGCCTTCTTGCTCTTGCCGGTGCCCCGGCCCAGGACGGTATCACCGAGGCGTACCTCCACCGTGAAAGTGCGGTTGTGGTCCGGGCCGGAGGCCTCAACCAGGTGGTAGCTCGGTGTCTGCTGCCGGTGTGCCTGGGTCAGCTCCTGGAGCTCGGACTTGTAGTTGTGCTCGATTTCACGACCGAGCGAGCGGGTGAACTCTTCCTGAAAGAGACGGGAGATGAAAGCGGCGGCCGCTGCCAGCCCCTGGTCCAGGTAGACAGCCCCAATCACGGCCTCCATGGCGCCGGAGAGGTTGGCCGGTTTGCTGCGGCCCCCGCTGGTTTCCTCGCCTTTTCCCAGGCAGAGGTGGTCACCCAGGCCAACCTTCCGGGCAACGCGGGCCAGGGTCTCGCGGCGTACCAGCAGGGCACGCCGCCGGGTTAGCTCGCCCTCGTTCATTTCGGGGAAGGCGCGGAAGAGCCGCTCGGCTACCACCAGGTCGAGCACGGCGTCACCCAGGAACTCAAGCCGCTCGTTGGGTACGGGGGCGCGGGAGGGGTTCTCGTTGGAATAGGAGGCGTGCGTGAGCGCCTCCCCGAGCAGGGCAGGCTGGCGAAAGGTTATGCCCAGTGCTTGCTGGGCCCGCAGCAGCTCATCCGGTGTCATTGTCCTGGGGTGATGAAATTCCCTTCCCACGGTCAAGCATAGGGTGGTGGCGGAGAGGTGTCAAGCTCATGTACTCGACCGGTAGCCTGGTGACGCTTCACCTCCTCTGGCTGGTGTACCGGGCAAGGAATTGGAGTGGTGTAAGGGGGC
>CAZBPZ010000096.1:0-3400 GCA_964493955.1 uncultured Dehalococcoidales bacterium | reverse complement strand
ATGGAGACCACCCCGCTTGATGCCTTCCGAAGAAACCCTGATGGGAGCTGGACCAGCCTCAAACCAACCGCCATCAAGACAGAGACAAAGCTCATCCAGATTCCTCAGGGGATGACGTTCCGAAAAGGGGAAGAGTACCTTTTCGTGGACGTAGCGCAGTGGCTGGAGGAGCATAGCTCCTAGCCAGCCGGGCGGACGTGTGTGCCCGGCGGTTGACGCCGCTGCAAGGCGGTGGTGGGCCTGTGCGGGGCCAAGGCGGCTGGCAGCGGCCCGCCTGAGGTGGTTGGGTCGCCTTGGACCGGGCCGGAGTGCCTTGGCTTTCCCATCTGCAGTATAATGGACAATGGTGGTACAGTATGGCATTGGCCGGGTCGGCGGGGCCGGCCGGTGGGCCAGGAGGGAGAGATATGTCAGGGGCGGTTGAAGAAAATCTGATGTTGCTGACCGGGTTTACTTTTGACGGTGATACGGGCCGCACTTTAAAGGACCTTTACGCGGCGGTGAGCGGGACAGGCTGTACCCGGGATGCCCCCTTTGTCCGCCCTCTGTGGGTGGAAGGTAGGCAGAGACCGGCCGTGGTGAATAGCTACCTGACACCCGAGGGCAGGCGGGTCCATGTTGTCTGGCAGTCAGACGATGCAGGGCTCTCCGAGGTGGTGAATATCGTGCTGGATGCCCCTTCACTGGCCGAGGAGAAGCCCCGGGGCCAAAGCTGCGACATCTGCAGCTTTGGCCTGGTGGAGCAGCTCACCCGTGATATTGCCTCCGAGGATGGTTAGCCAGCCACCGGGCAGTCCACCGGCGCGGTGGCTGGCTGTTTCGCCGGCGTGGATACTGGCGGGAGCGTATGGGAGTCGAACCCACCGAAGACGCTACTAACGCCCCCCAACGGATTTGAAGTCCGCGGAGCCCACCGGGACTCAGCCGCTCCCACCAAGAGTATAGCGCAGCCGACCGGGCGCGGCAACGCCGCCACTCTTCTCCTAGATTGAGATGACCTTCGCGGCACGCATCATCGTGCTGGCGATGTCATACATATTGGAAATGCGCCCTACCGCCACCTTGCTTGTCAGCCCCAGCCGGGACAGGCAGGTGCCGCAGGCCAGGAGCTCCACGCCATGCTCTTCCAGTTGCTTCAGCTCTCCGATGACGGCCGAGCCCTGGCAGACCAGCCGGACGCCGTCGTTCATGAAGAGCAGGCTTTCTGGCTTGCGGTTGAAGGCCCCCAGGGTGTTGAGAAAGCTCTGCATCAGCAGTCCGCCCAGTGCCCGGTTCTCACCCCGACCGACAATATCAGACGCAATGAAGATAACAGTGCCGCCCGCGGGCGCCTGGTTTCCGGTGGGGCCGGTAGCAAGCGGCGCCGGGCCTGCCCCACTATTATTAGTTCTCTTCACTAGAGTCTCCTCTTTTGGAGTGTAGCTTTATCCGCCGCCAGCAGGGCGGCACCCGGTACCCCGATGGCTTGAGACGAGCTGGCCGGGGTCGCTTTAAGCCCGAGCCGGGTGGTTGGTCTGCGAGCGGTAGACCTCCTGAAAGGCGGGTAGCAGTGCCTGCAGTAGCTCATCATGTTTCTCCAGGTCTATACCGAGTTCTTGCCACACCTGGTTGTTATCGGTTGCCATTTTTGTCCCCTTTTTTGCGCCGTTGGCAGTGATAAAGAAGGGGCGGTGGCCGGAAGACCCTGACCATCGCCCCGCTTGCAGCACAGAGTGCCGGGTCCAGGTGCCCGTCAGGGCACCGTATCCCTTGGAGGGGAGGAGGGTCTTCGAGCAGCCTGGCGCAGCACCTGCGCCTTGCCCCTGGCTCAGGCTCAGGTAAGACCGGCGAATATCCAGGTCACGGTGCTCACCTCCTTCCCTAGGGTTCTGTAATCTCCGGCTCGGCGAGTACCTCGGTGGTCTGGCGCCGCTTCTGGACGAGCCTGGCCGCCCAGATGCTCATCTCGTAGAGCACTATCATTGTCCCGGCGACGATGCTCTGGTTGACGGCGTCCGGTGTGGGCGTAATAAAGGCAGCAATCACGAAGGCGAGGATAATCATGATACGGCGGCGGTCGGCCAGCCACTTGGAGGTAATGAGGCCCATTCGTGCCAGGAAACTGGTGACGACTGGCATCTCAAACAGGATGCCAATGGCCATCAGCAGCCGCGTGACAAAATCAACGTAGTTACTGAGGCGTATCTGCGGGTTGGCCGCCTCGGCGCCGAACGAGAGAAGGAACCGGGCGGCTGGCGGCACCAGGTACTGGTAACCAAAGACCACTCCCCCGGCAAACATGAGGGTTACCACCGGCAGCACGGTAAACACCATCCTGCGCTCCCGGCTGGTCAGCGCCGGCAGGACAAACATCAGGAACTGGTAGATGAGAAACGGCATCGCCACGGCGATGCCAGCTATGATGGAGACACGCATGTAAACGGAGAAGCCCTCCGTCATTTCGATGAAGATAAAGTTTACATCGCCGGCGGGGCGCTTGAGGAGGGCGAAAATCCTGTCAATGAAGGCAAAGCAGACCGAGGAGGTGACGATGACAGCAATGGCACTCCAGAGCAGGCGTCGGCGTAGCTCTCTGAGGTGCTCGAGTACACTTGCTTTTTTCTCGTCGTCCATGTCAGGCCTGGAGGTGTAAAGAGGGACTAGCCGCCCTCGTCTTTCTGAGGGGGAGGCTTGCGCTGCTTATTTTCGAGGTCCAGCTCGTGCGTGATGGCCGAGGTCAGGTCGGTTGAGGCCTTCTTGACATAGCGCATGAAGCGGCCCATGGTGCGGGCAGTCTCGACTATTTTGTTGGGCCCGACCACCAGTATGGCCACGAGGATAATCATCAATACCTCGGACGGGCCGACTGCTAGGAAGTCCATGGTGTATCTCCGCCTGGCCTAACGCTGTGCAGGCATAAAGCCGCGGCAGGCGGCAGTCTGGTGCCGGGGGCTTTACAGGCCGGGCTAGGACTGCTTGCTGGCTGTCTTCCTGGTGCGGGTGGCGCGGCTGGTCTTGACCTTCTCAGGGGCGGTGTTTACCTCAAGCTCCTCGTCTTCTTCCTCACCCATCTGGCCCTTGCGGAAGGCGCGGATACCCTTGCCCAGGGCAGCCCCGACCTGCGGTAGCTTACCGACGCCGAAGAAGATGAGGATGATTACCAGTATCAGGATAATCTCAGGTGCGCCGAAAGAACGGAACATCAGTTACCTCCTGATGTGCATTCACCGTGACACTGCTTTCTATAGTATAGCCTCGCTGGTGCCATTTGGCCAGCCCTTTACCCGGGTGGGCCGGTGCTTACCAGCCGGGGGGCGGCCGGTTGCCCTGGCGGGCCGGTTTGGCCTAGAATCATTATACGGCGCGGGAGTAACTCAGTTGGCAGAGTCCCTGCCTTCCAAGCAGGTTGTCGCGGGTTCGA
>CAZBPZ010000095.1:0-3412 GCA_964493955.1 uncultured Dehalococcoidales bacterium | reverse complement strand
CCTTCGAGGGCGGCCAGCTCGGCGGCGGCCCGGGCCGCGTAGCAGCCGGTGGCGACGATGACGGCGCCAGGGTGCCGGCGGTGGGCCTGGCGTAGCAGCTGGCGGCAGCGGGCGTCGGCGCGGCTGGTGACGGTGCAGGTGTTCAGGATGAAGGCGTCGGCCGCCTGCCCGGCGGGTACAACCTCGTGCCCGGCCGCCGTCAGTTGCCGTGCCAGCGTCTCCGTTTCGGCCTGGTTCAGTTTGCAGCCAACTGTGGCCAGGATAACCTTCATCTGGCTCCGCCCGGCCCGGGTCTGGCAGTCAGCACAGATTGACCGGGGCTCAGGCCATCAATTATACTTGGCCGTGTTGGCGGCGGGCAAATGAGCCGCCCGGTTCGTGGAGGGAGCACGTGGCTAACAGCACCGGCAGGAGAGTGGTGGTCACCGGGGCGGGTGCCCTTACCCCGCTCGGTCTGGATGTTGCCAGCACCTGGGAGGGCCTGGTGGCCGGCCGCTCGGGGATCGACTACATCACCCAGTTTGACACCACCGGCTTTGAGACGACCTTTGCCGGTGAGGTCAAGGGTTTTGAGCCGACCGATTACATCGGCCGTAAGGAGGCGCGGCGCATGGACCGCTTCAGCCAGCTGGCAGTGGCGGCCAGCCTGCAGGCGGTCAGGAGTGCCGGCCTCGAGATTACCCCGGCCCTCAGCGAGCACATTGGCGTGCTGGTGGGCAGCGGTATCGGCGGGCTGATAACCATCTCGGAGCAGCTCCGTGTCCTGACCGAGCGCGGGCCGGACAAGGTCAGCCCGTTCCTGGTGCCGATGATGATTTCTGACATGGCCTCGGCCCAGGTATCAATCCGGCTCGGCGTGCGTGGCCCCAACTTCTGCCCCACCTCGGCCTGTTCCAGCGGCTCCGACGCCATTGGCACGGCCTACGAGATTGTGAAGCGGGGTGACGCCCGGGCCATGCTGGCCGGTGGTACCGAGGCCATCATCACCCCCATCGGCGTGGCCGGTTTCAACGCCAACCGGGCACTCTCTACCCGCAACGATGCCCCGCAGCAGGCCTCGCGACCGTTTGACGCCGAGCGTGACGGCTTCGTCATCGCCGAGGGGGCGGCCATCCTGGTGCTGGAAGACCTGGAGTTCGCGCTGGAGAGGGGGGCGGCCATCATGGCGGAGATTGTTGGCTACGGCGCCAGCAGCGACGCCGTGCACATAACCCAGCCGGCCGAAGACGGCGAGGGTGCCACCCGCGCCATGAGGATGGCGCTGCGCAAGGCCGGGCTTGCCCCGGAGCAGATTGACTACATCAACGCCCACGGCACGTCAACCCCGCTGAACGACCGGATGGAGACGGTGGCCATCAAGGCCGTCTTCGGCGAGCATGCCTACCGGGTGCCGGTCAGCTCCACCAAGTCAATGACCGGGCACCTGCTGGGGGCGGCCGGGGCGGTTGAGGGGCTGGTCTGCATCCTGGCAATCCAGCACGGTGTGGTCCCGCCGACCATCAACTACACTACCCCGGACCCTGACTGTGACCTGGACTACGTGCCCAACAAGGCCCGGCGCACCGAAGTAAAGGCCGCCATGTCCAACTCGTTTGGTTTCGGGGGCCATAACTCGGTGCTGGTGTTCCGCCAGTTCACTGGGGCCGTCCCTTGAGTCGGAAGCGCTGGAATCTCCTGCCGCGTATCCCGGGCGACGCACTGGCAGCACTGGCAGGCTGTCCGCCACTGGTGGCGCAGCTGGCCTACAACCGTGGCCTGACCAGCCTGGCCGAGCTGGAGCGTTTCATCGCCCGTGACCGGCGGCTCGTGGCTGACCCCCTGCTCCTGCCGGATATGTCCCGGGCGATATCACGCCTCTACCGGGCGCTCCTTTCCGGCGAGACGATTGCCATCTACGGTGACTTTGATGCCGATGGCATTACCTCCACCGCCGTGCTGGTGGAGGGGCTGGCCCGGCTCGGCGGGCGCACCATCTACTACATCCCGAGCCGGCTCGGCGAGGGGCACGGGCTGCGGGCGCGGGCATTGCAGGAGCTGCGCGATGCCGGTGCCAGTCTGGTGGTCACGGTGGACTGCGGTATCACGGGTGTGGCCGAGGCCGAGCGGGCGCGGCGGCTCGGAATGGACCTCGTCATCACCGACCACCACACCCCGCCGGACGAGCTGCCGAGGGCGCTGGCACTGGTCAACCCCAAGCTGCCCGGCTCGTCCTATCCCTTTACCGGGCTGGCCGGGGTGGGGGTGGCCTACAAGCTGCTGGAGGCGCTGTTCTGCAGCCTGGGACGGGAGTCCTTCCTGGAGGAGATGCTGGACCTGGTGGCCCTGGGGACGGTGGCGGATATGTCGCCGCTGCTGTCAGAGAACCGCTACCTGGTGGCCGAGGGGTTGAAGCGCCTCAACTCGCACCCCCGCCCGGGCCTGCGCGAGATGATGGCCCAGGCCGGCCTGCGTGAGGGCAGTATTGATGCCGAGGTGATAGCCTGGGTGATTGCCCCGCGCCTGAACACCGCCAGCCGTATGGACCACGCCCTGCCCAGTTACGAGCTGCTGACAACCAGCTCGCCGGCCGAGGCGCAGCGCCTGGCGGCCTGGCTGGAAAAGAAGAACGCCGAGCGGCAGGCGCTGACAACCCGGGCGGTGGCGCGCGCCCGGCAGCAGATTCTGGCCGGCGGCATCCAGCCGATACTGGTAGTGGCGGACGAGCACTACCCGGCCGGGATTGCCGGGCTGGTGGCGGGGCGCCTGGCGGAGGAGTTCTACCGGCCGGTGGTGGTGGTGGGGGTGGGGCGGAGCACCAGCAGCGGTAGCTGCCGCAGCATCCCCGAGTTTGACATAATCCGGGCGCTGAACCGCTGCCGTCACCTCTTCAACCGCTTCGGCGGGCATTCCCAGGCGGCTGGCTTTGTCATCAAGACCCGCCTGCTGCCCGAGCTGCGGGAGCACCTCCTGGCAATGGCCGAGGAAGAGCTGGCCGGGGTTGACCTGAGGCCGCGCCTGGATATTGATGCCGAGGTACGGCTGGTAGAGCTCGGCGGTCCTACCTACCGGGCTATCCAGCAGCTGGCCCCTTTCGGCCAGGCTAACCCGTTGCCCGCTTTCCTGACGCGCGGTGTCACGCTGGTGGACTGCCGTACCATGGGGAGCAACGGTGACCACCTGCGCTGCCGTGTCAGCCAGGACGGGGTGGTCTGGGAGGCGGTGGGCTTCGGCATGGGGAGTGCCCTGCCGAAGGTGGGCGAGCCGCTGGACATAGTCTACCACCTTGAGGCAGACCAGTGGGAAGGCCGGAGCACGCTCCGCCTCAACCTGCTGGACTTCGCCCCGGCCGGTACGGTGGACACCGCCCGGTAGCGGTGTACCGGCCCTATTCCCCGGCCGGTACCGCTGGCCCGCAAAGAGCCTGCAATCCAGC
>CAZBPZ010000094.1:0-3679 GCA_964493955.1 uncultured Dehalococcoidales bacterium | reverse complement strand
GAAGGCATCGTCAACCTGTGGCAAACTGACAACTATCATCGGGAGGGCCTGCCGTGAGCATCAACATCAAGGACAGGACAGCCATCGTCGGGCTGGGGTACACACCCCAGGGCAAGGTGCCGGGCCGGAGCGCCATGAGTCTCTACCTGGAAGCCAGCCGCAACGCCCTGGATGACTGCGGCCTTGAAGTGCAGCAGGTTGACGGTGTCCTGATTGAGCCCTGCCCCACCGACCCGCGCATCTCTGCTTTCAGCCTGGCCCAAGAGCTCGGGATTGAGCCGGCCTTCGGCGGCGATTACCAGGTACAGGGGGCCAGCGCCGGGGCCATCATCCAGGTGGCCGCCATGGCCGTGGCCACCGGCCTCTGCAACTACTGCCTCTGTGCCTTTGCCGATACGTCCCGCTCGGCCTCACCCGCCGCCGGCGTCGTTTACCAGATGGCTTCCGGCCTCAATGCCGCCTACGGCTTCTTCGGGGTAGCCGCCAGCTACGCCATGATAGCCCGGCGCTACATGCACGAGTACGGCGTCACCAGCCGCCAGTTCGGGGCCGTCTCCGTCACCTTCCGCTACCACGCCTCGCTCAACCCGCGGGCTGTCTTCCGCGAGCCGATAACAATCGAGGACCACCAGGCCTCGCGCTGGGTGGTCGAGCCGCTGCACCTGCTGGACTGCTGCCCGGTGCATGATGGCGGGCGGGCGCTGATTGTGACAACCGCCGAGCGGGCACGCCACCTCCGGCAGCCACCGGTGTACATCATGGGAATGGGGCAGGGGCACCCCTTCGCCGACCCGCTGCGCCGTGAATCGGTCACCGTGACCGGGGCGGCCCGCTCCGGCCCGGCCGCCTTTGCCATGGCCGGCATCACCCCGGCCGAGGTGGATGTCGGCGCCATCTACGACGCCTTCAGCTTCATCGTGCCCCTGCAGCTTGAAGACCTGGGATTCTGCCAGAAAGGCGAAGGGGGTGCCTTCGTTGAAGAGGGGAATATCCGGCTCGGCGGGCGCCTTCCCTGCAACACCTCCGGTGGCCTGCTCTCGGAAGCCTATTTACAGGGCTGGACCGGCACCCACGAGGCGGTCAGCCAGCTCCGGGGTAACTGCGGGCCGCGCCAGGTGCCGGGGGCCGAGATTGCCCTGCTCACCAGCAGCGGCGGTGCCCTCAGCGAGCACGCTACCGTCATCCTGAGGAGATAGACAATGAGCCAGGGCACGGACCGGCCCCTGCCCAGCATCACCCCCCTGACCCGCCCCTTCTGGGAGGCAGCCCGGCGCCACGAGCTGGTGCTGCAGCGCTGCCAGGACTGCGGCGGGTTCCGCTACCCGCCGGGGGAGACCTGCCCCGGCTGCCTCTCGGAGAGACTGGAATGGGTGAAGGCCAGTGGCCGGGGCCGGGTCTTCACCTGGACGGTCTTCCACCGGGCCTATCATCCCGCCTTTGCCAGGGCGGTACCCTATGCGGTGGTGGCGGTAGAGCTGGAAGAAGGGCCACGCCTGATAAGCAACCTGGTGGACTGCCCGCTGGAGGCTCTCAGGATAGGCCTGCCGGTGGAGGTCGTTTTTGAAGACGCCAGCCCGGAGATATCCCTGCCCAAGTTCCGCCCGGCCGTCTAGGCAGCCTTCTCCCGGCGGGCGAAGAGCACGCAGTGGTCCACCGGCTTGGGGTCTGTCAGGTAAATCAGGCCACCCGGGCGGCCGTCAGCTCCGGCCTCCACCAGCTCCAGGCCCAGCTCCTTCAGCCGTGCCAGCACCCATGGCTCGCGGTAAAGCTGGAAGCAGCGCTCCGCCCCGTAGTCACGGTCATAGACGGTGAGCACACCCTCACCCTGCTTGAACATCAGCTGCAGCACACCGCCGGGCCGCAGCACCCGGGCCAGCTCCGGCAGGGTCACGTGCTCCACCCTGTCCGGCGGGATATGCTGGATGACGGCGTTGCAAATAACGAAGTCAAACGAAGTGTCCGGGAAGGGTAACTTTTCCGCCAGGTCCGCCGTCTGCACCCGGTCGGCTATCTCGGGGTGCAGGCGGCGGCTGACGAGGACGTTCTCCTCAACGACGTCAATACCATAGACATCGTAGCCGGCGCACCACAACTCGTAGACATCCCTGGCCCCGGCCCCGCACCCGGCATCCAGGCCCCGCCTGCCCGGCACCAGCTCGCAGAGACGCCGCAGCAGGTCGCGGTCACTTTTTATGTCGGGGTGTGAGGAGCGGATGTAGGTTGACTGTATGTAAGCGTGGGCTATCTCGGCATAACGCTCGGCATACCTGGCATAGAAACGGGCCGAGTAGTCAGGGCTACCGCCTTCCCCCATTAGCATCACCCCGCCCACATTCTAGCGCCCCGGCCACCCCGAGGGCAATTACCGGCACCCGCCAGCAACGGCCGCCGGCCCCCGGCCACGCCGCTAAAGGCTGCCGGTTACCGGGCACGCCCCGGGGAGCAAAAACAAGGAGGCCCGGCACTTCACCAGGCCCCCTTCTTGCCGGGCAAGACCGCCCTAGCAGGTACCGCCTCAGGTGGGGGCGCTGAAGCCGCTGCTATCCCCCCGGTAGGTCTGGAAACCGGCAAACGAGAAGGGTGCCAGTACCCTCTCCGTTTCCTCGCACTGGCAGGCAGGGCATTTTGCAACTGTATCCCGGTCGCGAATGCTCCGCAGTAGCTCAAAGCGGTGCCCGCAGCCGCGGCATTCAAAAGCGTAGACTGGCATCCTGGTTCAAGCCTCCATCAAGTAACCCTACGCCGCCTCACTCACCGCCTCGGTGGCATCCAGTGGCAGCATTATCTCGCGGCCCAGGCCGCAGAAGCTGAACTTGCTCGGGTTGGCCCTGGTAATACCCCCGCCGTACATCAGCCTCTCGGCTTTGTAGTCTCACTCTAGGTCATAGCAGGTTGGCCTTGGTAATACCCCGCCGTACATCAGCCCCAGCATCCGCCCGAACAGGCTCCTGCCCGCCCCGACATCCTTCTTGATGGCCCTCAAGACCCAGATTTTGGCCCGCCGTCAGGCCCTCATTATCTTTTCGGCCAGGTCACGGTTACGCTCCATCAGCCCCATGAGGACTTCCTGGACAAGCCGGCAGGCCTGGGCAATGCGCCGGTCTGTCAGGCGGTAAAAAACGGTGGTGCCCTCGCGGCGGGACGTTACCACACCGCGCTCCCGCAGCACTGCCAGGTGGCGCGAAGCCACGGCATGCGGCACTCCAATAAGCTCGGCCAGCTCACCAACCGAGCGCTCACCCTCATCCAGTGCCTCCATTATCATGAGGCGCTTCGGGTCAGCAAATGTCTTGCAAAGCCCGGCCTTACGCTCGTACAGCTCCTGATTGAAGGGAGACACCCTATCTTCCTCTGTACCTATCTATGTACATGTATATGTTAGCACCTAAAGCCTGCGCTGCCAAGGGGTAACGGGCACAGGAAATCAGCCGGAGTGACGGCCAAACCAGTGGCGGAAGCGGCGCCGGTGCCGCCGGGGCGGTACCTCCGGGAGAGGCTCTTCGTCGCCCAGCCGCACGAAAACGGCACCGGCAATCTCCTCGTCCACGGCAAACTGGCTGTGGCCGGCCTCAAACACCAGTGACGGGAACTTCTGCAGGAGGCGGACCGGCGCTCCCGGCAGGATACCCATCGCCATCAGCTTCTGCAGGCGCCCCGTTTCCGGCGCGTAAACATAGGC
>CAZBPZ010000093.1:0-3761 GCA_964493955.1 uncultured Dehalococcoidales bacterium | reverse complement strand
GGGTCGTGGTCGGCGTCGGCGCTGTCCTCGTCATCGCGGTCATCGTCCTCATCGTCCGGACCCGCCGGGTAGCCTAGCAACCCGTAAGGTCCTGGCGGAGGATGCTCCGCAGACCCGAAGCAAACGAGCCCCCCACCTCGGTGGGGGGCTCGCCTTTTAGCCGGCAGCGGCAACACCAACGTGCTATAATGGCAGCGTCCCAGCAACGAGAGGAGGGGCAAGGCATGCCGGCCGACATCGCCCAGCAGCTTGATAGCATCTTCAAACCGCGCTCCTTCGCCGTCATCGGCGCCTCAAAGGACCCCCACAAATGGGGCGGGCGGATGGTCCACATCCCGCTCGCCTCGGGCTTCCGCGGCGCCATCTACCCGGTGAACCCGCGCCAGAAGGAGATAGCCGGGCTGCGCTGCTATGCCAGCGTGCGCGACATCGAGGCCGAGGTTGACATGGCCGTCATCGCGGTGCCGGCCCCGGCCGTGCCGGCCGCGGTAAGGGACTGCGTGGCCCGGGGTATCCGCGGGGCCGTTATCATCACCGCCGGCTTCGCCGAGGCCAGCCCGGAGGGCAAGCGGCTCCAGGACGAGGTGGTGAGCATTGCCCGCGCCGGGGGGCTGCGCTTCGTGGGGCCGAACGGGATGGGCATCTACAGCTCGGCCGTGAAGCTCAACCTGTGCTTCCGTGACCCGGTGCGGCCGGGGCGCATCGCCTTCATCTCGCAGAGCGGCACCTTCGGCGGGCTGCTGGCCGAGATAGCCAGCCGCAAGGGCTACGGCCTCTCCAAGTTCATCAGCATCGGCAACCAGGCCGACCTCAACGCCGCCGACTATCTTGAATACCTGGGCGAGGACGAAGATACCGGTGCGATTGTCCTCTACATGGAAGGGTTCAAGGACGGGCGCCGCTTCTTTGAGGTGGCCCGCCGTGTTATCCGCCAGAAGCCCATCATCATCTACAAGGCCGGCCGCACCGAGGCGGCGGCCCGCGCCACCATGTCCCACACCAGCTCACTGGCCGGCTCGGACGCCGTGTTTGACGCCATGTGCCGCCAGGTGGGTATCATCCGCGGCGAGGAGGCCACCCACCCGTTCGACATGGCGGAGGCGCTGGTAACCGCCCCCCTGCCGCGGGGCAACCGGGTGGGTGTCATCGGCAGCGGCGGCCAGGGAGTGGTCACCTCGGACACGTGCGAGCGGCTTGGCCTGAAGGTACCGGAGCTGGACGAGGCAACCAAGCTGGAGCTGGGGCAGGCGTTGCCCCCCCACGCCCCGCTACCCTCCAACCCGGTGGACTTCGCCGGGGGGGACCGCACCGCTCTGGACGAGGCGCGGGTGGCCGAGGCCCTGGCCCGGATAGACTACATTGACGGCATCATCTGCAGCCGGCCTCACCTGAGGGGCGGCAGCGCTGACCACGTCCGCCAGACCATCAGCGGGGCCGAGCTGCTGGCCAGCATCCCTCAGAAGTACGGCAAGCCGGTCATCACGCTGAGCTGGCGCCAGAGCCATAACGACGACATCATCCGCAACATCATCAGTGCGGGCGGTGTCCCGTCTTACGAGACGCCGGAGCAGTGCGCCCGGGCCATGTACGCCCTGTGGCACTACGCCGTGGTACGCCGCCGGGCCTGCGAGGGCACGTAGCGCCCTAGAGCTCTATCCACCGGCCGGTGCCGGTGGTCTGGCCACGCTTGTCCACCAGGCCGCGGGGCCGGTTCTGGCGCAGGCAGGCGCGGTGGGCCCCAGGGCCGGGCCGGCGGAACTCGGCCTGGCTTGGAAGCAACCTCCTCCCCACTGCAGTGCTCCTCTCGTGGCCCCGTCAGACCGCCAGGTCACGCCGGCGGAATGCTACCACCGCCAGCAGGATGAAGGCCAGTGCCAGCCCGGCCAGGATGCCGGCGTGAAGCGGGTCAAGGCCGCTAACAAGCGGGTCGGCCTCCAGGTAATAGTAGAACGGGGAAAACTCCTGGGCCGGCTCAAGCCAGTCCACCATCGGCGCCAGGGCATTAATCAGGTAGCCCAGCACTGCTACCGCCGCCGAGACCCCCACTGCCAGGCTGCGCCGGCCACGGGCGCAGCCTATGGCCAGGGCAAGGCTGCCGTGCGCCAGCGCCAGCAGGCCAGCACTGAGACAGGCCGCCGCCAGCCCGGCCAGGTCAAGCCCCATGTCAACCGCGGCCCCGCCGGCGGCCAGGCCGGCCCACAGGACAAACGCCAGCCCCAGGGTAGTCTTTATCATGGCGGCGCTCTTCTCAAGCACCAGGCGCCAGCGGGGCACCGGGTTCACCAGCAGCAGGTCCAGCGTACCCTTCTCCTCCTCACCGGCGATAGCCCCGCTCCCGAAGCCGATGGCAAAGACCAGCAGCAACAGCGGGACCATCATGGAGAACATCTCGGCGTTCAGGTAGCCGGTGGGGGTCGTGTAGTCCATCAGCTCGCCGCCGAAGAAGGCCATGAATTCCTCGGGGAAAGACTCAATGTACTGGCTGATGGCCGGGGAATCACGGATGGTGGGGTAGAAGGCCATCATGATGGCGCACAGGGCCAGCAGCCCGATTGTCCAGAAGAGCAGGGAGCGCCGCCGGTCCCGCAGCTCCTTGAGGAAAATGTTACGCAGCATCAGACGGCTCCCCGGCGTAGTAGGTGAAGAACACGTCTTCCAGGCTCGGCTCGTGGGAGACCAGGCTCACCACGGTGAAGCCCGCCAGCTTCTTCACCAGGGCGTCCATCTCGCCGGCCACGGTGCACCTCAGCACGTTGTCCGTGACAACCGGGTCCTGGACACCCGGAACACCGGCGAAGTCCTCCGGCGAGACTGCCCCGGCAAACCTCACCTCGACCCGGCGCACGGCGCGCCCTTTCAGGGTATCAATGTCTTCCACCGCTACCAGCTCCCCGGCCCGGATAATGCCAACACGGTCACAGACCCGCTCCACCTCCGGCAGAATGTGCGACGAGAGGAAGACGGTGGCCCCCGCCGCCCGTGCCTCCTCCACCAGGTGATAGAAGACCTGCTGCATCAGCGGGTCCAGGCCGTTGGTGGGCTCGTCCAGCACCAGCAGGTCAGGCCCGCTCATGAAGGCCTGGATGAGGCCCACCTTCTGGCGGTTGCCGTGGGAGAGCGAGCCAATGCGCTGCGAAAGGTCACACTCCAGGCGGGCGGCCAGGACCTCCACCTGCCGCCAGCTCACGCCGCCGCGCAGGTGGCCGAGGTAGCGCAGCAGCTCGGCCCCGGTGAGGTGCTCGTAGAGGGTGAACTCGCCCGGCAGGTAACCGACACGGCGGTGTATAGCCACGCTATCACGCACCGTGTCCAGGCCGAACAGGCTGGCCCGGCCGCTGGTGGGGCGGATGAAGCCAAGCAGGGCGCGGATGGTGGTGGTCTTGCCGGCGCCGTTCGGGCCGAGGTAGCCAAAGACCTCGCCCGGCCGGACGTCCAGGTTAACACGGAGTATGCCGCGATTACTGCCGTAGTACTTGGTGAGGTCTTCGGTGTGGACGACAGGGGGAATATCAGCCACTACGGCGGCTCCTCGGGTGACAACAGTCCTCACCAATGCTAGCCCACCCTCTCCCGGGCGTCAAGGGCGGCGGTTGACCTGCCAGCTTCCCCGCCGTTATAATCAGCGCCGTACACTGATTTTCACCGGAGGCCAGCCCTGGCAGAGGCGTTCCTGGTAGCCACCGACCTGCACAAGAGCTTCGGTGAGCAGAAAGCGGTGGATGGTGTCTCCTTCACCATCTACCGGGGCGAGATCTTCGGCC
>CAZBPZ010000092.1:0-3860 GCA_964493955.1 uncultured Dehalococcoidales bacterium | reverse complement strand
CAGTACCACACCGGGATGCGGTGCCCCCACCAGAGCTGGCGGCTGATGCACCAGTCGCGAATGTTTTCCATCCAGTTCAGGTAGACCCGGGTGAAGCGCTCCGGCACTATCCGGATGCGGCCCTCGGTCACGGCCCTGATGGCCGGCCCGGCCAGCGGGGCCATTTTCACGAACCACTGGCGGCTGGAGAGGGGCTCGATGACGGTCTGGCAGCGCTGGCAATGCCCCACCGAGTGAGAGTAGTCCTCCACCTTGACGAGCAGCCCGTCCCTTTCCAGGTCCCTGACCAGGGCCTCGCGGGCGGCGAAGCGGTCCATTCCCCGGTAGGGGCCGGCGTTTTCGTTGAGGGTGGCATCGGCGTTGAGGATGTTGATTGCGGGCAGGTTGTGGCGCTGGGCTACCTCGAAGTCCACCGGGTCATGGTGTGGTGTTATCTTGACCGCCCCGGTACCGAAGGCGGGGTCGACCGCCTCGTCGGCGATGATGGGTATCTCGCGGTGGACGGCGGGCAGGATGACATTCTTGCCGACCAGGTCCTTGTAGCGTTCGTCCTGCGGGTTCACCGCCACGGCGGTATCCCCCATTATTGTCTCGGGGCGTGTGGTGGCCACCGTAACGAAGTCGTCGCTGCCAGCCAGGCGGTAGCGTACGTACCAGAGGTGCCCGCTGACGTCCTTGTGGTCCACTTCCAGGTCGGAGAGGGCGGTGCTGCAGCGGGGGCACCAGTTGACGATGCGCTCGCCGCGGTAGATGAGGCCCTTTTCGTAGAGCCGGACAAAGGCGGTGCGGACGGCGCGGGAGGGGCCTTCTTCCATGGTGAACTTTTCGCGGGACCAGTCGCAGGAGGCGCCGAGGCGCTGTTCCTGCTCGGTGATGGTGCGGCGGCACCGGGCGGCCCATTCCATCATCCGCTCTACGAACTTCTCGCGGCCGAGGTCATGCCGGGTCAGGCCTTCCTCGGCCAGCAGGCGTTCCACCACCACCTGCGCCCCGATGCCAGCGTGGTCGATACCTGGCAGCCACAGGGCCGAGTCGCCCTTCATGCGGTGCCAGCGGGTGAGGATGTCTTCCGGGGTGAGGAAGCAGACATGGCCGATGTGCAGCCCGCCGGTGACATTGGGCAGGGGCATGATGATGGTGAAGGGTTGCTTTTGCGGGTCGGCCTCCGCCCGGAAGTAACCGCTCTCCTGCCAGAAGCGGAACCAGCGCGGCTCGGCGGTGGCGGCCTCATAGGCCTTGGGCATCTCAGGGGCGACTTGTGGGACCTGTGTCATCTGGGCTCTCCGAAGGCACTCCTCAAGTTTTTTAACTATTTCCAGGCTGCCGGCACGTGCCGGTGGCAGGGCAGGGTGCTTACTTCTGCGCTGCCAGCAGCCCCACCACCCGGTCCAGCACCCGGTTGGCTACCTCGTGCTTGGTCATCAGTGGCAGCTCTTCTGCCTGGCCGTCGCGGCCAATCAGTGTCACCCGGTTGGTATCGGCGCCGAAGCCGCTATCGGCGGCGGTAACGTCGTTGGCCACCATCAGGTCAAGGTGCTTGCGCTGCAGCTTCTCGAGCGCGTTCTGGAGCAGGTTTTCGGTCTCGGCCGAAAAGCCCACCCGGATGAAGCTACCGCTCACCTCGCCGAGGATGTCCGGTGCCGGCACGAGCGGCACGCTTAGCTCGTCCCGGCCCTTTTTTATCTTCTGCCCGGCCACGTCTTTGGCCACGTAGTCGGCCGGGGCGGCCGCCATAATCAGGGCGTCGGCCCCGGCAGTGGCGGCGGCTACGGCATCCTTCATCTCGGTGACCGACTCCACGTGTACGACCTCCATCCCGGCAGGGTCGGGCAGGGCCACCGGGGCCGTAATCAGCGTGACGCTGGCACCCCGGTCGCGGGCCGCCTCGGCCAGGGCAAAGCCCATCTTGCCCGAGGAGCGGTTGCCGATGAAGCGCACCGGGTCGATGGCCTCGCGGGTGCCACCGGCGGTGACGACGATACGCCGGCCGGCCAGGTCACCGTTGCGGCCCAGCACCTGTCTTATGGTGCCGAGTATCACCGGGATGTCTGCCAGCCGGCCCGTGCCCGTCTTGCCGGAGGCCAGGCGGCCGTAGGCCGGCGGCACGAAGACAAAGCCGCGCTCCTTGAGGCGGGCGACGTTCTCCTGCGTGACGCGGTTCTGCCACATGTTGTCGTTCATGGCCGGGGCGATGACCACCGGTGCCAGCGTGGCCAGGACGGTGCAGGTCAGCATGTCGTCGGCAATCCCGGCCGCCAGCCGGGCGATGGTGTTGGCGGTGGCGGGGGCGATGGCGATGACGTCGGCCGCCTCGGCCAGGGCGACGTGTTCAACACTGAACTCCGAGGCCAGCTCCCACATGGTGGTGACCACCGGCCTCCCCGTGATGTTGCGGAAGGTCAGGGGGGTGATGAACTCCCGGGCGGCTGCTGTCATGATGACGTCCACCCGCGCCCCTGCCTGGACCAGCTTGCTGGCGAGGTCGGCCGCCTTGTAGGCGGCAATGCCGCCGGTTATTCCCAGCACCACAGTTTTCCCGGATAGCATGGGTTCTCACCTCCTTCCGGCCGCCGCGGATAGGCAGCCCGCCGGCCGGGCGGTCCCGAATGCAGCCATCAGCCCGTGCCCCGGGTGGTGGCCCCGCCCTCTGGTTGTGGCTGGTTCATCTCGTAGACCAGTCTGAGGCCAATGAGGGTGATGTCCGGGTTGACCGCGTCAAAGATGGCTGTCTCACCGGTGATGATACTGGCATAGCCCCCGGTGGCAATCACCGTTGCCCTCGAGCCCAGCTCGCGCTGCATCCGTGTGACAATGCCCTCCACCAGGCCCACGTACCCGTAAACGATGCCGGACTGCATGGCGGCGATGGTATTGGTGCCGATGACCTGCTTCGGGTGGACCAGCTCGACGCGCGGCAGGGCGGCGGCGCGCCGGTAGAGGGCCTCGGCGGCGGTGGTTATCCCGGTGGCGATGGCCCCGCCCAGGAAGTCCCCTTCCTTTGATACTACATCAAAGGTGGTGGCCGTGCCCACGTCCACGATGATAGCCGGGCACTGGTAGAGGTGGTGAGCGGCCACCGCATTGGCAATGCGGTCCGCGCCTACCTCGCGCGGGTTGTCAGTGCGGACGCGCACCCCGGTCCTGACGCCGGGTACCAGCATGAACGGCTTCGTCTTGAAATAGCGCTGGCAGAGCTCCTCGAAGACGGCTACCAGCGGCGGCACCGTGCTGCACAGCGCCACCCCGCTGATGTCACCCGGCGCGGTACCCTGCAGCTGCAGCAGGTTCAGCAGGATGAGGGCGTATTCATCCGGCATCCGGTTGACGTCGGTCTCTATGCGCCAGGTCGTTACCAGCGTCTTGTCCCGGAAGACACCGAAGGTCACGTTGGTGTTCCCGATGTCAATCGCCAGCAGCATCGTCGCCCCCGTCTTCAGCCGTGTCTTCCGTGGTACCTTCGCGGAGTGCTTGCAGCACTACCGGCAGTGCCGGTAGCAGGTCCGAGGCTATCATTCCCGCCTCGCCCAGTTCCTCGGCCACCATCTCGCCGGCCTCGGCGTGGAGGTACACCCCGGCGGCAGCCGCGTCTGCCCCGGTCATTCCCTGCGCCATCATTCCGGCAATGGCCCCGGCCAGTACGTCGCCGGTGCCGGCGGTGGCCAGCCCGGGGTTGGCCATGGGGTTGACCCGGCACCGGCCGTCAGGGGTGGCCACCACCGTGTAGGCGCCTTTGAGTGCCACTATCTTGTGCCACTGGCGGGCCAGCCGCCCGGCTGTGCCGATGCGGTCAGACTGTATCTCCTCTACCGTAAGCCCGCCGAGGCGTGACATCTCGCCGGGGTGGGGAGTAATGACGGTAC
>CAZBPZ010000091.1:0-3957 GCA_964493955.1 uncultured Dehalococcoidales bacterium | reverse complement strand
GGCTGGCTTCCAGGTAGAGACTCATGGCGCTCCGGCCCGGTACCTTGCCCTGGGGTGTGTACCCCAGCCCGACGATGGCCGTCCTGTCCTTGATGTTGATGCTCACGGCAGGCCCTCTCGATGATAGTTGTCAGTTTGCCACAGGTTGACGATGCCTTCAACCTGCGCTTAATCCGCCAGGTCGACCTCGGTGGCACCGGCCCCGCCGTGGGAACCACCGGCCGTCCGGTACGCCCTCACCAGAATGTGGCCGGCCAGGTAGCGTGACACCGCCTGCTTCAGGGTACCGGTGCCTTTGCCGTGCACTATCCAGACGCGCCTCAGGCGGGCGCGGTAGGCATCGTAGAGGAACTGCTCCAGCCTGGGGAGGGCCTCGTCAACAGTGTGGCGGTGCAGGTCAAGCTCTTCGGGTGGTCTTGCCATGGGCAGATTATAACACCGGGTGCCGGGCACGGACAGGGAGCGGTGGGGCGTGTCATCAGCCGGGGGCAGCCGCCGGCAGGTGCTCGTCCAGCCAGCGCACCAGGTTGGCCAGTACGGTCTCGCGCCCCGGCTCGTTGAAGAGCTCGTGGTAGTAGCCGCTGTACACCACCAGGGTGCGGTCGGCCGAGCTGACACCGTCATAGAGCAGCTGGCTACCCTCGGGGTTGGAGAGGCGGTCATCCCCGCCGTGCAGGATGAGTACCGGGCAGGAGATGCGGTGCATGTTCTGCTGGACGAGTGAGAGGGCACGCAGGCTTTCGCTGCCCAGCCGGGCAGATATCCGGCCGCGGAAGACCAGGGGGTCACTGACATAGGCCTGGACGACAGCGCGGTCCCGGCTGATGGCATCGGCGTCAAGGGTGGCCACGCCCATTCCGGGTGCCAGCCGGGAAAGGAGATGGGCGAAGAATACCTGCACCGCCGAGATACTTGTCCCCACCTTGATGCCCGGGCCGGAGAAAATCAGGCCGCTGATGTCTTCGAGTTTACGGGTGCCGGCATAGGCGGCCACGATTGTCCCGCCGAGGCTGTGGCCGAGCAAGAAGGCTGGCAGGCCGGGGTAGCTGCGGCGGAGCATCTCCAGGAAGATGGCAACGTCATCCAGGTACTCTTCGAACCGGTCCACGTAGCCCCGCCTCCCCTCGGAGCGGCCGTGCCCGCGCAGGTCGAAGGCGGCGACGGCGTAGCCGGCCGGGACGAGGTAGCCGGCAAAGCCGGCGTAGCGGCCGCTGTGCTCCGCCAGGCCGTGTACCACTGCCACCAGTGCCTTCGGGTCAGTATCCGGGAGCCAGCTCCGGGTGTAGAGGCGAAGGCCGTCCTGTCCCTTGAGTTCGTGTTCCTCGTGGCGCATCTGTTCCCCGGCGCCGGCGGCCGCCCGAAGCCGCCGCGGTGCCCCATCCTACTATCTGCGGTGGGGGCTGTCAACGCTTTGCCGGGGACGGCGCCCCGGGGTACAACGTGCCCATCGCGTTGGGATGGCGGCGGGCAGGCCGCCCGGAAAGGGTGAAGCAGGGTGATAGAGAAGGAAGCGCTGGTATTAGAGGTGTTCTTTGACTTGTTCAGTGGGGGCATCGTCTATGTCTATCGTCAGCAAGAGAAGGAAACACTGGCATTAGAGGTGTTCTTTGACTACCTGTGACCGTTCGTTTACCGCGCCGTGGTCTGGCTGCGCTCGGTCAGGGAACAACCGGGGTAGGGCCTGGCAGTCTCCTGGCGGTTCTTCAGCCTGGAGCAGGTCAACAACCGGCAGGGGGCTGACTGGAAGCTCTGGGAACAGGCTGAAGACTACCCGAGCCGGGGACGGCTGTCTTTACCAGGCTCACTCTCACCATCGTTCCCCTTACCTCTGGGAGTAGTGCCTGCCGCCGCCTGCCCGGGTACGCTCGCATTGTAGGTAGGGGCGGCACCACCTGTCAAACGGCGGCGCCGCCCCCGGTGAGGTTACCCGGCCTATACCTGGTTGTTGACCGGCCTCTCGGGCAGGTTCTTGAAGCTCAGCCCGGACTCAACGCCCGGGAGGGGGGCAACCGGCTCGGTGAGGAGGAACTCGCCCTTCTGTATCCATGACTTGAGCATGGTGGCCAGCTCCACCGCCTTGGGATAGCTGGAAAGTGAAGCGGTCGGCACCTCTTTGCCGTTGATGGTAATGTGGCCCGTCTTCAGGGAGGCGTAGTCAATCTCGCCGAGCACGTCTGGCCTCCGGTTGGGGTAGGCGTCTGAATAGTCCACGATGGCGGTGAGAATCTCCTCGTCGCGGACGGCCGTGTACTGGAGAACTTCCTCGGAGAGGATTGGTATCGGCACGGCAATACCCACCGTCAGACTGGTGCCGTAGCCGAGCATGCTGGTGCCGCGCAGCCACCTGGCCTGCATCTGCTTGAGGTCGCCGATAACACAGAGTGTCCCGGCACCCCGCTTGGGCACGCCGTTGGGGGTGCGTGGAGCGGTGGGATTGTGCTGGGTGCCTTGCCAGGCAACATAGCCAACTCCCCCGCCAAGCAGTATCTTCGTGCCGATGCCAATCGTCCGGTAGAGCGGGTCATTGAGCAGGGGCGAAAGCTGGCCGGCGCTGCAGTAGTTGGCGTTGCCGAGGTGCGGTTTGAGCACCCCCATGTAGGTGTAGATGGTACGGTGCGAGCAGTTTACGGCCACGTTGTAGTTCTGGTAGCCATTGCGCACATTAAAGAGGAAAGCCTCGTTCAGGTCCTCGAGGCGGATCCAGGTATCAAGCTGGTGGCGCGGGTAGCAGTCGGTACCATAGGTGGTGGCGGTGAGGCGTACATCCTTGCCGGCTACCAGGTCTTCAATGACGTGGCCGCCGCCGTAGTTGAAGTCTCCCGGGTACTGCTTGTTGCGGGGGTCATCATCCGGCAGAGCGGCTGCCCCGATGAAGATATCCACCGCCGCCAGCCCGGCATAGGCCAGCACGTTGTTGAGGTAGACCCGCCCCCCGCCGAGCTTGATGCGCGGCTGGGAATGCCCCAGGTTGAGGAACGCTCCCGAGGAGCACATCGGCCCGAAGGTGCCGGTGGTGACGACATCCACCTCGCGGGCGGCCCTGGCAACACCCTTCCTGGCTACCACGTCAATGATTTCTTCGGCGGTAACCACTACCGCCTGGCCCTTGGCAATCTTTTCGTTTATCTCGGCGATTGTTCTGGTCATGCAGTATGTCCTCTGTTTGTAATCATCAGCCGGGTTGCCCTTGCGGGCAGCGCATTAGCCATAGCATCATCACGTCCACCTCACCTGCACAGATTGGCAGCAGAAAGGGGGCGGCCCGGCAGGACAGCCGCGTTGCCAGCCCCCGCCTTCGTATTCTGGTCCAGGGCTATTACGGCGTGGCCCGGCCCGGGTAGGGCTGGGCCACCGGCCTGCGAGCTATTATACAGGTAGCAAACGGCTGCGGCAAAACGGGCGACCCCCGGGAAGGGACAATAGTCACATACTTCGGGCGGGTAGCCTTCTAGAATGCGAAAAGGCCGGTGGGCCAGGAAGCGGGGAAGGGGTCGTGTGGTGTGGCCTGCCGGCCGTTACTGCCTGCCAGCCGCCCTTTGACAGCCGCCGGCCGGGCTAGGCCGTGGCTGTTACCCGCCCGGGACTGGTATAGACGTTTACCCGCCTGCCCCGCACGAAGCCCACCAGGGTAATGCCCAGGGCTTCGGCCATTTTTACCCCCATGCTGGTGGGGGCTGACTTGGAGACGAGCACCGGTACGGCGCGGCGCGCCACCTTGAGCAGTATCTCGGAGGAGATGCGCCCGCTGGTGATGAGAAGGCGGTCGGCGGTGGGAGTCCCCTCCAGCAGGCAGGCCCCGAAGACCTTGTCGACCGCGTTGTGGCGGCCGATGTCCTCGGCAAAGGCGATGATGTGCCCGGTGTCACACAGGGCGGCGGAGTGGACCCCGCCGGTGGCGCGGTAGGTCTCGGAACGTCGCTGGAACTCGCGTACCAGGGCCAGGATGCGGCCCACCGG
>CAZBPZ010000090.1:0-4000 GCA_964493955.1 uncultured Dehalococcoidales bacterium | reverse complement strand
AAGGCGCCATTCTGGAGGAGCTGAATCAGTTGAAAGCTGAGCGCGAGGCAGACGCTAGGCGCTTGCAAAAGCTGGAGCAGCTCAGGCAGCAGGCACTGCAGACGGCTGACTTGGAGAAGTTGGTAGACCAGTTCTACCAGACGGTCCAAGCCAATTTGGACAACTGCAGCTTCGAGGACAGGCGCCTAGCGCTGGAGATGCTAGACGTCAAGGTTACCGCCACCGCGGAACGGGCAGACATTCAGGCCTTCATTGAGGCTGCGCCTGCGCCGTCGCAGCCGAAATTTAGTCCCATTGCACAAACATGGGCATGACGACGTGGGTGTAGTTGTCCACCCCCACCGGGCGGATGACCCCCGGGCTGGAGGGGTTGGTGGTCTCCAGCGATACCTGCGGCTCGCGCAGCACCGTCAGCACGTCTGTCAGGTAGCGCCCGTTGAAGGCAATCTTGGCCTCCTCGCCCTCCACCGTGGCGTCAAGCTCGCCCACGTCCTCCCCCAGCTCCTCCGAGCGGGCCGAGACGGTTAGCTTACCCGGGCTCAGCTCGCCGCTGCCGGGCGTGGCTACCAGCCGCACGATGCCGCTGCCATCGCGCGCAAAGATGGAGGCGGTGCGCGTGTGCCTGAGGAACTCAGCCGTATCCACCACCACCCGCGTGTTGTAGGACTGCGGTATCAGCTGGGAGTACTGCGGGAAAGTGCCCTGTACCAGCTGGGAGACAAGCTCGGTGGACTTCATGCGGAAGAGCACCTGCCCTTTGCCGGGGTTTACCATTATCTCCACCGTCTCTTCGCTATCTCCGATGAGCCGGCTCAGCTCACCCAGGGTGCGTCCCGGGATGATAACCTCAACTGGCTCGGAGACAGCCTGTGCCAGGGGCAGCTTATAGACTGCCAGCCGGAAGCCATCGGCGGCGGCCAGTGTCAGCACGTCCCCTTCAAATTTGGCGTCCACCCCGGTCAGCACCGGGCGTGACTCCTCGGTGGCTACCGCAAAGACAACGTGGGCGATACCCTGCCGCAGGGCCTCAACCTCCACGCTGGTGGCGACCCCCTCGTCCACGCGGGGTATGGGTGGAAAGTCGCGCGCGTCCATCCCGCTGATACGTGCCTCAAAGCGGGCGCACTTTAGCTGCATCGCCCGCCCGTCTGGTGTCAGGCTGAGGTCAACCCGTTCGGGGGGCAGGCTGCCAGCAAACTCGGTAAGCAGGCGGGCCGGCACCGCGATGGAGCCTTCCTCCTCCACCTTGGCCCCTATCCAGTGGCTGATGGCCATCTCCAGGTTGGTGGCAACCAGCTTCAGGCGGGACTCATCGGTGGCCAGCAACACGTTGCTTGTCATCGGTAAAGTGGTGCGGGTGGCCACCGCCCTCCCGACGATACCCAGCCCCCGGTTCAGATTCTCCTGAAGACATGAAAGCCTCATTGCCTACCCCCGAAAAGCCCTGGTATGGTAATCAGCTAGTATATACCATGCGCCCGGTGCTGACAACCGCTGGTTGAGACCGGCGTCTGGCTCCTATCCCTCTTCCGCCAGCCGCCGCAGGATGTCAGCCGCTTCCTGCACCGCCAGGCCGCGGTGACTGAGGCGGTTCTTCTCCTCGGCCGTGAGCTCGGCCATGGTCCGCCCCAGCAGCGGCAGGTAGAAGACCGGGTCATAGCCAAAGCCGTTGCTCCCCCGCGGCTCCGTGGTGATGATTCCGGGGCACTCACCCCGGCAGATGATTGTCTCACGTCCTGGCTCTGCCAGGGCAATCACGCAGCGGAAACGGGCCGTCCGGGCTTCCCAGGCAATTCCTTTGAGGCGGGCCAGCAGGAGCTGCACCCGCTCGGCATCGGTTGCATTCTCGCCGGCCAGGCGCCGCGAGCGTGTGCCGGGCTCACCTCCCAGCACGTCCACCACCAGGCCGGAATCGTCGGCCAGCGTGAGCAGGCCGCTGGCGCGGGCAAAGGCCTCGGCCTTGAGGCGGGCGTTCTCCTCAAACGTGGCCCCGGTCTCGGCTACCTCCAGGGTGATGCCCAGTGCCGCCGGGGTCACGAGGTCGAAGGGCACGCTGGCCAGCAGCCGGGAATACTCGCGTATTTTACCGGGGTTACCCGTGGCCAGAAGTAGTTTTCGCTGCAATCGGTGCCTGCCGTGCCGCCTGGCGCTTAAATATCAACAAACCGGCTGCCGATTTTCTCCATCACGGCCGGTAGGGTGGTGTACTCCATCTCGTCAAGGGGCAGCCGGTGTGGCTCGAACGGGCCGTGGCGCCGCATCAGGTCGGCCATCTCGTTGGCCTGGTGCCGTGCCAGGTTGAAGGCCTTGTCAGCAAACATGTCCCGCGGGCCTACCAGCCTTCCCTCGGCCAGCTGGAAGCCGAGGGCAATCACCCGCGGCGGGCCATCGAAGCGGGAGGGCGTGCTGTCTTCAACCGATACCGGCATAAGCGGGCCCATGTGGGAACCGCGCATCCACCCTTCAACCAGGATGGGTGAAGCGAAGGGTTCCAGCACCTCGCCCACGGCCGGGAACTCGCCCTGGCAGCGGACGATACACACCGGGTCATCCTTGCCCACGTAGCGCCCGGCGATGAATGACAGGCGGTCGGTTGAGGAGACGGCGCCGATGTTACCTGACTCACGGTGGTATACTGCCTTCACCATGTAGCGCCCCGGGGCGCCGAGGAGGACAAGCATGTCATAAATCTCTTCGGGTGCCTGGAAGACTATTTTTTTACGGTCCTTCACGTCGTGGACTTCAAAGGTGAAGCCGGCGTGCATGTTCGGGGCAATCACCAGGCCGATGGTGTTGAACGGGTCAGCAAACATCTTGTAGAGCGGCATGTTCCATGCCCCGGAGGACGTTTTGTCTGCCATGAAGATGATTACTGATTCGGCGGGCCGCTCCTCGAACTCCATCTCCGCCACCCCGGGCCCCAGCCCCCGGACGTTGCCGGCAAATGCCTCGGCCAGCAGGTCCTGACCGGCCCCGTGCAGCTTGAGGCGTTTGGCTACCTCCGTGCCGGCCACGAAGCAGTCCCAGGCCAGCTTGTGCACCGCCTCGTTATCAACCCCGCCATCGTGGGTCATGATTAGCTCAAGGTCATCCCCGCACTTGGTGACATGGTAGTCTATCAGCAGGCCGGCCGCCTTTGCTTTGGCCAGGCACTCGTCGGCGGTGGCTATTACCTCGGGGTGACTGTCCGAGTGGCCTACGTAGCCACCGATGTCAGCCTTGATGACACTCAGTGTAAGGCGCATCCTTCCTCCTTCTAGCTAGCATGCTCTCAGTATTCAATTCCCCGGCGGGCCGGCGTACCGCCGCCGTAGGGGTGTTTTATGTTTAGCATCTCCGTGACCAGGTCTGCCGCCCGGATGATTTCCTTGTCCGCCTTGCGGCCGGTCAGTATCAACTCTACCCCCGGTGGCTTCTCCCTCATCAGGCTGAGGAGGTCGTGCCTGTCTACCAGCCCCCAGGCTACTGCCAGGTTCACCTCGTCCAGCACCACCAGGTTGTAGTTGCCGCTCATCACCGCCTGCCGCGCCGCTGCAAATGCCCGGGCCGCCTGCTCGCGGTCTCCGGCCGTCAGGCGCTCCGGGTCCACGAAGCCCTGGCTGCCGAAGCGCTCCACGGTAACATTCTCCAGGCGGTCAAGCAGCTGCCATTCACCCGAGGGCGCTGGCTTCATGAAGGCTACCACGTACACCCTGAGACCGTTGCCCAGGGCACGCAGCACCGTTCCCAGCGCCGCCGAGGTCTTGCCCCTGCCGTCCCCGGTGAATACCTGGACCAGCCCCTGCTGCGAGGGGCGTGAAGGAGAAACCGACGGCGAAGCCCCCACCGTGAATGTATCCTCCAGGCCTGATTCTGGCAAAAACACGCCGGAAAAGGTGCTAAAGCATGGCCAGTTTACCCAATTGCCGCTCTTTGTGTCAAGGAAGCGTACTCGTCCGGTAGACTGGTAACACTTCACCTCCCTCTAGCTGGTGTACCGGGTAAGGAATTGGAGGGGTGT
>CAZBPZ010000089.1:0-4161 GCA_964493955.1 uncultured Dehalococcoidales bacterium | reverse complement strand
GAGAGGCTGGGGGTGGAGCTGCTGGTGCCACCGGAGCCCCGGTTCATCACCGCCCTGGGAGCGGCCATCATGGCGGCGGAGGCCGGCGGCGTTGCCTGATGGCTGCCCTTTCCGTTTGTCTGCCCTGGCCGTGTCTGCTAGAATGGACGCCGCCCGTACGAGGAGGTAGGTATGAGTGCGCCCGATTTCTCGCTTGAAGGCAGGGTTGCCATCGTTACCGGTGCCCGCCGCGGCATCGGCGAGGCGGTTGCCCTGGCGCTGGCCGCCGCCGGGGCCGATGTGGCGGTGGCCGACTGGGAGGTGGATGATGGCCTGCTGGATGGCGTGGCCGGCCGGATAGCCGGGATGGGGCGCCGCAGCCTGGCGCTCCGGGCCGATGTCTCCAGCAAGGCCGA
Source organism: uncultured Dehalococcoidales bacterium (assembly GCA_964493955.1). Taxonomy (GTDB): domain Bacteria; phylum Chloroflexota; class Dehalococcoidia; order Dehalococcoidales; family Fen-1064; genus CAZBPZ01. Next base: position 3,766 of record CAZBPZ010000089.1, on the reverse strand, counting down.
CGTTGCCCGGCTGGTGCAGGCGACCGGGCAAGAGCTGGGGCCGGTTGACATTCTGGTGAATAACGCCGCCGTGGCCAGTGGTACCAGCCTGCTTGAGGTCAGCGAGGAAGAGTGGACTCACGTGCTGGACATAGACCTCAAGGGGGCCTTTCTCCTCTGCCGGGCGGTGGCCCCGGGCATGATTGAGCGGAAGCGGGGCAGCATTATCAACATTGCCTCGGTGGAGGGGGTGGTGCGTAACCCCTTCCCGCGCCAGAGCAATACCTACAGCCTGGCCAAGGCGGGCATCATCATGCTGACCCGCGGCCTGGCCTGGGAGCTGGGCCCGCATAACGTCCGCATCAACGCCATCGCCCCCGGCGGCATCCAGACCGAGATGCTGCGCCCCCTCTGGGAGAACCCGGAGCTGCAGCAGCTAATGATGCCGATGGTCCCGCTGCAGCGCCTCGGGCAGCCGGACGAGATTGGCAGCGTGGCCGCCTTCCTGGCATCGGAGGCGGCCAGCTACATCAACGGCCAGACAATCATCGTGGACGGTGGCCTGGTCACCTGAGGCTGCTAGCGGGCGGCGGCTGCAGAGAAAGAAGGTGGCACAATATGAGCACGAAGGCAGGAGATGACAGGGTGGCACTGCAGGGAGCGGTAACGGCCCTGCCGCTGGCCGAGCCGGAGGAGGTGGGGCTCTCCTCCGCCAGGCTGGCACGTATCCGCCCCGCCCTGCAGCGCTACGTTGATGACAGGCGTGTGCCGGGGGTCGTCTCCCTCATCGCACGGCACGGTAAGGTGGCCTACCTGGACGCCATCGGCTTCCGGGATGTCGAGAACGCCCGGCCGATGCAGGTGGATACCATCTTCCGCATTGCCTCCATGACCAAGCCGATAACCTCGGTGGCGCTGATGATGCTCTACGAGGAAGGCGGCTTCCTGCTGTCGGACCCGGTGAGCAAGTGGATACCGGAGTTTGCCGGGGTGAAGGTGGCCGAGAGGGTGCCGCCGGAGGAGTTCCGGCCGGTGCGGCCCTTTCGCCTGGTAACGCCCCGCCGCCCCATCACCATCCGCCACCTGCTCACCCACACCGCCGGTCTCTCCAGCGCCCCCCGGGCCATCAGTGCCGAGGAGTGGGCCAGCATCTCGCAGCGCCAGCGGCCGGACGAGACGATTGGCGACTTCGTGCGGCGCTACGCCAGCGTTCCCCTGAACTTCCATCCCGGCGAGCGCTGGGAGTACTCCCGGGCCACCTGCGTGGTGGGGCACCTGGTGGAGATAATGTCCGGCATGACACTGGACGAGTTCCTGCGGGAGCGTATCTTCCGGCCGCTCGGTATGCCGGACACGCACTTCTACCTGCCGGCCGGGAAGCTGGGGCGCTATGCCGCCGCCTACACGCCGGATGAAAATGGCCGGATAAGGCTGACCGACCCACCCACCACCGAGAGCCGCTTCGTCAAGGGGCCGCCCACCTACTTCATGGGCTCCGGCGGGCTCCTCTCCACCGTGGCTGACTACTACCGGTTTGACCAGATGCTCCTTGGCGGTGGCCAGCTTGACGGTGTGCGCATCCTGGGCCGGAAGACGGTGGAGTTCATGACGCGTAACCACGTAGGTGACATGCATGTGAGCCTGGCGGGGCCGTACTCCGGCTTCGGGCTTGGTTTCGGGGTGGCGCGCGACCCCGAGCATGTCAACGGTATGACCAGCCCGCACCCCGGTCCGGTACCGTGGTCGGCGGGGACATACACCTGGGGCGGGGCTTACTGCACCTTCCCCTGGGTGGACCCGAAAGAGGACCTTATCGGCATCGTCATGACGCAGGTGGCGCCGTACGACCACCTCAATCTCCGCCACGAGTTCGTGGGCCTGGCTTACCAGGCGCTGGTGGACTAGGAAAGGGGGCGCATGCTGAGGCTGGAGGGTCGGGTAGCTATCGTTACGGCGGCCGGACGCGGCATCGGGCGGGAGATTGCGCTTACGCTGGCCGCGGCCGGGGCAGACGTGGTGGCCAACTCCCTCCGCGAGGAAACGACGGCCGCCACCGTGGCCGGGATAGAGGGGAGCGGGCGGAGGGCCGTCGGCGTGCCGGGCGACGTCACGCGGCCGGAGGTGATTGTGCGGGTGGTGCAGGCGGCGAACGAGACCTTCGGCCGGATTGACATCCTTGTCAATAACGTCGGTGGGGCGCCGGCACAGCCGCCCCCGGTGCCCGAAGGCCCGCTGGGCGAGGTGCTCGCCCTCTGGGACGGTGACTACGAGCAGAACCTGCGGGCGCCGGTGCTGATGTGCGAGGCCGTTTCGCCCGTGATGGTGGCGCAGAAAAGCGGCCGTATCATCAATATCTCGTCGGTTGCCGGCCGACCGGCCATGCCGGCCGTAGCCGGGGTGCCCCTGAGCTACTTTGCCTTCAAGGCCGGGCTGATAAGGTACACGCAGGTGCTGGCTGATAGGCTGGGGCCTCACGGCATCAATGTCAACTGCGTCTGCCCCGGGGCCGTCTACACGGACGCGGTGGAGAAGCGGATAAGGTACGTGACCGCCGGGGGCGGCGGGGTGGAGACCGACCCGCGCCAGTGGTTCCTGGCGGCAATGCGCGGCGAGCACCCGGAGGAAGGCCCGGTGCCGGCCCTGCGCCGCGAGACCACGGTGCGTGATATTGCGCAGGCGGTGCTCTTCCTGGCCTCGGACGAGGCCGCCGGTATTACCGGCCAGGCCCTGAACGTTGACGCCGGGATGGTGAAGGGCTAGGGAAGCCGGCCCCGCCGGGGTGCCGGCGGCCGGTGGGTTAGCCGGGCCTGGCGAAGCTCTTCATAACCGACCGGTGCCCGCCATCGCCCCCGGCGAGAGACTGTGGCCGGCCGATGCCTGACTGGAGCCAGGCTGGGGCTACGGTTGTGGTGGCCACGGGCCACGCCGCTGCCCCCAAGTGTAACCAGACTGTAACCGGGCAGGCCGCGCCCGGAACCACCTCTTAACCTCAGGGGGTTAGAGTGACAGTACGGGGACAGGTCTGGCGAGGGGGCCGTCCCGTCCCCAGGAGATGAGACGAGAGACGCCCACACGAATTAGCGGGTACTGCACCGCCCCGAGCGGTGGCTACTACCGGCGCCGCTACCGCCGCTGCCGCCTCTGGAAACGCCTGGCGCAGCGGGCCCGTGTCACCCGGTAGCCGGCAGGGCGGGCTGGCCTGACGGGGCTCCTATAACCGGCCGGTGCTGCATTGCCCTCGGCGAGAGGTCCTGGCCTGCCGGCTCATGATGGCAGGGGAAACGCGCCTGGAGGGATTCGAACCCCCGCCCCTCGGTTCCGAAGACCGATGCTCTGTCCGCTGAGCTACAGGCGCACGCTACCGCATTCTAGTACGGGGCAGAAGCATCGTCAACACGGTGGGGAGCCTGGGGTGAGTGGAGGGATTCGAACCCTCGGTCTCCTGGGCCACAACCAGGCGCCTTAACCGCTAGGCGACACCCACCACGCGTTCCGCTGCGGCCGGTCACGGGAAACAGCCCATTATAGCCGATGCCGCTATCCTCTTTCAACGCGGCCGGCACCGGTTGTCGGTTTCATTTGCACTCAGGCGGTTCCTTCTAGCAACCTCATAATGGAACTGTCGACGGTAATAGTTTCATCAAGAAACCGCTCCATCGTTGCTACCTCTTCGGCACCCAACTGCACTGAGGTACCGTTTGGGTGAAGAATAACCATGTCCATTGGCAGTGCCACAGCACTGGTTGTCTTGGCAGTTTCTCGTATCATCAACAATGGTATATATCTC
>CAZBPZ010000088.1:0-4347 GCA_964493955.1 uncultured Dehalococcoidales bacterium | reverse complement strand
CGTGGAGCGGTTCGAGGCCTTCGCCGGCGGCATGGAGATAGCCAACGCCTTTACCGAGCTCAACGACCCCCTGGAGCAGCGCCAGCGCTTCATCCAGCAGCAGCGCGACCGCGTCGCCGAGGGCGAAGAGGTGGAGGTGGTGGACGAGGACTTCCTCGAGGCGCTGGAGTACGGCATGCCACCCTGCGGGGGACTTGGTGTCGGCATCGACCGGCTGGTAATGCTCCTCACCAACAACCAGTCCATCCGCGAGGTTATCCTCTTCCCGCACATGAAGGAGAAGCCAGAAAGTCACTAACTGCGGGGGAGTCCAGAGGGGGAAAACCCCCTCTGGCGGGGGTCTCAGGGGGTGTCCCCCTGCCACCCTTCTCTCCCCCTCTCCTTGATAGGAGAGGGGGACACAGGGGGTGAGGTAGATTCCACCGCCCGCAAAGAGGTGTCCCATGCTTGACATCAGGCTGATAAGAGAAGACCCGGAAGGCACGCGGCAGGCCATAGCCAGCCGCGGCGAGGAAGCACCGCTCGACGAAATCGCTGCCCTGGACAGCCAGCGCCGCCAGCAGGTGGTGGAGCTCGAAGACCTGCGCCGCGCCCGCAAGGAGCTCGCCCGCCAGCGCCAGGCCGCCCCCGAAGAGGGCCGCCGCCTGCGCGACCGCATCCGCGAGCTCGAAGAGGCAGTGCGTGCCACCGAGCAGCAGCTTCACGAGCTCCTCCTGCAGGTGCCCAATGTCCCCCACCCCTCCGTGCCCGTCGGCGCCGGTGACGATGACGACGTCGTCGTCAGCACCTGGGGCGAGCCGAAGAGCTTCGGCTTTGCGCCCCGCCCTCACTGGGAAATCGGCGAAAGGCTCGGCATTATTGATTTCGACCGCGGTGTCCGCATGTCCGGCACCCGCTTCTACGTGCTGCGCGGCCTCGGGGCAAGGTTGCAGCGTGCCCTCATCGCCTTCATGCTGGATGTCCACACCCGCGAGCACGGCTACACCGAAATCTACCCGCCCTTCATGGTCAAGCGCGAGACGGTGGTCACCTCCAGCCAGCTTCCCAAGTTCGCCGACACCATGTACCACGACGTTGAGGACGACCTCTGGTTCGTGCCCACCGCCGAGGTGCCCCTCACCAGCCTGCACCGCGACGAGATAATCGGCCCGGGGCAGCTACCCTTCTACTACGTCGCCTATACCGCCTGCTTCCGCCGCGAGAAAATGTCGGCCGGCAAGGACACGCGCGGCATCAAACGCGGCCACCAGTTTGACAAGGTGGAGATGTACAAGTTCACCGAGCAGGAGACCTCGTTTGACGAGCTGGAGAAAATGGTGAACGACGCCACTGACATCTGCCAGCGCCTGGGGCTGACCTACCGCGTCAGGGAGCTCTGCACCGGCAGCCTGGGCTTTGCCTCGGCCAAGTCGTACGATATTGAAGTCTGGGCACCCGGCTGCCAGGAGTGGCTCGAGGTCAGCTCCTGCTCCAACTGCACCGACTTCCAGGCCCGCCGCGGCAACATCCGCTACCGGCCCGCCCCGGAGGCCCGCCCCCTCTACGTCCACACCCTCAACGGCTCCGGGCTGGCCCTGCCGCGCATCCTGATTGCCATCCTGGAAAACTACCAGCAGGAAGACGGCACGGTGGAAGTACCGGAGGTACTGCGTGACTTCGTGGGGGCAGACCGGGTGGGATAACACTGAGTGGCCTGCTTGACGACCTTAACGAACAGGTGGAAGAGAAAACTGCAGTGGGTGACTGAAGCTAGCCCCCCTCACATCCACTCCCACCCCTCAACCAGCGCCTCGGCCTCACGAATCAGGCCGTCGATGAACTCCTGCACCGTCAGCACCCCCTTGAGGGCACCCACCGCCAGCGAGCCCACCCGGGTCGGCTCCGGCTCACCCGTCGGCACCGGCCCCCGGTAGTCGCTCGCCTTCGGCTGGGCGCGCTCCAGCAGCGGCAGCCACTCGGAGAGCGACAGCCTGTCTCGCTGCGCCATCACCTCGGCGTACTTCTCCGGGTCGGTCGAGGTCAGCACCCGGTAGCGCAGCACCGGGTGGTCCGGACGCGAGCGCACCATCTCCAGCTTGGACTGCTCGTTGGTGGGGCACTCCCGGGTGGCCATGAAGGCTGTCCCCATCATGACGCCGTCCGCCCCCATCGCCAGCGCCCCCAGCAGCCCGCGCGCGTCGCCGATGCCGCCGGCCGCAATAAACGGCACCCTGAGCTGCCGCGAGCCCCAGGTCACGCTGGTGAAGGTGGGCAACTGCTCCGGGCTCTTGAAGCCCACCCCCTCCAGCCCCACCACTATCACCGCGTCCGCCCCCAGCTCCTGGGCGTGCACGGCGTCCTTGACCCGGGCCGATTTATGCACCCAGGGAATCCCCGCCTCCTTGATGCGCGGCGCCAGTGAGTCGGGCCGGTAGATGGCCGTCTCCACCGGCACCCGCTCCTCGATGCACACCTCCAGCATCTCCTCAATCCGCGGGCAGATACCGAAGCTCAGGTTCACCCCGAACGAGCCGCGGGTGGCCGCCCGGCACTGCCTGATGTCCTTTTGCAACTGCTCCGGGGTGCGCGAGACCGAGGCCGTGATGCAACCGTGCACCCCCGCCTCGGCGCAGGCGGCGGCAAACTGCCAGTTGCCAAAGCCGGCAAAGGCCCCCTGCAGGATGGGGTACTTGCAGCCGAACAGCTCTGTCACCCGGGTCTTCCACTTCATCATGCCCCTCCAGATAGTGAATAACCGGAGAATACCGCAGCCACCCCACCAACGTCAACGCCGGCCGGTTTGACCACGGTGGCCGGCAGGGCCTATACTTGCCCCGCCAACTCACAGCGCGGAGGTACCGGGATGGCAGAGATGCACGAGGTCACCATCAAGGTCGTGTCCCAGCAGGGGCACTGTGCCGCCGGGCACAAGGTAGGGGACGAGTGGCGCTTTACCGGGGCCACGCCGGGGGGTATCTGCTTCTCCGCCTTCAACTCCATCCTGCCGGCCGCCCAGGTGCTCATGTTCGGCGGCTCCTACCCGTGGGCCACGGCAGAAGGCACCACCACCGTTGCCTGCCCTGATGCTCAGAACCCGGTTGTCTTTGAGCTAAGGCGAGGGGCGCCGCTACGCACCGGCTAGACAACGCGGTACATACCGGCCCTGGTATAGAGGTAGGTGGTGGCCGGGTCGGCCGAGTCCGGCATAGCACCCATGTCCAGCCGGCAGTCCTCGCACATCACCGCCCCGTGGTGGATATACACCCTGCCGGGATAGTCGTTGGGCCGGTCACTGAACTCGCGGTCACATTTCTTGCACTTGACCCTCATCCTCTCCTCCGGCGACAATGGGGCAGGGAGACCACCATAGATGTGCTGTGCCAGCCTGCCAAACCAGCCGGGGTGCCACTTGAAAGGTAAGCTGATTGCCACCGGGAACACCGCCGAGGTCTTCGCCTGGGGCCAGGACCGCGTTCTCAAGCTCTTCTGGCCTGAGTATACACCCCAGGCCGAGGGCGAGTTCACCGCAGCCCGGGCCGTCCACGCCGCCGGGCTACCGGCACCGGCCGCCTACGAGGTGGTGGAGGTGGAAGGGCGCAGGGGCATCGTCTTCGAGCGCATTGACGGGCCCACCATGCTGGACGTGCTCCTCGCCAGGCCGTGGCGGCTGAAGCGCCTGGCCCGCACCATGGCAGAGCTGCACGTCCGGGCCCACTCGCTCCATTCACAGCAACCGGAGGCACTGCGCCAGGTCTTGCTCCGGGCGCTCCAGCAGGACCGGTACCTCCTCCCCCCGCACCTCCGCGAAGGAGCCCGGCGCCTGCTTGAGCAGCTACCCGACGGCAGCTCGGTGCTGCACGGTGACTTCCACCCCATCAACATCATCATGTCAGGGCGCGGGCCGGTTATTATTGACTGGCCCGACGTCACCCGGGGTGACCCGGCGGCCGACGTGGCCCGCACCTGGCTGCTGACATGCCAGGGACATATCCCTCCCGGTACCAGGGAGGGCGGCGTCATCCACCTCCTCCGGCGGCTGTTCTACCGGGCCTACCTGCACCACTACCGCCAGCTCCGGCCGCTTCCACAAGAGACGCTGGAGGCCTGGAAAATACCGGTGGTAGCCGGCCGCCTCGCCTCCGAAGCCATACCCCCCGAAGAGCAGGTCATGCTGGTGAAGTTCCTGGAAAGGCGCCTGCGGGGTTGACGCTCAGGATAGATATGAACCTCCCCCGGCGTTGTGCCCGGGCCCGCCTGCGGGGTAGAATCTACTGCGGGGAGGGGTGTCCGAGTGGCCTAAGGAGGCGGTCTTGAAAACCGCTGTCCGCCTTTGGCGGGCCGTGGGTTCGAATCCCACCCCCTCCGCCA
>CAZBPZ010000087.1:0-4822 GCA_964493955.1 uncultured Dehalococcoidales bacterium | reverse complement strand
TGACGGTGCTGGCAGGCAGGTGCTCCCACCAGCGGGCAGTGCGCGCCAGGATGTTGAGGGCATCGGCATCCAGCAGCAGCGGGATGTCTGGCGGTTGCTTGAGCAGGAGCTCGTTGATGAAGCTGGTGGTCGGCCGGGCCTGCCCCAGGCCGCAGCCGATGAGCAGCACGTCGCAGGTGGTTGCCCCGTCCCGTACCAGCTCTGCCGCCCCGGGGCCGACCTCCCCCGGCCCGGACTCCGGCAGCGGCAGGTAGGTGACCTCCGGCAGGCCGGCGGCCACGGCGGTCGTGAGGCCGGCGGGAATGGCCAGCGTGACCAGCCCGGCCCCCACCCGCAGTGCCCCGGCGCAGGCGAGGTGGGCCGCCCCGATATATCTCCTGGAGCCGGCGACCACCAGCACCCGGCCGAAGGTGCCCTTGTTGGCCGTGAGGATGCGCGGGGGGAGAACGCTGGCCACCCACTCCCTGGTGATGAGCTCCACCGGGATGTCGGGTACCGCCTCCGGGGGGATGCCGATGTCGGCCACCACTATCTGGCCGGCATACTCGGCGCCGGGATGGTTTAAAAGCCCGCGCTTGGGAAAGCCCAGCGTGACGGTCACGTCGGCCGGGAGACTGGAAGGGTCGGCCGCACCGGTATCAGCGTCCACCCCGGAAGGCAGGTCCAGCGCGAATACCCACGGGGGGGAGGGGGAAGATTGCGCGGTGCGTACCAGCTCCAGGGCAGCCCGGTAGATGCCGTCCAGGGGGCGGAGGCGGCCGGTGCCGAAGAGCGCATCGACGATGACGCTGGCCGGGGTGATGGCGTCCTTGAGCCGGTCCTTCGCCCTGGTGTCGGCCGGGACGAGTGTAATCGAGCGCTCACGAACCAGGCGGAGATTGGGGTCTTCTTCCGGCCGGTTGCCGAAGAGGCAGACGGTGACGTGTGCCCCCCAGTCATGCAGGTAGCGGGCGGCCACCAGCCCATCGCCGCCGTTATTGCCCGGGCCCGCCAGCACGAGCACATGGTGGGGGGTGAGGTCACCCAGGCAGAGGCGCACCTCCTCGGCAAAGGCACGGCCGGCGTTCTCCATCAACCGCTCCGGGGTCAGGCCGGTGCGGGCGCAGGCGTCCTCCACCTGGCGCATCTCTGCGGAAGTAACTACTTTCATGATAGCGCGTGGGGGCCCTGTGGCCGAGGGCGAGCCTCGCTGAATTGCAGTGTAGCAGCAAGTGCCTTCAGGGTCAAGGAACGGCGCTGCCCGCTTCCGCTTGCATGAGATCGCTGGCCCTGGTGCCTGCTTCCCAACAATGCAGGCGAGACCGCCCGGCCCGGTGACCCGGCGGCGCTTTCTTCCTTTGACCGAGAAGGTTGCCCGCTTTTGCTTGATGGTCTGCCGCGAGCTATAATGAGCGCCACGGTGTCCACAGGAGGTAGAGGTTTATGGCAGTTGAGATACGCCCGGTCTGCAGCCAGGAGGAGCTGGCGGAGTTCAGGCGCGTGGCCGCCCATTCGCTGGTGATGAGCCCGGAGAGCTTTGTGGGGATGCGGCCCGAGTTTACCCTGTGTGCTTTTGAGGACGGCAAGCTGGCCACCTCGTTTGCTGCCTGGCCGCTTACGATGCGTTTCAACGGTGCCGGCCTGCCGGTGGCAGGCGTCACCACGGTGGGTACCTTTCCACCCTACCGGCGCCGCGGCTACCTGCGGCGCATCATGCAGGCGTACTTCCAGCGTCTGCACGAAGAGGGGGAGCGGCCGGTGGCCATCCTCTATGCCTCGCTGGCCGCCATCTACCAGCGCTACGGTTATGCGGTGGTCTCCACCCAGTACAGCTATCAGGTTGACCCGCGTTACATCCAGTTTGCCCGGCCGCAGCCGGTGCCCGGCCGTCTGCGCGAGCTGGGTGAGGACGAGTTCCCCGTCCTGGTTGACCTGTACCGCCAGTTCCGCCGCGACCGCACCGGCTACCTGCACCGGGGGCGCGCCATGTGGGATGCCGGGGTGCTGGCAAAGCCGCCGGCCAATGGTTTTCTGCACCGGGTGCTTTACGAGGAAGAAGGCCAGCCGCTGGCCTACGTGGTCTATACTGTCCAGCCCGGCATCGGCCGGCTGCCGAGCCACCAGCTATCAGTCCGGGACCTGGTCTGGCTGACACCGGTGGCCTACCAGGCGGTCTGGGAGTATCTGGCCCGGTTTGACCTTGTGGCAACCATTACCTGGCCGCGTGTCCCCGAGGACGACCCGTTGCCACACCTGGTGCTTGAGCCGAAGCAACTGGGGCGGGCCTCGGTGGATGGCCTGCTGGGGCGGGTGGTGGACGTGGCGCGTGCCCTGCCGGCGCGGCCTTATGACCATGAGGGCGTCCTCACCTTTGAGGTGGTGGACGAGCTGTGCCCCTGGAATGCCGGGCGCTGGCGGCTCGAGGCGGCGGCCGGTGAAGGCCGGGTAGAGCGGACTGATGAAGGCCCCCAGCTGGTGATGCCGGTGAGTACGCTGGCAATGCTCGTCTTCGGGCAGGTCAGCGCCAGCCAGGCGGCCCGAATGGGGCGGCTCGGTGTAAACCAGCCGGATGCCCTGCCGCGGTGGGATGACGTCATGCGTACCCGCTACCGGCCCGCCTGCGCCGACATGTTCTAGCCGAACGCTTCGCCGGACGGCGCGCTGCCCGTGGCCTCGGCCGGGTCTGGGAAGGCCTCGACCGGGCGGAGGTCGTCCGGGCTGGCGAGGTGGTCGATGTAGAGCGTGCCGTTGATGTGGTCAATCTCGTGCTGGAGTGCCTGCGCCAGGAGGCCGTCAGCGCGGAGCCTTACTTCGTGGCCGGAGCGGTCCAGCCCTTTCGCTTTTACCTGCTCGGCGCGCCGTATCTCGGCCACGTAGCCCGGGATGCTGAGGCACCCTTCACTGACAAGGCGCTCGCCGTAGGTACGCACAATCTGAGGGTTGATGAGGGCTATCTCTTCCTCTCCCGGGATGCCGATGACGATAACGCGTAGCAGCACCCCCACCTGGTTGGCGGCCAGGCCAACACCCCGGGCGGCGTGCATTGTCTCCAGCATGTCGTCAATCAGCCGCTGTACCGAGCGGTTAATATCCCGGACACGCCGTGCTTTTTGCCGCAGGACCGGGTCAGGCAGGGTACGGATTGGTATTACAGCCATGGTGGGAATGGCCCTCACAATCCATAATAGAAGCTATGGCCCCAGCGGGTCAACGTCCACCGTGCACCCCGGTGGCAGCTCGAGCCGGGCCAGCAGGGCGACGGGGTCCTGGCCGCGCAGCAAGATTTGCCAGCGGTAGCGGCCGCCCCGCCGGGGGATGAAGGCCGGGGCCGGGCCAATCAGGCTGATGTCTGCCAGGCCAGCGGTGGCAATTTCCCGGCGGAGTGTCTGCGCCAGCGTCTCTGCCTGGCGGCGGGCGGCTGCCTCGCCGCCGGCACTGCATATGAGGCGTACCAGCCGGGTGAAGGGCGGGTTGTGGAGCTGGCGGCGGTATTCCAGTTCTTGCCGGTAGAACCCGGCGTAATCGTACCGGGTGGCTGCCCGGATGGCGTAGTGCCCGGGTGAATAGGTCTGGATGATGACATGCCCGCCGCGCCACCCCCGCCCGGCCCGCCCGGCCACCTGGCAGAGGAGCTGAAAGGTGCGCTCGCCGGCGCGGAAGTCTGGCAGGTTGAGGGCGGTATCGGCCGAGATGATACCCACCAGGGTAACGCGCGGTATGTCAAGGCCCTTGGCTACCATCTGCGTGCCGATGAGGATGTCGGCCTCGTGGCGGCGGAAGCGCGCCAGTATCTCTTCGTGGGATGTCCGGGGGCCAATTGCATCCGAGTCCCAGCGCAGCAGCCGGGCGGAAGGGAAGGCGCTCTGCAGTTCCTGCTCCAGTTTCTGGGTGCCCAGCCCCAGGTACCTGATGCGGCGGCTGCCACACCCGGGGCAGGTGCGGGGCACGCGGTAGCGGCGATTGCAGTGGTGGCAGACAAGCTGTTCCTCGGCCGGGTGGTGGCCCAGCGGCAGCCGGCAACGGCGGCACGAGAGCACGTGGCCGCAATCGCGGCACAGGACCGAGGTAGCGCCGCCGCGCCGGTTCAGGAAGAGGATGGCCTGCTCGCCGGCGCCCAGTACCCCGGTGATGGCCTGGTGCAGGACGGTGCTGAAGATGCTGCGGTTACCTGCCTTCAGTTCCTCACGCATATCTACCAGTGTGACCTCGGGCGGTGTCCCCGGCTCGCCGGCAACGATGCGTTCCGGCATCTCCAGCAGGTGGTAATCGCCCCGCTTGGCCCGGAAGTAGCTGCCAACATCCGGGGTGGCGCTGCCGAGGATGACGGTGGCCCCGCTCAGCCCGGCCAGGCGGAGGGCAACATCGCGGGCGTGGTAGCGGGGTGAGACCTCCTGCTTGTAGCTCCATTCGTGTTCCTCGTCCACCACTATCAGGCCCAGGTCCGGCTGGGGGGCGAAGAGGGCGCTGCGCGGCCCGATGACGACGTCAAAGTTGCCCTCGGCGATGGCGTACCATTCGTCAAACTGCTCCCGCGGTGTCAGCCGGCTGTGGAGGATGGCTACCCGGCCGGGGAATCTGCCGGCGAAGCGCTCGATTGTCTGGGGGGTCAGGGATATCTCCGGCACGAGCACGATGCCGCGTTTTCCCCGCCGGACGGTCTCTTCCAGGGCCCGCAGGTACACCTCGGTCTTGCCGGCGGCGGTGACGCCGTGCAGGAGGAAGACAGCCGGCCTGCCGTTGTGGCCGCGGCCCAGGGCGGGCAGGATGGCGTCCAGGGCAGCCTGCTGGGCCGGTGTGGGCGCCGGGCCGGCCGAGGGTGCCGGCGCCGCCGCGGCCTGGCGGT
>CAZBPZ010000086.1:0-5177 GCA_964493955.1 uncultured Dehalococcoidales bacterium | reverse complement strand
ACCTTACCATGTTGACCGGGCATCATATCCCGCAGCGGCCGTACCACCGCCCCCACCTGCTGGGAATGCCGGGCGCAGCACCTCCCCGGCGGAATCGGCTTGCCGTGGGGGCACACCCTGGGGTGCCCCAGCAGGGTGCAGATGTTGTCGTCCAGCCCCCGGTCAAGCAGGTGCTCGAAACGGCAGGCCCGTTCATGCGTCAGGCGCTCGTGCGAACCCAGGACATCGGTCAGCAGTCTCTCTGCCAGACGGTGCCGCCGCACGACCCCCCTTGCCTCCACGCGCCCCTCGTCCGTCAGGCTGACCAGGTCATCCGCCGCCGTAACCAGGCCGGCAACCTGCAGCTCGTCCACCACCGCCCGGCCCAGGGTATCAGGTGCTACCTCTTTCTCCTGCTGCTCTTCCAGCGCAATCCAGAGTGTCTCCAGGGCCTCTTCTGCCCTCTCACTGAGCATGACCGAGCCTCCTCCTGAGCCTGGCAAAAAATCTCTCCAGGTGTGATGTCTGCGGCACCTCGTAGCCACAGCTGGGGCACCTTACCAGGTGACACCCGCGCCTGACAGGACACTCCCGGCATGCCCGCAAGGCGTCCTCCGGCTCAAACACCTGCCCACACAGCGGGCACTCCATCAGAACGTGACCCCCAGTGCTGTCAGTATCCAGTTCAACAGGAACCCCACCAGCAAAGCGAACGAGAAGACAAAGGCGGCAATGCCCAGGGCGGTGCGCAGGCCCCGCTCGCGGATCATTACCAGGAACTGGGCGATGCAGGGTATGAAGAGGGTAATCGTGACGGCAGCCACCACCAGCGGCACACCGCTGAGCACGCCGCTGCTGTGCAGGTCGTACAGGCCAGCCGCCCCGAAGTCCCGCCGGAAGAAGCCGTACAGGAAAGCCACCGCCACCTCGTCCGGGAGCCCAATCCAGCGCACCAGGGGCTCCAGCCCGCCCAGCACGTACTGGAAGACCCCGGTCAGGTCCCCGAGCCAGAGCACCACGCTCGCCAGCAGGAACATCGGTAGCACTTCCAGGAAGTACCACTCCAGCCGGGCCATTGTCTTGCTGAGGATGTTACCCAGCCGCGGCAGGCGCAGCGGGGGCAACTCCATGTAGAAGCTGGTACGCCGGCCGGGCAGCACCCTGGCGGCGAGGGAGCCCACCATCAGGAACACCACCCCCACACTACCACCCCACAGCAGCAGGGCGGCGACATTCCCTGAAAGGATACCGAAGATAACCCCCAGCTGGGCAGAACAGGGAATAGCCAGCGCCAGCAGCAGCGTGGTGATGATGCGCTCCCGTTCTGTCTCCTGGACGCGGGTGACGATTGTTGCCATCGTGTCACAGCCGAAGCCCAGCACGATGGGAATCACGGCACGGCCATTCAGGCCGATGGTCTTGAACAGCCTGTCCAGCAGCATCGCCAGCCGCGGCAGGTAACCGCTATCTTCAATTATGGCGAAAACAACCGAGAAGGTGCCCACGATGGGAAAGACGATGGCGAAAGCGTAGGTCAGCCCCAGCGTGACGATACCGTACTCGCCGACAAACAGGTCCCGCCATACCTGCCACGGGATAACAGCCTCGACCAGGCGGCTTACCCAGGGGTTGAGCCACTGGCCGAAGACCGTTCCCTCAATCAGGTCCACCAGGATTCCGGCCCCGAAAACCCCGACAAAAAGGTAAAGCCCCACATACAGCACCGCCAGGCCAATCAGGCTACCGCTGAGGGGATGCATCATCCAGCGGCTCAGCCTCTCCCGGAAAGTAAACCGTACGCCGGTGTCCTGCTGCACCACCCCGGCCAGGATATCGCGGCTGCGCTGCTGGTAGCCCAGCGCAATGATGTAGCTCAGCGGCTGGCCGAACTTGGCCCCGGCGCGCTCTACCACCGCCCGCGCTCTGGCGGGGTCTGCCCCGGGTGACCGCTCCAGCCGCTCCCACACCTCGGCATCACCGGCCAGCAATAACAGCCCGGCACCACGGGCCGAGATGATGAACCCTGTCCCCAGCAGGGGTGCCAGCTCTTCAAGCGCCCGTTCTATCACCTCGTCATGGGCAACCCGAAAACCATCCCTGTTACCAGCACCGCCGGAAATAGCCTCCCAGAGGGCGTCCATACCCCGCCCCGTCACCGCTACCGTGGGGACTACCGGTACTCCCAGCTCCCGGGACAGGCGCTCACAATTGACCCGCACGCCGGCGGCCTCGGCCTCGTCCATCATGTTGACCTGCAGCACCAGCGGCAGGCCAGCCTCAACAAGCTGCAGCGCCAGCGGCAGCATCCGGTCCAGGTTCTTGGCATCAACTACGTGCACCACCACGTCCGGCTTCTCGTCCAGCAGGATAGCCCGGGCAACCCGCTCCTCCTCGCTTATCGGCAGGAACGAGTACATGCCGGGTGTGTCCACAATCTCCACGGCGCCGTCCCCGAAATGCACCCTGCCCCGGGACACTTCAACCGTTGTCCCGGGGTAGTTGGAGATGGCCATCCGGCTCCCGGTGAGCCAGTTGAAGACAACGCTCTTGCCCACATTCGGGCTGCCGAGGATGGCAACCTTGCGCACTGCCCCCGGTACGGCCGCCATGGTACCGGAATGGCAGCTTGGCTGCGGTGCCCGGTTATGCCTGAATCTTGCCAGCACGCTCATGGTCCTATGTTACCGGCTCACCCCCCGGCCGATGCAGCCACGGTGCACCACCGGAAACCGAAGTAGCCCCCCAGCACCAGCACCAGGTAGCTGGTGTACCCGGCAACCTCAATAGTGAAGGGTTACCAGTAGAGAGCTTACCATTGCCCCCTCCTCCGCACCGTAACCCATATGGAAATCTCCTATCTACGCCACGAAAAAGAAGAAGCGGCCTCACGGCCCTGCCTCCCGGCACCGGGGGCAGGTACCGGCCAGCCTCAGTTCGGCCTCGGAGATGCTGAAATCCCGTACCTCGGGCACAGTGCGCCGCAGGTGCCTGATAATATCACTATCAAATTCCACCACCCGTCCACACTGCACGCAAACAATGTGATGGTGACCGCGGCCAGCCTCCACCTCGTAGTGATGGTGGCTATCATCAAAGTGGTATTCTCGAATCAGGCCGCTCTCTTTGAACCGCTGCAGGATACGGTAAACGGTGGACAGGCTGATGCGCGGCTCCCACCGGCGGGCGCGCCGGTGAATCTCGTCGGCATCCAGGTGAGAGGCCCCCTGCCTTATTATGTCCAGCACCAGGGTACGCTGGCGGGTGGCCCGCAGCCCCCCGGATACAAGCTGCCGGCGGCTCTGCTCGGTACCGCCGTGTCCCGGTTGCGCCATGCCTGTACCTCTGTCAAGCCAGATGCAAATGCTTCCTATTAGCATATTACCCTATCCCGGCCGGCCCCGTCAACCCCCAGCACTGTCTTGACCGGGGTCCAGACTGGCACTATCATACGGACATATTACCGGGGGCAGGCTATTGCACATCCTTGTCGTCGATGATGACCCGGCCATTGTCAGCCTGATACGGCGGGCCCTGACCCACGAAGGCTACACCGTGACAGTGGCCTTTGATGGCGACGAAGCCCTGGCAGCCATACAGCGGCGGGCGCCTGACCTGCTGGTGCTCGACATCATGATGCCGGGTACCGACGGCATTGCCGTCAGCCGCCGCCTGCGCGAAGCGAGCAACGTGCCCATCCTGATGGTAACCGCCAAGGGTACGGTCAAGGACCGCGTTGCCGGGCTGGACAGCGGGGCCGACGATTACCTGGTGAAGCCGTTTGCCCTTGACGAGCTCCTGGCACGTGTCCGGGCGCTGCTGCGCCGCCGCGAGCCACGCCTCACCGGCGAGGTGCTCAGCTTCGCCGACGTCACCCTCAACCCGGTGACGCGCCAGGTCCGCCGCGGCGGCAAAATCATCGAACTGACCGCCCAGGAGTTTGACCTCCTGCACTTCTTCATGCGGCACCCCCGCCAGGTACTGAGCCGGCACCAGCTCTACGATGGCGTCTGGGGGTATGATTTCAGCGGGCAGTCCAACGTGGTCAACGTCTACGTGCGCTACCTGCGCTCCAAGCTTGAGGCCGATGGGCAGCGGCGCCTCATCCACACCGTGCGCCGCATCGGCTACGTCTTGAGGGACTGACCCATGTCAATCCGCTGGCGCCTGACACTGCGCTTCGTACTTATCCTCTTCTGTATCCTCCTGCTGGCCGGCTACACCGTGTACACCATCCTGGAGAACAACCTGCACAGCCAGGTGGACGAGACGCTGCGCCGGCACTCGGTTCTGGTGCAGAAGGCTTTTGAGCCGGCCTCGCTGGCCGAGCCGGTTGATTTCCAGGCAGTCCAGGCACGCCTGCCGCGCGTCAGCGATTTCGCCTCCCCCGGCATCTACATCCAGTTCATTGACCGCGCCGGCAGGGTGGTCGTCAAGTCCAGCAACCTCGGTGACCTGGAGCTACCGCGCACCGAGTCTCTCATCGCCGCCGGGCTGGCCGGCGGTACTGCCATCGAGACCGTCCTCTCGGAAGAGACCCCCATCAGGGTGATGGTCTCCCCCGTCACCCTCATGGGTGAGACCTTCCTGCTTGAGGTGGGCCAGTCCCTGGCCCAGGTCGAGCGCACCCTGGCGCAGACGCGCCTCGCCCTGGTGGCCAGTATCCTGGGAGCGCTGCTACTGGCTACCCTGCTGGGCATGATAACCGTCCGCAGCGCTCTGGCACCCGTCCGCCAGATTACCCGCACCGCCCGTGAAATCGGCGGCAGCCCTGACCTGGGCCGGCGCGTTGACTACAAAGGCCCCACCGATGACATCGGCGAACTGGCCACCACCTTTGACAGCATGATAGCCCGCCTTGACAGCGTGTTCCAGTCGCACCAGCGCTTCATCGCCGATGCCTCTCACGAGCTACGCGGGCCGCTGACAGTCATCCGCGGCAACCTTGACCTCCTCAAGAAAAAGGGGCTATCCGCCCGGGAACGGGAGGAATCAATGCGGGCCATCAACGGCGAGGTGGCCCGCATGTCGGCTATCGTGGCCGACCTCATGCAACTGGCCGAGCTCGAGGGGCAGCCCCGGGCGACCGAAGCGGTACCACTGGCCGACCTGATAGAGCGCGAGGTGGAGCGGGCCTATCCCCTCGCCACCCACCGCCAGCTCCGGATTGGCCGGAAGGCCAAGGCAGTCGTCAGCGGTGA
>CAZBPZ010000085.1:0-5207 GCA_964493955.1 uncultured Dehalococcoidales bacterium | reverse complement strand
AGACCCGTTAGCTCTTGCCGATTCTGAACATCTTCGTACCGCAGGTGGGGCAGACGCCCTGGGTGGCCGGTCTACCGTTTTTCATCGTGATGGCCCTGGCATCTTTCAATGCTTTTTCTTTTTTTCGACCCCGACACCTCCTAGCGGTATTTCCATTATCCATCAGGAGTCATTTTACTACCACCCACCCTCAACCGTACACAAAATTACTCAACACTACCTTGTACACGCCTCGTCCAGTAACGAGCTGCATAACGTTCCACCTCCAGTCAGGGTATGCTCCCGGCCACTGACCGCAATACCATGAGCGCCCCACCGCCTCAAACCTGACCCTAGACCTCGGGGGCGCTGTAACCCATCCCGTCCCCTCTGAGACAGGCCGGCCTATTTGGCACCCAGCACCGGTATTTCCACCGTTATCACTGTACCCTTTCCCACAGTGGACTCGACCTTGGCCTGCCCTCCAGCCAGCCGGGCTCTCTCCCTTATACCTATCAGGCCAAACTTCCCGGCGTTTATTAGCTCGTCCTGGGCCGGTACCTTGAAACCGGCCCCGCTGTCCTCAATCCGCAAACGAGCCTTGTCGCCGGTCACCTCCAGGTGCAACGCCGCCCTGTGCGCGCCGGAATGTTTCCTGACGTTGTTCAGGGCCTCCTGGGCTATCCGGAACACCGTCAGCTCCTGCACCTCGGACAGGCGCTTTCCCTCGTCCTGCACATCCACCTCCACCTCAATACCCTCTTCCTCACGCAGTTCTTCAGCCAGCCACTGCAGGGCCGGTCCCAGCCCCATCTCCTCCAGTAACGGGGGGCGCAAGCCCCGAATGAAGCGCCGTGTTCCCTCCAGGACTTCATCAATACCGGCACGAAGCCGCCGTAACTTCTCCTTATAGGCATCGGTGGTACTGGCTGCGTCTTCCAGCAACTCGTCCACATCATGCGAGAGGTCCACCAGCAGCTGGGCACTTTCGTCGTGGAGCTCACGTGCCAGGTACTGCCTTTCTCTCTCTTGGACGTCTATCGTCTGGGAAAGAAACCGCTCGAGCCTTGATTGCTGTCCTCTCAGCTCCTCGCGGCTGTTCAGCCCTCTGCCAATCAACCCTGAGAGCAGCAAGCTGATGATGGTGAATGTGCCGAGGCGGAAAAGAGGGTCGGGATAGGGCGAGAAATAAAGGGTGTGGGGGAACACCGCCAGCGACTCGACAACGGATACGATCACACCCCCCTTTATCCTGAAGATGAATGCCGCCAGCACGACCGGCCCAACCAGTAGTAGAAGGCAGAGTTCGTGGTATCCCTGACCGCCAATGAAGCTACCTTGCAGCCGGCCCAGGCCCAGCCACGGGACGTCGCCGACGTAAAAGAGCAGTACCGCCAGAAGGCTCAGCAGCGAGATGAGGCAGAGATATTTCCTTTTGTGATGCAGGCTGCCACGCATAACCTCGTTTGCGCCAGAGACCTGGCTCACGGGATGTCATCCATGGTGAGCCACCCTTCCTTCAGCGCCCTCAGCACCGCCTCCAGGCGTGAGCCAACCCCGAGCTTATTGAAGATACTGGTGAAGTAGCTCTGCACTGTCCGTTCACTCACAAACAGCCGCTTGGCAATGTCAGCATTGCTCAGCCCGTGGGCACTGAACCTGAGTACCTCTATCTCCCGCGGGCTCAACTGGCTGCTGTCACGAGAGCTGGCAATTGGCCTAGAAAGGTTGCGCAGCAGTTTCTCGGCAACGGCGGGGTCAAGCACGGCCTCACCCAACCTTACGGCCCGTATGGCATTCATTAGTTCACGCAGGGGAACATTCTTGAGCAAATATCCACCTGCCCCAGCCTCAAGGGCCGAGAGGACGTACGGGTGGTAGCCATACGCACTCAGCACCAGCACCGATGTGTTAGGTAGTTCAGCCTTGATTTGCCGGGTAGCCTCAATCCCGTTCAGCTTCGGCATGGCAATATCCATTACCACCACGTCCGGCTTGAGGTCCTTTGCCAGCCGCACCGCCTCCTCCCCGTCGGTAGCCACGGCCACCGGTATAAGGTCAGGCTGGTCATCAAGCAGCCGGCTGAGCCCCTGGGAAAAGGGGGGATGGTCATCGGCGATGAGTACTCTAATCCTGTTCCTTTCTGTTTCTGCCAAGTCTGCTCACCATCTTTTTTACTCTAGCACACTTTGCCTGCCGTTACATGCATAGGCTGGCAATACTGGCTGCCAGAGATGGCAATACCACATGGCAATTGCCGCCACAACCCGTGTTGGTGCCGCCAGGCAACGATACCCCCGATCCCTGTCAGACATGTCATGCCAGCAGGTAACACATCACGGCCGCTGCTCTAGAGTGAAAGTAGAAGGGGCAGGAAGCCATGGTAGAGAAGAGGCAGAACCAGACTCAGGCCACAAACCGGGCCTATGTCCTCATCGACACCGATGAGGACAAGGCTGGCGAGATAGTCAACAACCTGCGCTACAAGCTGGGTGTTACCCTGGCGGATGTTATCAATGGCCCCTACCGGGCCATTGCCGTGGTCGAGAGCCAAGACATCTCTGCCATGGCTAAGACGATACTAATGGGCATCAGGAGGTTGAGCGGGGTGAAGGACATCATCGTCTATATGACACCGCTGGAAAACGGTGATGCCCCGCCAATGACGGCAGCTGGGATAAGTGAAAAAGATGGCTAGGCTGAGTCGGTTCCTCAAGCAACAGATGCTAACCGTCAACATCGCCTACCTTCGGAAATGGCTCGTGGCCGGGTGTCTGGTAGGGATAGCGGCCGGCCTGGGTTGCGTGGCCCTGTCCATGGCACTGACCTGGGCAACCAGGCTCTTCCTGGGGCAAGGGGCCGGCTTCCTGCCGCCCGCGCCGCTTGGCGAGGCAGAAGGGGCACAGACGGTGGTCACTGCCATTGCCAGGCGGTGGATGATACCGGTTATTACCGCTATCGGCGGACTCCTCGCCGGCCTCATCGTGTACAAGCTTGCCCCGGAAGCCGAAGGCCACGGCACCGACTCCGCCATCGAGGCCTTCCATCAAAAGGAGGGCCTGATACGTGCCCGGGTGCCGCTGGTCAAGCTGCTGGCCTCGGCTATTACCATCGGCTCGGGTGGCAGCGCCGGTCCTGAAGGCCCGGCTGCCCAGATCGGTGCCGGCTTCGCCTCGGTAGTAGGCCGGGTCCTCAAGCTCACCGCGTCGGAGCGACGCATTGCGGTGGCAGCGGGGATAGGCGCCGGAATAGCCTGCATCTTCCGGGCACCACTGGGAGGCGCCATGCTTGGGGCTGAAATCCTCTACTTCGAAGGCCTCGAGGTAAGTGCCCTGGTCCCTTCGTTCATTGCCTCCATTGTAGGTTATGTGATCTTCAGCAGCTGGGCCGGCTACACTCCCATTTTCGGCGAGCATCTCAACGTCACCTTTGACGACCCCAGGTCACTCATCCTGTACGTCACTCTGGGCTTAATCTGCGGACTGGTGGGCATAGGCTTCTCGCGGTACTTCTACCTGGTGCGGGGGCTGTTCCGTGCTCTCAGACTGCCTAACTACCTTAAGCCAGCCGTGGGTGGCCTGGCCGTAGGCCTGCTGGGTCTTTTCCTCCCACAGGTACTGGGTGTGGGTTATGGCTGGCTCCAGATTGCCATGGAGCCACAGGTCAGCCTGCCAGCGGGTCTGGTAATCGGGCTTGCCTTCGCCAAGATTGCGGCCACCAGCCTGACTGTCGGCTCCGGCGGCAGCGGTGGCACCTTCGCGCCGACCCTATTCGTCGGCGGTATGCTCGGCAGTGGACTCTGGCTAGTTTTGCACAACGTTGTCAGCTATGCCCCCCTCACTCCGGAACCTTTCGTGGTGGTGGGAATGGTAGCCCTTCTTGGCGGCACGGCCCGGGTGCCGCTGGCGGCTATGCTCATGGTAGCCGAGATGACCGGCAGCTACGCTATGCTGGCACCGGCGATGATAGCAGTGAGTATCTCTTACGTACTGGTCGGGCGAAATACCATGTATGAAAGCCAGGTAGAATCTCCTGCCATGTCACCGGCCCACCGCTACGAGTACCTCCAGCCTCTTCTAGCCCAGCTCAAGGTGAAGGACGCCATGCGAACGGATGTTGTGCCAGTGAGGTCAGACGACCGCCTGGAGCAGATAGAAGAGCGTATTACCTCCGACCATATAACATCCCTGCCAGTTATTGACTCCCTGAGCGGTCAACTGGCAGGAATCATATCCCGCGAGGACCTTCTGCGGAACGAAACTCGCAATGGCCTGCGAGTGGGCGACATCATGAGCACAAATGTAATCGCCACCACCGCTGATGAGTCACTGGACACGGTGATGCAGCTCTTAAGTCAGCATGACATCGCCAGCCTGCCAGTGCTTGCCAGCTCCGGCTCGAAGTCACGGCTGGTGGGCATGGTGGGCCGCCGCGACGTGATGCGGCTGTACACCAGGGCGGCCAGGAACCTGCTGACAAGGGGCAGGGAAGAAGGTGGTCTTGTCATCAGAGGTCTTGCGGCTGGAAGGAGGACAGGTATGGAGCCTAAGGGGCCAGACGGGCAGAGTACTACTACCATCGCAGTCATAGAAAAAGAAAGGGCAACCATACCTCCCCCCGAGAAGAAGCTACAGGAGACGGGCCTCGAGGCCCGTACCCTCAAGGTCTCCGAGGTAAGAGCCGGGCTGCACGAGATTGCTGAAGGCATTACCGCCCGGCCAATTTACCGGGTGTCCTGGGACAAGCCCTCGCCATGCTGGCCGGGTATCCTGTCCCTCAGGCTGCGTCATGAGGGTGCGGGTAAGTTTGTCAGGCTATCCCCGGAGCGGGTTACCATGCCCCCGGAGGCCAGCCAACGCCTGGAAGCGGCCCGGGGTCTTGGCATCGACGAGGCTGCTGTCTTCCTGGACACCCGGCTGGCTGATTCCCATCTGGACTTGGTCCTGGCAGTCAGGCGCCAGGGCCAGTGGCTGGAGCTGTACCGTTGGAATAGCTCATGGGACGGGTTGGGTATTTCTCGCCTGGACGTCTGCAGCTTCTGAGAGGCCCGCCTCCAAGGCGACATGCCCGAGACCACGCGCCGAGGAAACCGCCGTCCACCGGAATCAGGGCGCCGTGCACGTAGCTGGCCAGGTCACTGGCCAGCACCAGCGCCATACGTGCCACCTCGTCGGGGCGGCCGCCAGCGGGAAGCCGTCAATCGTCAACGTGGAGGTTGACCACGAGTC
>CAZBPZ010000084.1:0-5308 GCA_964493955.1 uncultured Dehalococcoidales bacterium | reverse complement strand
GACGAGTACAAAGGCCCTACTATAGTCCAGGGGTGTTATGCTATAATGGCGGCAAACTCCGGCAGGAGAACAGCGAAGGAGGTGCATTGATGGCTGGGGACTCAATCATCACTGACGAAATGAAGGCTGTCATCGGCGTTGAATCGGAGCCGTCAGTCTATGAGATTGAGAAGGAGCCGATCCGGCGCTGGGCCGAAGCAATTGGTGACCCCAACCCGCTCTACCACGACGAGGAGTATGCTAAGAGCCGGGGCTTCCGGAGCCTGGTGGCCCCGCCGGCCTTCATTGCCCAGTACGCCTATCCCGTCAAGAGCGGTGGGGGGCCACGCGCCACCTTCAAGAACCCCTTCACCCGCATGCTCAACGGCGGCAACGAGTACGAGCTCTTCAAGCCGGTGGTCGCCGGGGATACTATCACCGCCACCACCAAGATAGTTGACCTGCGCGAACGCGAAGGCCGCCTCGGCAAGATGCTCATCATCATCTCAGAGACCACCTACAAGAACCAGGACGGTGAAGTCGTGGCCAAGTCACGCTCCACCGGTATAAGCTACTGAGATGGACCGACAGGAGGACAATAATGGCGGAGCAGCTATACTGGGAAGACATTCAGGAAGGTAACAGCCTACCCCCGCTGAAAAAGAACGCCACCCCCCGCCAGCTGGTACGCTGGGCCGGTGCTTCGGGAGACTTCTACGAAATCCACTATGACAAGGACTTCGCCCTGGGCAACAACCTGCCGGGAATCATCATCCACGGCGCCCTCAAGAGTGCCTGGCTGGGCCAGATGCTTGATAACTGGGTGGGTGAGAAGGGCAGAATCATGAGCTACGGCTGCAGCTACCGTGGTATGGACGTGCCGAACGACGAGCTCACCCTCACCGGTGTCGTCACCAAGAAGTACGTCGAAGGCAGCGAGCACATCGTCGAGGCTGACATCTGGCTGGAAAACTCCAGGGGCGAAAAGACCACGCCCGGTAAGGCCAAGGTGGTATTACCCTCGCGCGGGCAGGCCTAGGCCTGCCCGGACACGCCAGGGCCCCGGTGTCGCTTTGCGTCAACCGCTTTCGTCGCCGTCGGCCCGCCGGACACGCACGGGCCCCCGGTCCATGTTGATGGCTTCAAGGCTGAACAACTCCGGCCTGCCCGAACACGCCAGGGCCCCGGGTCATCTACCCGGGGCCTTCCTGCTCCCGGCGCTACCGGGCTAGTAACGCTCCTCCAGGCCCCGCCGCCGAAAGACCCGGCCCCAGTTACCCGCTTTACTACGCATCTCCTTCAACCGCGGTATGTAACGCACCAGCGGGATAACAAGCAGCACAGCCGCAAATACAGCCAGGTCAGCCCGGTGATAGTGCAGCCAGCCCACCACCGGGAAGCAGAGCAGCGCCACACCGTAGCTGAAGGTGGGCCAGCGCGTCACCAGCAGCACCAGCCCGAACAGGCCAATACAGATAGGAATACCCCAGGGCAGCAGCACCGCCAGCACGCCGATGCAACTCGCTCCCCCCTTGCCCCCCTTAAAGCCAAGGAAGACCGGGAAAATGTGGCCCAGCACCGCCACCAGGCCGGCCGCCAGGCGGGCGGCCTCCGGCAGCTCCAGGGCGGTGGCAATACCCACCGCCGCTGCCCCCTTGCCGATATCCAGGGCCAGCACCAGCAACCCCCACCAGAAACCGACCGAGTAAAAGACATTCATGGCCCCCATGTTGCGGCTGCCAACCTGGCGGATGTCCACCCCACGGCGCCGCCTCCCCACCAGATAGGCGGAAGGGACCGAGCCAAGGAGATAGGCCAGTATCACGGTGAGGGCAACCAGAACAGCCGTCATGAAGACTACCTCCGGCAAGGCCTGATAGCGTGTTCCCGCCAGAGGATAGGCCACCCCGCCCCGGCCTGTCAAACGGCCAGCCACCCCGCCCGGCCCCGGCCGCACAGCACCGGGTGCATCATTTGTCGTAGGCATGCCGGGCCGGAAGGGGTAAAAAGGCGCGCTCTCTATTTTTGACGTGGCTATCTGGCGTCCCCTGTGCTCCGGCAGCACAATCTGGTAGAATAACCCGAACAAGCAATGGAGGCCGCCCATGCCGAAAGAGCTCACCGCCGCCGAGGCCAGACACAGGTGTGACCCCGCCCTCTTTGAGTGCGACTCAACCTCCGAACTGCAGCCAGCCGATGCCATCATCGGCCAGGACCGGGCACTGAGCGCCCTGCGCTTCGGCCTGAACATCCAGAAACAGGGCTTTAACGTGTTCGTGGCGGGCCTGGCTGGTACCGGTAAGGTCACCGTCATCCGGGCCTTCCTGGAGTCGCTGGCCGCCAGCAAACCCGTCCCGCCGGACTGGTGCTATGTCCATAACTTCAAAGACCCGTACTGCCCCCGCGCCATCCCGGTGCCGCCCGGTACCGGCCAGAAGCTACAGCAGGACATGAAACAGGCAATCGACAACGCCCGCCGCTCGCTGGTGGCCGCCTTCAGCACCAAAGAGTATGCCGAGCAACGCTCCAGCATCCTGGAAGAGCTGAACCGCAAGCGCGAGGCCGCCTTCCAGGCACTCAGCGAGAAAGCCCGCCAGCGTGGCCTGCTCCTCAAGGCCACCCAGATAGGCCTGGTGCTCATCCCGGCCACAAGCAATGGCGAACCCCTCAGCGACGAGGCCTACCAGAGCCTGGAGCCGGAAGCCAGGGAACGGCTCCAGCAGGCCCGTGATGAACTCGGCCGGGAACTCAAGGAGACCATTACCCACCTCCAGCAGGAGGAAAGCAAGGTTGAGAAAGAGCTGGAGGAGATGAACCACCAGGTGGCGGCCTATGCCGTGGGGCGGATTTTCACGGCCCTGCGCGAGAGCTACTCCGAGCTGCCACAGGTCACCCTCTACCTGGACGAGGTAGAGGCCGATATCATCAACCGGTACCAGGAGCTCCGCACCGAACCCAGGCAGCCGGGCGGTCCGGAAGGCCTGGCCGCCGCCATGGAAGAACAGGCACGCCAGCGCTCCCTCAGGAACTACGAGGTCAACGTCCTGGTGGACAACTCCGAGCTCAAGGGAGCACCGGTCTTCCTGGAGCTCAACCCCACCTACACCAACCTGTTCGGCCGGATTGAGAAAGAGGCCCAGTTCGGGGCGCTCTACACGGACTTCACCATGATAAAGCCCGGCACCCTCCACCGCGCCAACGGCGGCTACCTGGTGGTCCGCATTGAAGACCTGCTGATGAGCTTCCAGGCCTGGGACGGTCTCAAGCGGACACTGCGGGACAACAAGCTATCAATTGAGGATATTGGCGAGCGGCTGGGCTTCATCGCCACCAAGAGCCTGCGCCCCGAGCCCATTCCCCTGGATATCAAGGTGGTTATCATCGGCGAGCCACTCTTCTACTACCTGCTGCTACGCAATGACACCCAGTTCAAGGAGCTCTTCAAGGTCAAGGCCGACTTCGATAGCCGCATGGACCGCACCGAGGCCAACATGAAGAGCTACGCCGCCGTGATATGCCGCATGTGCCGCGAGGAAGGCCTGAGCCACCTGCGGCGCGATGCCCTGGCCGGGATAATCGAGTACAGCTCCCGCCTGGCAGACGACCGCGACAAACTCTCCACCCTCTTTGCCGAGATAGCCGATATCATCCGCGAGGCCAGCTTCTGGGCCGCCGAGGACGGCTGCGACCTCATCGAGGCCAGGCACGTGGAAAAGGCCCTGGAACAGAAGGTCTACCGCTCCAACCTCATCCAGGAGCGTATCAACGAGATGATTACCGCCGGGACAATCATGATAGAGGTGCAGGGGAAAAAGGTGGGGCAGGTGAACGGCCTGGCGGTGGTGGACCTGGGCGACTTCTCCTTCGGTCGGCCGAGCCGTATTACCGCCAGCGTCGGGCTGGGGCGTGAAGGGCTGATTGACATCGAGCGAGAAGCCAAGCTGGGGGGGCGTCTCCACACCAAGGGCGTCATGATACTCCAGGGCTATCTCAACGACCGCTACGTGCGGGATGTCCCGCTCTCCATGTCGGCCCGGCTGGTGTTCGAGCAGAGCTACGACGAGGTGGACGGTGACAGTGCCTCCAGCACCGAGCTCTACTCGCTGCTCTCGCGCCTGGCCGAGGTGCCCATCAAGCAGGGTATCGCCGTTACCGGCTCGGTCAACCAGAAGGGCGAGGTACAGGCCATCGGCGGGGTCAACGAGAAAATCGAGGGCTTCTTCGAGGTCTGCCGTGCCCGTGGCCTCACCGGCGAGCAGGGGGTGATAATCCCCGCCAGCAACGTGCGCAACCTGATGCTCAAGGACGAGGTGGTTGAGGCCATCCAGCAGGGGAAGTTCCATATCTACCCGGTGAGCACGGTTGACGAGGGCATGGAAGTCCTCACCGGGCTCAGCGCCGGCAAGCGCCTCGAGGACGGCACCTTTGAGCCAGGCACCATCAACGCCCGGGTGCAGGCGCAGCTATCCGGCCTGGCCGAACGCCTGCGCGACTTCGGCAAGCCGCCGGGCGAGGCAGCCGGGGGTTCCCGCCAGCCGGGCGAAGCCGGGTGACCCGCTCCCGGGCAAGGCCCCGGTTGACGCTGCCGCCCAAAGATGGCAGAATGCTGTAAAACTAGCCTGGCACCCGGGCCAGGAGACGCCCGGTAATCCCCACCACGCCAGCGGCGCCCGGCGCCAGAACATGCCTGAGGAGTTGTGGAAATGGCACTGAAACTGCAAGAGCCCATAGAAATCCGCGGCATGAAGCTCAAGAACCGCATCGCCTTTGCCCCCTTACTCAACATGCCACGCGAAGAAGACGGCCGCATCAACGACCTGACAATCCGCTGGTTCGAGGAGCGCGCCAGGGGTGGGGTCGGCCTCATCATGACCGGTGCCTTCGTACCCCTGATGATAATCAACCCGGCCAACCACGAGTGGCTCAGGAAGCTGGCCGACCGCATTCACCAGTACGACTGCAAAATCGGTATCCAGATTGTCCAGGGTGGCCCCATGGCGGGCCAGGGGCCCTCGCCCTCACCCTACCCGGACGAACTCCACGCCAGGTTTGGCCAGTTTGACCTGATGGCGGGCCATATCATCCCCGTCACCGAGGTAACGGTAGAGTACATCCACCAGCAGGAACGTGAGTTCGCCGCCGCCGCCAAGATACTCAAGGAGACCGGCATCGACTGCGTCGAGCTGCACTGTGCCCACGGCGGTGCCACCCTGTGTTGCTCCTTCATCTCGCCCTTCTACAACCGCCGCACCGACGAGTACGGCGGCAACTGGGAGAACCGCCTGCGCTTCCCCACCGAGAGCATCCGGATGATGCGCGAAGCCGTCGG
>CAZBPZ010000083.1:942-5311 GCA_964493955.1 uncultured Dehalococcoidales bacterium | reverse complement strand
CACCGGGCTGGTACCGCTTTTTATCCTGGCGCACTTCAGCCACCACGTCGTCGGGGCAATGCTCACCCCGCTGCTGCCCTTCATAAAGACTGACCTGAGCCTGAGCAATACCCAGCTCGGCCTGCTGGGGTCGGCCTACAACCTGCCCTACGGCATCGGCCAGCTGCCCGGCGGCTGGCTGGCCGACCGCATCGGGCCGCGGCGGCTCATCCTGGTGGGGGTCTGCGGGGTCGCGGTGGCCGGTCTGCTCGTCGGGCTGTCACCCGGCTTCGTCCTTATTGCGGCCTCGCTGGTGCTGCTCGGGCTGGCCGGCGGGGGGTACCACCCGGCCGCCTCCCCGCTCGTCTCGGCCTCAGTGGCGGAGGGCAGCCGGGGCCGGGCCCTGGGACTGCACCAGATAGGCGGCACCGCCAGCTTCTTCCTCACGCCGCTGATTGCCGCCGGGCTGGCAACCGCCCTGGGATGGCGCGGCTCGTTCATCACGGTGGCCATCCCCACGATGCTCTTCGGCGTGGTGCTCTACGTAATCCTGGGGCGGCGGGGCTACCGGCGGGGCACCACCGATGAGGCCGCCACAGCCGCCCCCACAACGGTGACCCAGACGCGCCGCCTGGTCACATTCACCTCGCTGGGGGTGGTCCTGCAGGTACTGACCTTCTCAACCCTGTCCTTCGTGCCGGTCTTTGCCGTCCAGGACCTCGGCGCCAGCGAGGAAGCCGCCGCCAGCATGCTGGCGGTCTATCACTTTGCCGGGCTCTTCGCCGGCCCGCTCGGCGGGTACCTTTCGGACAGGCTGGGCAGGGTACCCGTCATGCTGGCCGTGGGCCTGCTGGCCGGGCCGGTGATGTTCCTCCTCACCCAGGTAGACTTCGGGTGGGGGCTCTCGCTGCTGCTGCTGGCGATGGGCTCATGCCAGTACATCGGCATGCCGATTTCGGAGGCCTACGTCATCAGTCACACCCGCCCGAAAAACCGTTCCACCATCCTGGGGTTCTACTACTTCGCCAGCCGGGGAGGGCCGGGCATTATCATGCCGGTGCTGGGCCGGCTCAGCGACACCTTCAGCTTCCGGGTGGCCTTCAGTGCGGTGGCCGCCACCATCCTGACGGCCACCCTTATCAGCGCCTTCCTGCTGCGCGGCAGCCGGGACTGAGCCGCCAGGCCGGCCGCACCGCCGCCGACAGCCCGGCGGACCTCAATTGTCCACTCACCACCCCTGTGTTAGAATTGCAATGAATTGGCAACCCAAGACAGCGAGCTACCATACTGGGTGGGCTTCAGTTTTATCCCCACCATCGGCCGGGTCAGGCTGGGCCGCCTGGAGCAGCACTTCGGCACCCTGGCCGAAGCCTGGCAGGCCGGGCCAGCCGAGCTTGCCCGGGCCGGGCTGGACGAGAAGGTGGTACGCTCCATCGTGACCTGGCGGCCGCGTATTTCGCCGCCGGAAGAGATGGAAAAGCTGGAGCAGAAAGGCGTGCAGGTGCTGACCTACCATGACTTGCACTACCCGGCACGCCTCAAGGAAATCTATGACTACCCGCCCCTGCTGTACGTGCGCGGCAGCCTGCTGCCGGAGGACGAGTGGTGCCTGGCAGTGGTCGGCACGCGGCGCGCCACTGCCTACGGCCGTCAGGTGACGGAAGAGATCGTAGCCGACCTGGCCCGCAGCCGTATTACCATCGTGAGCGGGCTGGCCCGCGGCATCGACTCCATTGCCCACCGGGCCGCCCTCGACGCCGGCGGACGTAGTATCGCCGTCTGCGCCCACGGGCTGGACATGGTCTACCCGGGTGAAAACATGTCGCTGGCACGGCGCATCATGGAGCAGGGCGCCCTCATCAGCGAGCACCCCCTGGGAGTAAAGCCCAAGCCGGAGTATTTCCCGCGCCGCAACCGCATCCTGAGCGGCATCAGCCTGGGAGTCCTGGTAACCGAGGCGGGCGAAGGCAGCGGCGCCCTTATAACCGCCAGCCTGGCCCTGGAGCAGGACCGCGAGGTCCTGGCAGTACCCGGCAGCATCTTCTCACCAGCCAGCCGCGGCACCAACCGCCTCATCCAGGAAGGCGCCAGGCTCGTCAGTAGCTTCCGTGACATCCTGGAAGAGCTTAACCTGGGGGCGGTGGCCCAGCAGATGGAGATAAAGGAAATACTGCCGGAGACAGAGACGGAAGCCCGTCTCCTGAAGCAGCTTTCGGCCGAGCCAGTGCACGTTGACGAGGTTGTGCGTGGCACCGGGCTCCCGGTGGCCACCGTGAGCAGCACGCTGGCTATGATGGAGCTAAAGGGCCTGGTGCGCAGCACCGGCAACATGAAGTATGTCCGCACGCGCGAGGCACGGCAGGAATACCGGGTGAAGATTGAGTAAGAAAAAAAACAGTCGCAAGAGCCTGGTTATCGTTGAATCACCCGCCAAGGCACGGACGCTGGCGCGGATACTGGGGAGCGAGTATGAACTCAAGGCCTCCCTCGGGCACGTGCGTGACCTGCCGCGTAGCCGGCTGGGCGTGGACATCGCCAACAACTTCAAACCCAGGTACGTGGTGCCACGTGAAAAGAGCAAGACGGTGCGGGAGCTCAAGGAAGCGGCCCGCAACACGGCGGCCGTTTACCTGGCAACCGACCCTGACCGCGAGGGCGAGGCCATCTCCTGGCACCTGGAAACGGTCATCAAGGCCAATGGCGTTCCCTTCCGCCGGGTCGTTTTCCACGAGATAACGGAAGAGGCCATCCGCCAGGCCTTCAGACACCCGCGTGACATTGATATGCACCTTGTAAACGCCCAGCAGGCCCGCCGCGTCCTTGACCGCCTGCTGGGCTACAAGATAAGCCCGCTCCTCTGGAAGAAGGTACGGCGTGGCCTCTCGGCCGGGCGGGTGCAGTCGGTAGCGCTGCGCATGCTGGTTGACCGCGAGCGTGAAATCCAGAACTTCAAGCCAACGGAATACTGGACAATTGAGGCCGAGCTCCGCCGCCACGAGGCTTCAAACGGCCGCTTCCGGGCGGTGCTGGTTGGCTTCCCGGACGGCACCAAGATAGAAATCCACAGCCAGGACGAGGCCACTGCCCTCCGGGAACGGCTCGAAGCCGGCGCCTACCGCGTCACCCGGGCCAGCACCCGCAAGGTCAGCCGCCAGCCGGCGCCCCCCTTCATCACCAGCACGCTCCAGCAGGAGGCCTTTCACAAGCTCCGCTTCACCGCCAGGCAGACGATGGCCCTGGCCCAGCAGCTCTACGAAGGCCTGCCGCTCGGAGAT
This sequence comes from uncultured Dehalococcoidales bacterium, assembly GCA_964493955.1. GTDB lineage: Bacteria > Chloroflexota > Dehalococcoidia > Dehalococcoidales > Fen-1064 > CAZBPZ01. The sequence continues at coordinate 2,057 of CAZBPZ010000083.1, read as the reverse complement.
GAAGGCAGCGTTGGCCTTATCACCTACATGCGCACCGATTCTACCAACGTCGCCCGCCAGGCAGTGGCCGAGGCGCGCCAGTACATCGCCGCCCGCTTCGGCCAGGAGTTCCTCCCGGAACGTGCCCGCACCTTCTCCCGCCGCGTCAAGGGTGCCCAGGAAGCCCACGAGGCCATCCGCCCCACCCGTATCAGCCGTGAGCCGGCCCAGGTCAGGCCATACCTCACCAGCGACCAGTTCCGCCTCTACGAGCTCATCTGGAAACGCATGGTGGCCAGCCAGATGGCCGCCGCCATCAACGACAACACCACGGTTGACATCACCGCCGACTGCCGCACCTACCGTGCCTCGTACCTGCTGCGGGCCAGCTGCTCGGTAAACCGCTTTCCCGGCTTCACCATTCTCTACGCCGCCGAACGCGAGCCCAGCGACGAGGAGCCGGTGACAGACTCACCACTACCCTCCCTCTCAAGGGGAGATGCCCTGGAGCTCCTGGACCTCTTCCCGGAGCAACGGTTCACCCAGCCACCACCACGCTTCACCGAGGCCAGCCTCATCCGCGCCCTGGAGCAGAACGGCATCGGCCGGCCCAGCACCTACGCCACCATTGTCTCCACCGTGCAGGCACGGGAATACGCCACCCGCAATAAAGGCGTCCTCCAGCCGACCGAGCTCGGGATGCTCGTCAGCGACCTGCTAACGGAGCACTTCCCGGACATCATCGACGTGGAGTTCACCGCCCGCCTGGAGGACCAGCTCGATGCCGTGGCCACCCAGCAGGGTGACTGGGTAGAAGTGGTGCGCAGTTTCTACGTGCCGCTGGAGCGGGACCTGGCGGCCGCCAGCGAGAAGGTGGAAAGGGTCGAGCTACCGGTGGAGCTAACCGACGAAGCATGCCCCGAGTGCGGCCAGCCGCTGGCCGTCAAGACAGGGCGCTTCGGCAAGTTCCTGGCCTGCACTGGCTACCCGGGCTGCAAGTACACCCGCTCCTACCAGAAGAAGACCGGCGCCGCCTGCCCGGAGTGCGGAGGCGAACTGCTGGAGCGCCGCAGCAAGAAAGGGCGCACCTTCTACGGTTGCAGCAACTACCCCCGCTGCCACTTCACCACCGCCGC
>CAZBPZ010000083.1:0-932 GCA_964493955.1 uncultured Dehalococcoidales bacterium | reverse complement strand
GTAGTGAAACGGAGCAACATGCCGCCTGTCCTGGAGCAATATCTCAACTACCTCAGGGCCGAGAAAAACGCCTCGGAATACACCGTTCGCAACTACATGACCGACCTGCGCGGCTTCTTCCAGTTCATGCACCGCCACGGTATCCGCTCACACGGCGACGTCACCCGCCAGACAGTGCGCAACTACTCGGCCTGGTTGATGCAGGAGGGGATTGCCAGGGCCAGCATCGCCCGCAAGCTATCGGCGGGCCGTTCCTTCTACCGCTTCCTGCAACGCGAGGGCCTGGTCAGCGGCAACCCCTTCGAGCAGGTCTCGGCCCCCCGGCAGAGCCGGCGCCTGCCCGAGTTCCTCAGCCGGGACGAGGTGCAGCGCCTCCTCGAGACCCCGGACACGAGCACCCCGGCCGGCCAGCGCGACCGCGCCCTGCTGGAGATGCTCTACGCCTCGGGCCTGCGCGTCAGCGAGATTGTCAGCCTGGACCTGGGGCAGGTTGACCTGGAGACCAACGAAATCCGGGTAAGAGGCAAGGGCTCCAAGGAGCGGCTGACGCTGATGGGACTCCCGGCTGCCAGGGCGCTCAAGCAGTACCTGCAGGACGGCCGCCCCCGGCTGCTGGGCGAGCAGTCCAGCAGGGCCGTCTTCATAAACCGGGACGGCCAGCGCCTCATCCCGCGGCGTGTCCAGAAAATCCTGCAGGAGCACGCCCGGGCGGCCGGTATCGAGCGGGACGTCCACCCCCACATGCTGCGCCACACCTTCGCCACCCACCTCCTCGACGGCGGGGCCGACCTGCGCGTCACCCAGGAGCTGCTCGGCCACGCTGACCTCTCGTCCACCGAGATATACACGCACGTCAGCCGTGCTCAGGCAAAGAAGGTGTACATGAAGGCACACCCCCTCGCCAGGGAGAAAAATGACCAGCCGGATTGACC
>CAZBPZ010000082.1:0-5422 GCA_964493955.1 uncultured Dehalococcoidales bacterium | reverse complement strand
TCGAACCTGCGACACCCTGATTAAAAGTCAGGTGCTCTGCCAGCTGAGCTAACGGCCCACAGGCGGGCTGCATCCGGGTGCATTATATCCGGCAAGCCGCCGGCCGGTCAATTTTCAAACCGCACATAAGGCACCTTGCCGGCCACCTGGCCCGGTTGCGACTCCTTCCCGCCGGGGAAGCACACTCCCACCCCACGACGGTACCAAATCTTATTAACCCTAGCCTGAAGCGCAACCAGACCAGCCCTTGAGGTGGTATGCAATACACGTTATAGTATGTATATCATGTGTGCCGGCACCGCACCCTGCCCAGGAGGTCCGTATATGCTTACCAGGACCGTCACCGAAAAGATACCCAAGTTCTACGGCTCTGTCACCGTAGGCGAGCGGGGCCAGGTAGCCATCCCGGCCGAGGCCCGCCGCGAGATGGGTATTGAGCCGGCCAGCAAGCTGCTGGCCTTTGGTGGCCCGGACCGCCGTATCCTGCTGTTCATCAAGCTTGAGGAGGCCACCGAGATACTGGCCGACGTCACGGCCGCGCTGTCCCAGATACAGCGTGTCGTACAGTCTGACAGGCCGAAAGAAGGCCGCCGTACCACTACCCGTTCCCGGAGGACTGCACCATGACCTGGCTGACTCGTCTTGCCCTGAAAAAGCGCTGGCTTACCCTGCTCATTACCGCTGCCGTTACCGGGGCATCCGTCTGGGCACTCCTGACCCTGAAAATGGAGCTCCTGCCAGACATCAGCCTCCCCATGACAACCATCATCACCGTGTACCCGCAAGCCCAGCCGGAGACCGTGGCCGAAGAGGTCACCGTGCCGATAGAACAAGCCGTGGCCGACATGCCTGACCTTAACCATACCTTCTCCACGTCCTACGCCAACCAGTCGGTCGTCTTCCTGATGTTCGAGTACGGCTCCAACATGGAGAAGATTAACGCCGAGCTGGCCGAGAGGCTGGCGGAGGTGGAGCTACCGGCCGCCGTGAGGTCGGCCACGGCCACCATTCCCGGCCTGGAAGAGAACCCGCGTATCTACCCGATCGACCTGACCGTCATGCCGGTGGTGATTCTCAGCCTGCACGGTGATATGCCGACCGAGGCCCTGCGCCAGATTGCACTCGATGAGGTCGTCCCGGCCCTGGAGAAACTGGAAGGCGTCTTCAGCGTCAGCGTGCAGGGTGGCACCGGTGACAAGGTACTGGTGAGCCCGGACCCGGCGAAGATGGGGCAGCACAATGTCTCGATGGCACAGCTGTCAGCCAGCCTGTCCCGGGCGCCGTTCGACTCAATCGAGGCCGTCCGGCAGGCCATCATCTCCCCTGACGGCCTTACCCTGGCCCAGATTGCCGAGGTCTCGCTGGGGACCCCGCCGGGGGCCACCATCAGCCGCACCAACGGCCGCCCCAGCGTTAACATCAGCGTCACCAGGCAGGCAGGAGCCAACACCGTTACCACTGCCAACGCCGTCATCGACGCCGCGGCCGAACTCTCCCGCACCCTGCCCGAAGGTCTGCAGATATCCATCATCCTTGACCAGTCAGAGTACATCGAGGCCAGTGTCAGCGACCTTACCAACAACGCCCTCCTCGGCAGCGCCCTGGCCATCGTGGTGGTCTTCATCTTCCTGGCGGCCTTCCGTGCCTCGCTGGTGACAGCCGTCTCAATCCCGCTCAGCCTGCTCATCGGCTTCCTGATAATGCGGGCCACCAACATCACCATCAACATCCTGACCCTGGGAGCCATGGTGATTGCGGTGGGCCGCGTCATTGACAACAGCATCGTCATCCTGGAGGTGCTCTTCCGCCGTATGCAGGAGGGCGAGCCTTTCTTCACGGCGGCCATCAACGGGACGCGCGAGGTGGTTGGCCCGATAACATCGTCCACCATTGCCACCGTTGTCATCTTCGTGCCGCTGATATTCGTGGGTGGTATCGTGGGTGAGATGTTCATCCCCTTCGGGCTGACAATAACCTATGCCCTGATAGGTAGCCTCCTTATTGCCCTGACGGTCGTACCGGTCCTGGCAGGCTACCTCGTACCACGTGCTGCAGCTCGTAAGCCAAGTGATACCTGGTACCTGCGGTGGTACTCCCGCCTCCTGCGCTGGTGCCTGCGTCACCGCGCCGCCACCGTATCAATCGCCCTGGTACTCTTCCTCGCTAGCTTCATGATTGTACCGGTGGTTGGCACCACGTTCCTGCCGGAGATGAACACCAACATCCTCACGGTGGATATTGAACTGCCCGAGGGTACCAGCCCCGCCACCATGGGCGAGGTTACCCGGGCGGTTGAAGCGGTGCTGGCCTCGCACCCGGAAGTGACCACCTTCAACACCCTCACCGGCTCGGGCAGCAGCCCCTCCGGCATGCTGGTTGAACCCGCTGCCGGCAATACCGCCAACATCCGGGTGCTGACCGCCCCCGGCACCGATGTCACGCAACTGGCAGCTGCCCTTAATGGCGAGATGGCCAACATCACCAGCACCGGCCGCATCATCGCCGCCCCCCTGGAAGCCATGTCCAGCGGGATGGCCCAGGGAATCGAGGTAACCGTACGGGGTGACAATTACGATGACGTCAGGGCCAGCGCCGAGCAGCTGGTAGCACGGCTGGAGTCCGGTGGCTCGGTCACCGGCCGCCGGGCGGAGGCCCACCGCCGCGCCCTGCAACAGCTCACCAATATCAGGCTTGAACTGCCACACCCGCGGCCAGGCCTTGTCATCACGCCGGATGTCACCAAGGCTATGAGCCTGGGCCTGCCGCTGGCGCAGCTCCAGCAACTGCAGCAGGAGTTCTTCATGCTCCAGGCAGGAGCCACCGTGGGGCAGGCCACGCTCGACGGTACCCCGCGCCAGCTCTTCGTCCAGGGCGTAGCCGACCGTATTACCAGCCCGGCCACAGCCGAGCAACTGCCGGTGGGCTTTCCCCAGAAGATACGCCTGGGAGACCTGGCCACCGTGACCCTGGCCGACCAGCTGCCGTTCATCCCGCGCGTTGACGGTAAGATAGCCGCCACCATCTCCGCCCGGGTGGGGGACGAAAACGTGGGGGCCGCCACCCTGGCCATCCAGGCCGAGGTAGCGGACATGGAGCTGCCGGAGGGGGTGGAAATCAGCACCGGAGGCATCGCCGAAGACATGCGCAAGAGTTTCTCGGCGATGTTCATTGCCATCCCGGCCGCCGTGGTGCTGGCCTACATCGTCCTTATCTTCACCTTCCGCTCTTTCCGCAACCCGCTCATCATCATGGTCAGCCTGCCGCTGGCCTCAATCGGGGCCATGCTGGGCCTGCTGGTTGCCGGGCGGCCGCTGGGTGTCTCCGCCCTGATGGGCATCCTGATGCTGGTGGGCATCGTGCTGACCAATGCTGTCGTCCTTATTGCCGTGGTGGAGCAGCTACGGCGGGGTGGTGTTGCCCCTGAGCAGGCGCTGGTGGATGGGGCACGTACCCGCCTGCGCCCCATCCTGATGACGGCCCTGACCACGATGATAGCCATGGTGCCGCTGGCCTTCGGGCTGGGAGAGGGCGTCCTCATGGCGGCCGAGCTAGCAACCGTGGTCATCGGCGGCCTCTTCAGCTCCACCGCGCTAACACTGCTTGTCATCCCCGTGATATACGCCATGGTAACCCGCATACCAAAAAGCACCGCCGGCCACGCCTAACCCCGAGCCAGCAGTTGGCCGGGCCGGTGCCAGGTGCTATATTAGTCTGGCCGGCGGCAATGCCGCCGGCCAGACTAGTACCGCGAATACGCTGGAGGGAGAATGGCACGCGTTAGCTTCGTGGAAAAGGGACAAGGCCACCCCATGGTGGAGGACCTTTACCGCAAGATAGCCGAGCGGGGGCAGCGGCTCATCAACCTCTACAAGGTGCTGGGGCACTGCCCTTACATCGGCCTTAACTGGCAGCGCCTGGGCAACTCGCTGCTCAAGGGTGAGGAGCTACCACCCCGGCTGCGTGAACTGGCCGTCCTGCGGGTGGGCGCCATGCTTGGCTCAAGGTACGAGTTCGCCCAGCATACCGTCATCGGCCGGCGCGCCGGCCTGAGCCTGGAGCAGATAGAGGCCCTTCACGACTGGCAGAACTCGCCCCTCTTCAACGAGGTAGAGCGCGCTGTGCTCGCCTACACGGACGCCGTGGAAAAGGTGCAGGTGAATGACGAGGTCTTTGCCACCCTGAAGAAACACCTGAGCGAGCACGCCATAGTGGAGCTGACGGTGGCGATTGGCTACTACGGCATGGTGAGCCGTTTCCTTGTAGCGCTGGACGTGGAACTGGAGGAGGACTAGCCTTCCCGAACGGACGGGACCGCCACCGGGAAGGCACAGATAACTAGCGGAGGCCGAGATGACAGCCAGGAACGTATTTATTGCACTGGGCAGCCCCAGGAAGGAGGCCAACAGCACCATCCTTGCCCAGAGGGCCGCCGACGGTGCCCGCGAGGCGGGCGCCAGTGTCGCAATGTTCCGCCTTCACGAGCTGGACATACGTCCCTGCGACGCCTGCGACGCCTGCAAGGGCCGCAAGAGCCAGGGGTGCATCATCAAGGACGACATGCAACGCCTCTACCCCGGTCTGCGCCAGGCGGACGTGCTCATAATCGCCAGCCCGGTGTACTGGTTCAGCTTCTCCTCGCAGACGAAGCTCTTCATGGACCGCTGGTACGGCCTCTGGGGAGCGGAGGAAAGCCAGTTTGAAGGGGTACCCTTCCGCAACAAGCGCATCGGCATCATCCTGGTAGGCGGCGGCCGCGACCCCTTCAGCTCGGGGGCTGTCAACGCCATCCGCACCTTCCAGGACGCATTTACCTACCTTGGCTCCCCGCCAATCCGTATCCTCTACGGGAGCGCGTCCCGGCCCGGGGAAATACGGGCCAACGAGGAAGTGATGGCGCAGGCCTACAACATGGGCCGGCGGCTGGCCACGACCTGACCGGGAGGAACACCGGCTAGCCGTTTCACCCTACGCCCCGCGCGGGGCCGAAGCCCCGGGTAGGGAACTTAGCAGCGGCGACCAATTCGTTTCAACCCGCGCCCCCGCCCGGGGCGACACGGCCGTTTGGCTTCGGAGCCCCCTCGCCGCGAATTGACTATTCGCATAGAGCAGGGAGTTTCCCCGGAGTGAGAAGCCTGTAGTCACAGAAGTCACGAGAGCCGGAGGAATGGTGACAGCCGAGCCCTTTGCCGGCGACAGCCTGTACCGCAATGCAGGCACCTGCTACCACGCCGGAGAACACCGCACGGCCGCCTGTGGCAGCAGGGCAGCCACGAAATGGACTGCAGGAGGACTCGCTGCGGCTGGTCGTAATTGGCCTTATTTCCTGCCGGGGCAGGTGGTCTCTACAAGAAGAAAACCCGCCGCATCAGGCGGGCTCCGAAGCTAATGGAGCGGGAGACGGGACTCGAACCCGCGACAACCT
>CAZBPZ010000081.1:0-5774 GCA_964493955.1 uncultured Dehalococcoidales bacterium | reverse complement strand
AGGAGAAGGGCCATGAAGATAGCCGGGCTCAAGACATTCACGGTGGGCAACCCCCCGCCCTACTACGGCGGGCGCAACTGGATATTCGTCAAGCTGGTCACCGATGATAACATCGCCGGCTACGGCGAGGTCTACGACGTACCCCTGCGGCCGCAGACGGTCGTCACAATCATCCAGGACGTCTTCGAGCGCCTCGTCCTCGGCACCGACCCCTTCAACATCGAGCGGCTCTGGCGGGCCGTCTATTCCAGCGGCTACGCCCAGCACCCGGACCTCACCATCATGGCCGTCATCAGCGGCCTGGAGATAGCCTGCTGGGACATCGTCGGCAAGGCCCTCAACCAGCCCATCTACCGGCTGCTGGGCGGCCAGTACCACGAGAAGCTCCGCACCTACACCTACATCTACCCGGAGAAGCCGGGCGACAGGTGGGTCTTCACCGACCCGGACGGTGCCGCCGAAAGGGCGGCCCACTACGTAAGCCGGGGCTTCACCGCCCTCAAGTTTGACCCCGTCACCCCGATGATGCCGCTCTTCCCCGTCCAGGCATCACTGGAATCAATGCAGCAGGCCGAGGACGTGGTCAGGAAGGTCCGGGAGGCCGTGGGCGACCGGGCCGATATCCTCGTCGGCACGCACGGCCAGCTCGTCACCTCGAGCGCCATCCGCTTTGCCCGGCGGATTGAAAAGTACCATCCCCTCTGGTTCGAGGAGCCGGTACCGCCGGAGAACCGCGACGAGATGGCACGTGTCGCCCGCATGACCAGCATCCCGATTGCCTCCGGCGAGAGGCTCACCACCAGGTACGAGTTCCGCGAGCTGCTGGAGAAGCAGGCGGCCTCGATACTCCAGATGGCAATGGGCCGGGTCGGCGGCATCCTGGAGGGCAAGAAGATTGCCGCCATGGCCGAGGCCTACTACGCCCAGGTCGCCCCGCACCTCTACTGCGGCCCGATTGAGGCGGCGGCCAACATCCAGCTCGATACCTGCAGCCCCAACTTCCTCGTCCAGGAGAGCATTGAGGACTTCAGCGGCTTCCACGCCCGGCTCCTCACCAGGCCAATCCGCTGGGAGGACGGCTACATCATCCCGCCCACCGAGCCCGGCCTGGGGACAGAGCTCAACGAGGAGGTGGCGGCCCAGTACCCCGCCTACGCCGGGACGGTTGGGCTGTAGCCCAGTGGGGCCCGGTTGACAGGCCGGGCAGCTTCACCTATAATCGGCGCAATCATGGCTGTCCTGAAAGCCTTGGCGCTGGGCCTGCTCGGTCTCCTCCTCCCTGTAAGCCTTGTCCTGTTCGGCCTCACCCACACTGTTAATGGCACCGTCCTCAACCCGCAGTGGCTCGGCCGTGAAATTGGCCGGGTGCCGCTGGCCGATATTGCCGAAGAGGTACTGCAGGACACCGGCCCCGAAGGCCTGCCCCCCGAGGTGATGGAGGCCCTGCTCGACACCCTGGTAACCACCGAGCCGGTGCTCAAGCAGCAGCTCAACACCACCCTGGAGCGGGTCGGCGCCTACCTGCGGGGCGAGCAGGCCGAACCCGAGCTGGCCAGCGTCCTGAGCAGCACCTTCCTCAACTCCGAGTTCGTTGGCTCGGTGCTGGAAAAGGTCCCGCTGGCCACGATTGCCGAGTCAGCCGCGACCGAGGGCATGCCCGAGGAGTACGCCGGCCCCTTCCTGGAGGCCGTCACCGCCCTCGAAGCGGACCTCAAGGCCGGCGTGACGGCGGCGGCTGACCCGGTCTTCAGCTACATCCTCGGCCAGACGGGTAGCCTCGACCTGGCCCGCCTGCTGCGCCGGGAGGTCTTCACCACCGAGTTTACCATCTCCCTGCTGGACCACCTTGATATCACCGCCCTCTCCCAGGAATTCCTGGAGCCAGCCGTGGCGGGGGTCATCCCGCCGGAACTGGACTTCCTTGAAGATGCCGTGGCCGAGGCCGTGGCCGCCCTTCAGCCAGCCATCCAGCAGGCCCTGTCCGATGCCGCCGATGCCCTGATGGACTACCTGCTGGGGCTGGGGCCCGGCTTCAGGGTGACGGTATCACTCGAAGACGTCCGCAACCAGCTCGAGACCACCTTCCGCGAGACCATCGCCGCGCAGATGCCGGAGGAGCTCCAGACCATGCCGGAGGCAGAGAGGGAGCGCCTCATCGACGACTTTATCTCGCAGGCGCTGGACCAGATACCGGCCAGTATAGAGCTGGACGAGACCTTCCTGGGGGCGGACCTGCCGGAGCAGATAAGCGGCGCCATCTCCGAGGGCCAGACCGCGATTAGCGACATGCGCCGCGAGGTTGCGGGGCAGCTAGCTGAAGTTGAAGACAGGCTGGCCGAGGCCCGCAGCTACATCGGCTACTTCCTCAGCGCCTACTGGGCAATCATCGGTCTGCTGGCCGTCTGCCTGCTGGGTATCATCGGCCTGCACCACAACGTCAAGGGGGCCAGCCGCCAGATTGGCATTACCATCCTCATCGTCGGCATCATCATCTACGTGGCCCTCGTCCTCGGCCAGGGCTACGCCCTGGACATGATAGACCTGCCCCCCGAGATGCCAGCCTCGGCCCAGGACCTGCCGGCCCAGCTCATTGCAGACCTGCTCTCCCCGCTGCAGACGCTCGGCCTTGGCCTGGCCATCGGCGGGGTGGTGCTGGTGGTGGTGTCCTTCGTTTACCCCCGGCTGCGCCCCGGCACGGGGGATGGCTAGGCGTTCGGTGTAAGGCTGCCTCCACCACCGGCAGACCCGCTAGGCGTACCGGCCGATTGACAGCCACCGCCTGCCCGGTCTAGTATTGCCCCTGCCAGCCGGCCCGGCGGTCTCCGAAACCTGAAGAATGCAACTGCAAGCCAACATTGTTATCATCGGGGCCGGTGTCATCGGCCTGGCCATCGCCGCTGAACTGGCGCAAAACCACCGCGGCGTCTTCGTACTGGAGCGCAACCACACCTTCGGCCGGGAGACCAGCAGCCACAACAGCGAGGTCATCCACGCCGGCATCTACTACCCGGAAGGCTCCCTCAAGGCCCGGCTCTGTGTCGAAGGCAACCGCCGCCTCTACGAAATCTGCCAGCGCTACAACGTTGCCCACCGCCGACCGGGCAAAATCATCGTGGCCACCGACGCCGGGGAAGTCACCCGCCTTGAAGAGCTGCTGGAGCAGGGCCGCCGCAACGGGGCGGAGCTGCGCCTCATCTCCCGGCAGGAGGTGAAGGCGCTGGAACCCGGCGTAGAGGCCGTGGCCGGCCTCCTCTCGCCCGCCACCGGCATAATAGATGCCCACGGCCTGATGCGGCTCTACTACGGCCTGGCACGCCAGTACGGTGCCGGCTTCGCCTTCGAGACGGAGGTCACCGGGCTCAGGCCGCGGCGCAACGGCTACGAGGTGCAGGTAAAGGACCGGGAAGGGGTAAGCTCGTTCCCGGCGGTTACCGTCATCAACGCCGCCGGCCTGGGCTGCGAGCGGGTGGCCGCCCTGGCCGGTATTGATACCGCCCGGGCCGGCTACCGCCTGCACTTCTGTAAGGGCGAGTACTTCCGCCTCAACTCGCCGGGCGGGGTACCGGTGAGCCGCCTCGTCTATCCCCTGCCGGAGCATGCCGGCAAGGGCATCCACGTCAGCCTTAACCTGGACAGCCAGGTGCGCTTTGGCCCGAGCGCCCACTACGTGGACAAGGTGGAGTACAGTGTTGACCCCGGCCACCGGGACGAGTTCTACCGGGCGGTGCGGCGCTTCCTGCCCGGCATCAGGCCGGAGCACCTGGAGCCGGACTTCGCCGGGGTGCGCCCCAAGCTGCAGGGCCCGGATGATGACTTCCGTGACTTCATCATCAGGGATGAAGAGGCACGCGGCCTCCCCGGCCTGGTGGACCTGATAGGGATTGAGTCACCCGGGCTCACGGCCGCCCCCGCCATCGCCCGCTACGTGGCCGAAATTGTGCGGGGCCTGCAGAGCTAGCAACTCGCCGAAGAACCGCCGGCCCTGGCCGGCCACCACGCCTCTGTTGCCGCTTGCGCCAGGGCTGTGCTATACTGTTCGTGATTTGTAAGGAGGCCACCCCAACTTGCCAGAAACAGTCACAATCAAAGAACTGCTCGAGTCCGGGGCGCACTTCGGCCACCAGACGAGCCGCTGGCACCCCCGCATGAAGCGCTATATCTTCGCCAAGCGGGACGGGATTCATATCATCGACCTGCAGCAGACGGCCCAGCTCCTGGACAAGGCGATGGAGTTTGCCCGCCAGGTGGCCGCCGCGGGGGGTGACATCCTCTTCGTCGGCACCAAGAAGCAGGCGCAGGAAGCCATCCGCGAGGAGGCGGAGCGCTGTGGCATGTTCTACGTAAACCAGCGCTGGATTGGCGGGATACTCACCAACTTTGACACCATTCAGTCGCGGATTGACCACCTCGTCCGGCTGGAAGACCAGCAGGCCAGGGGCACCTTCGGTAACCTGCCGAAGAAAGAAATCATGAAGCTGGAGGAGGAAATCGCCCGCCTCAACCGCCAGATGGGTGGCTTCAAAGAGATGACCAGGTTGCCGGCGGCCCTCTTCATCGTGGATACCACCAAGGAGAACATCGCCATCGCCGAGGCCAGGCGGGTCGGCATTCCGATTATCGCGGTGGTGGACACCAACTCTGACCCCAACGATATTGACTACCCGATACCCGCCAACGATGACGCCATCCGCACCATCCGCCTCATCTGCTCCAAGATTGCCGATGCCATCATCGAAGGCAAGGCCGAGGCAGCCATGGCAACCGCCGAAGAAGGAGAGCCGGAGGAAGCCGGGGAACCAGGCACCGCCAACGAGGCTGAGACTGACTTCGGGTCACTGGTCTTTACTCCGGATGATGACTGAGCCTATGGAAATCACCACCGAGCAAGTCAAGAAGCTGAGAGAGCTCACCGGCGCCGGTATCATGGACTGCCGCAACGCCCTCATCAAGTCAGAAGGTGACGAGGCCAAAGCGGTCGAGATCCTGAAAAGCCAGGACCTGCTGCGCGTCGCCAAGAAAAGTCATCGGCAGGCATCCCAGGGGCTGATTGAGACCTACGTCCACACCGGCGGCCGCATCGGGGCGATGGTTGAACTCAACTGCGAGACCGACTTCGTGGCCCGCACCGCCGATTTTCGCGAGCTGGCCCACAACATCGCCATGCAGATTGCGGCCCAGGAACCCCTCTGCATCACCGAGGAGCAGCTACCGGAAGACGCCGATGAGGAGCCAGAGGTAGCCTGCCTGCTGAAGCAGCCCTATATCCGCGAGCCAGACAAGACCATCCGGGACCTGATAACCGAGACCGCCGCCCGGGTGGGCGAGAATATCAGGGTCAGCCGGTTCGCCCGGTTTGAGCTGGGGCAGCCGGTGAGCCGGATAGCCGAGCTCAAGGCAGACACAACCACCCCCGCCGAAGCCTAGCCCGGCCCGGAGTTTGGACAGATTGGCTGCTCCCAAGTACAGGCGCATTCTCCTCAAACTCAGCGGCGAGGCCTTCAGTGGCGGGGCTGATTTCGGCATAGACCCCTCGGTATCAGAGCAGGTGGCCCGGCAGATTAAGCGGGTGGCTGACCTGGGGGTGCAGGTAGCGGTAGTGGTGGGTGGGGGCAACATCTGGCGCGGCTCCGCCGCCGCCGACTGGGGCATGGACCGGGCTACGGCTGACTACGCTGGCATGCTGGCCACCATCATCAACGCCCTCTCCCTCCAGGACGCCTTAGAAAGGACTGGCGTCATTACCCGCACCCAGTCCTTTCTAAGGCGTCCTGGAG
>CAZBPZ010000080.1:0-6858 GCA_964493955.1 uncultured Dehalococcoidales bacterium | reverse complement strand
CACTTGAATGACCCTAGCGTGATTGCACGCCACAAATCCTATATAAAATGTCTTCGAGAAACTGGTATAAAAGTCCAACTAAGCAGATTCAAGCCCAAGACTATTAAATGTCCATATTGTGAGAAACGAATCATTAGGCACGAGGAAAAAGAAACAGACGTTGCTATTGCCGCAACACTATTTACAGTGCTTCACAAAGATGAGTGTGATTGTGTCGTTCTAATGACTGGGGACACAGACTTAGCCTCCGCAGTAAGAACCGCTAAGATTCTCTTCCCACGCAAGCATATCATCTTCGCCTTTCCTTATAAGCGCCACAACAGGGAACTGCAGAACCTAGCACCGGGCTCATTCAAAATACACAAGAATAGTTACGTTCGGCACCAACTCCCTGACCCATTTCCACTGTCTGACGGAACACAAATTCAGAAGCCACCTTGTTGGCAATAACCTCAAAGACCAACCCAAACCCCTCGCTAAAAACTCCACCCTTCACACAACACAGCCCCACCCCCGGGAAGGCCTGAGGGCAACCCCCGGGGCCAGTCCTTACCCGGGCCACCACCAGGCCGGCACTCCCGCAAAGCGCCCCCTCACTATTGACACCCACCCCGGCAGCGCCTATCATTCTTGGGTACAACCACCCACCACCCCCACCGGAAAGCGACAATAATCACATACTCCTCTTACTCCCTGGCCTACACTACGGGTTGAGCGCCACCCGGGGAGATGCGGCATGACAACCGGGCAAGAAGTCACCCTGCAGGCCCTGCGCCAGGCCGTCCAGATGGAGATAGATGGCAAGGCTTTTTACCTTAAGGCCAGCCAGCAGAGCCGCCACGAGATGGGCCGCCGGCTGCTGGCAAGACTGGCCGAGGAAGAGGACTTCCACCGCCGCAAGTTCGAGGAAATCTTCCAGAGCATCCAGCAGCAGGGCTGGCCCCGGGTGGGCCTGGCACCGGACCGCTCCGCCCGGCTGGAGAAGACGGTCCTCGCGCTGGCCCGGGAAGCACTGGACACGGGGAAGACCGGCTCGGACAGTGAGCTGGAGGCCGTTCAGCAGGCGATGGAACTGGAAAACAAGACCTGGGACTTCTACCGCCGGCGCAGCCAGGCTGCCACCGCCACCGCCGAAAAAGAGTTCTACGAGGCCGTGGCCGCCGAGGAATCGGCCCACCACCGCCTGCTGCGGGACTACTACGAGTACCTCCTCGACCCCGCCGCCTGGTTTACTGCCAAGGAACACCCGTCGCTGGACGCCTGAGGCCAAAAGCCCACCGGAAGGAGCGGAGAAAATGAAGAAGTGGCGATGCACCGTTTGCGGGTACATCTATGACCCGCAGCAGGGTGACCCCAGCCAGGACATTGCCCCCGGGACCCCCTTTGAAGAGCTCCCGGATGACTGGCAGTGCCCGGACTGCGGTGCCCCCAAGAGCGACTTCGAGAGGATGGACTAGATGAAACCAAGAGAGGTACGGCCGGGAATCACCTGGGTGGGCGCCGTGGACTGGGACCGCCGCCTCTTTGACGCCCTTATTCCCCTGCCGGACGGCACCAGCTACAACGCCTATCTGGTACAGGGCAGCCAGAAGACGGCCCTGATAGACACCGTTGACCCCCCCATGCGGCTGGCCTTACTAGATAACCTCAGGGCGCTCGGGGTAGAAAGGCTTGACTACATCATCGCCAACCACGCCGAGCCGGACCACTCCGGCACGCTGCCCGAGGTGCTGGACCGGTTCCCCGGGGCAACCGTCCTCGCCACCCCGAAGTGCCGGGACATGCTGGCCGACCTCCTCCTGGTACCGGGGGAGCGCATCCGCCCCGTGGCCGACGGAGAAACGGTCTCGCTGGGAGACCGCACCCTGGAGTTCATCCACATCCCCTGGGTACACTGGCCGGAGACCATGGGCACCTACCTCAGGGAAGAGAAGCTCCTCTTTCCCTGCGACATGTTCGGCTCGCACCTGGCCACCACCGACCTCTTCGTGGCGGACGAGGGCCGCGTCTTCGAGGCCGCCAAGCGTTACTACGCCGAGATAATGATGCCCTTCCGCGCCCAGGTGCGCCGCAACCTTGAGAAGCTGGCCAGGCTGGAGCCCGACATCATTGCCCCCAGCCACGGCCCCCTCTACGACCGGCCGGACTTCATCACCTCGGCCTACCGCGAGTGGACCGATGACCGGCCCCACAACCTGGCAGTCGTAGCCTACGTCTCCATGCACGGCAGCACCCTCAAGATGGTGGAGTACCTCGTCGGGGCACTGGTGCAGCGCGGCATCACGGTGCAGCAGTTCGACCTGCCCGCCACCGACCTCGGCAAGCTGGCAATATCACTGGTGGACGCCGCCACCGTCATCATCGGCACCCCCACCGTGCTGGCCGGCCCCCACCCTGCCGCCGCCAGCGCCGCCATCCTCGTCAACGCCCTGCGGCCCCGGCTCAGGTACATCTCCATCGTCGGCTCATACGGCTGGGGCGGCCGGGCCGTCGAGACCCTCACCGCCCTCATACCCAACATCAAGGCGGAGGTGCTGGAGCCGGTGCTCTGCAAGGGCTACCCCCGTCCCGAGGCACTGCAAGCCCTTGACAAGCTGGCCGAAACGGTTGCCGCCCGCCACCGGGCCGACGGCCTGCTATAGACCATAGAATAGAGCATGGAGAAATTTACCACGCACCGCGCCACCGGAGCGCATGCCAGAATATCTGGAGGTGACAAGTGGACAAAGAGAAGATAATCGAGCTCCTGACGAAGGACCTCCAGGACGAGCACGGGGCCATCATCCAGTACCTGAGCCATGCCTACGCCATGGGGGAGGGCGGCCCGTCCTGCGAAATCGAGGCGGCCGCCCGTGACGAGATGCGGCACTTCGACTGGCTGGCCGAGACCATCGTGGCGCTCGGGGGAGTGCCGAGCCTGGAACGGGGCACGATGAAGATGGGCGGGGCAACCGTGCCGGACTGGATGCGCAACGACGTTGCCCTGGAGGAGGGCGCCATCGCCCAGTACCGCCAGCACATCGAGGCGATTGACGACCCCAAGATAAAGCGGCTGCTACGGCGCATCCTCTCCGACGAGCAGGCCCACCACGACAAGTTCGCCAGCCTGGTCAATGAGGCCGCCGAAGAGGGGCTGAAAGACACCCGCGGCAGCCGCACCGACAAGACCGCCGAGCTGCTCAACTGGGGCATCTACCACGAGTACACCGTCATCCTGCAGTACCTCCTCCACCGCTACCTCACCCCCAACGAGGAGGCCCGGGAAGAGCTGGAAGACCAGGCCATCAACGAGATGCAGCACCTCGGCTGGCTGGCCGAGAAGCTGGTTGACCTCTCGGGTACGCCCGTACTGGAGCACGGCGAGGTCGAGCGGCCCGAACGGACGGCCGACATGCTGGCGGCCGACATCAAGATTGAGCGCGAGGTGGCCAGCCGTTACGGACGCGCCGCCGAAGAGGAGACCGACCCCGGCATCAAGCGGCTGATGCAGCGGCTGCACGATAACGAGGTCTACCACGCCGAGGTCTTTTCAGACATACTGGAAGAAGAGAAAAAGGGCGGCTGAGACCGCCCTCTCCCGTGGAGTCACGACCTTGCCGGTACCTCCAGTCACCCGGTGCGGTGCCGCCGAGTTCCGCTGGGGCGAGCGCACCTACGTCATGGGCATTATCAACGTCTCGCCGGAGTCCTTCTCCGGTGACGGCCTGAGCACGGCCGAGTCGGCCGTTGCCCAGGCACGGCGCTTCGCCGACGAGGGGGCCGATATCCTGGACATCGGCGGCGAGTCCACCCGGCCCGGTTCCAGCCCCATCGGCCTGGAAGAGGAAAAGCGGCGCCTTCTCCCCGCCGTCGAGCGGGTGGCGGCGGCCGTCAGCCTGCCACTCAGCGTCGATACCGGCAAGGCCGAGGTGGCCCGCCTGGCCCTGGAAGCCGGTGCCAGCATCCTCAACGACCAGTGGGGCCTCAAGCGTGAGCCGGCCCTGGCCGCCCTGGCCGCCGAGCACGGGGTGCCCATCATCCTGATGAGCAACCAGCGGGACCGCGGTGGCTTCGATGCCATCAACCAGCGTGACACCGCCTTCTACGAGGACGTCATGGCCGAGGTCATATCCTCGCTGCGGGGCAGTATCAGCACCGCCCTGGCGGCCGGGGTACCCCGCGAGAACATCATCATCGACCCCGGCATCGGCTTCGGCAAGACCTGGCAGCAGGACCTGGAGCTGGTGCGGCGGCTGGCCGAGCTGAAGGTACTGGAACAGCCCATCCTGGTGGGTACCTCCCGCAAGAGCCTCATCAAGATGGTGCTCAACCTGCCGGCCAGTGACCGGGTCGAGGGGACGGCCGCCACCGTGGCCATCAGCATTGCCAACGGGGCCGACATCGTGCGCGTCCACGACGTAAAGCAGATGGTACGCGTCTGCCGCATGACCGACGCCATCGTGCGGGGCTAGCCGGCCCCACCCGTCTCCCGCGCCACCAGCCCCCGGTAGGCCGCCGCCAGCCGACCTGTCACCCCGCCCGGCACGCCCGCCCCTACCGGCCGGCCGTCCACCTCAACCAGCGGCATCAGCTCCAGCACGGAGTTCGTCAGGAAGGCCTCGTCAGCGGTGACTAGTTCTTCGGGTGTTATGTAAACTTCACGCACCGCCAGACCCAGCTCCCCTGCCAGCTCCAGCACTGCCTGCCGCGTCACGCCCGGCAGGATGCCGCTGTCCCGCCCCGGCGTGAGCAGCCCACCGGCGCGGACCACGAAGACATTGCTCATGCTGGCCTCGGCCACCAGCCCCCGCTCGTTCAGCACCAATGCCTCGTCCACCCCGGCCAGCCTGGCTTCCTGCCGGGCGAGCAGGCTCTCCAGGTAACTGGCCGACTTCATGCTGGCGAGAGGGGACCGGCTGTTACGCCGCAGGGAAGCGGTGATGGCCCGGTAGCCCCGCCGGTAAATACCCTCCGGCAGAGGGGTGAAAGGCACGGCCACCACCAGCACCGTCGGCCGGGTGCAGGTGGCCGGGTCGGGCACGGGGCTGCCCTCGCCGGCCGAGACCGCCAGCCGCAGCCGGGCGTCACGAAGGTGATTGGCCTCCAGTGCCTGGCCGACGGCGTCGCCGAGCCGGGCGGCATCCACCGTTATCCCGAGCCGCCCGGCCGAGCGCACCAGCCGCCCGATGTGCTGCTCGAGGCGAAAGACGCGGCCCCGGTAGGCCCGCATCGTCTCGAACAGCCCGTAGCCATAGAGGAAACCGTAGTCCAGTGCCGCGATACGGGCCTCTTCCCGGGGTACCAGCTTCCCGTTGAGGTAAACGAGCTCACTCACCGCCACTTGCCTCCGGCCAGGCCCCGCCGCGATAGCCAAGGAAGTTACGCAGCAGGGCATGGCCCACGTCCGTCATGATGGACTCGGGGTGGAACTGCACCCCCTCCACCGTGTAGCGGCGGTGCCGTACCCCCATCACCAGCCCGTCACTGGTCACGGCCGTCTTCTCCAGCACGTCCGGCACGCCGT
The DNA here is from genome assembly GCA_964493955.1 of uncultured Dehalococcoidales bacterium. Taxonomy (GTDB): domain Bacteria; phylum Chloroflexota; class Dehalococcoidia; order Dehalococcoidales; family Fen-1064; genus CAZBPZ01. The sequence continues at coordinate 1,355 of CAZBPZ010000080.1, read as the reverse complement.
CCTCCACCACCAGCGAGTGGTAGCGGCCTGCCTCAAATGGGTTGGGCAGGCCGGTGTAAACGGTGCGGCCGTCATGATAGACGAGCGAGCTCTTGCCGTGGGTGGGCACCGGGGCGTGGCCAATCCTGCCGCCGTACACGTAGCCGATGCACTGGTGCCCCAGGCACACCCCCAGGATGGGCACCCTGCCCCCGAAATGGCGGATAACATCGTTGGAGATGCCGGCCTCGAGCGGGGTGCAGGGCCCCGGCGAGATGATGATATGGGAGGGGCGGGCACGTTCGATTTCGGCCAGCGTCACCGCATCGTTGCGGTGCACCACCGGCCGCCAGCCCAGCTCCCCCAGGTACTGCGCCAGGTTATAGACGAACGAATCATAGTTATCAATGATGATAACCATCAGCCCGCTCACGTGCTATTCAGCGCCGTGATGAGTGCCCTGGCCTTGTGCAGCGTCTCCTCGTACTCGGCCTCCGGCTCGGAGTCATAGACCACCGCCCCACCCACCTGGAAGTAGGCGGTGCCGTCCCTGACTATGAAGGTCCGGATGACAATGTTGAGGTCGGCATCACCATCAAAACCAATGTAGCCGATGCTGCCGGTGTAGATGCTGCGACGGGTCGGCTCGAGCTCGTCGATTATCTCCATTGAGCGCACCTTGGGCGCCCCGGTGATGGAGCCGCCGGGGAAAGTGGCCCGCAGCACGTCAAAGATATCCCTGCCCCGCCTCAGCCGCCCTTCCACGGTGGAGGTGAGGTGAAAGACGGTGGGATAGACCTCCAGGATGGCCAGCTCCGTCACCTTCACCGTACCGTAGCGCGAGACCCGGCCCAGGTCGTTACGCTCCAGGTCCACTATCATGATGTTCTCGGCGCGATCCTTGGCACTGCCCACAAGCTCGCCGGCCAGTGCCTCGTCCTCCTCCGGGGTGCGGCCACGGGGACGGGTCCCCTTGATGGGGCGCGTCTCCAGCCGGTCACCCCGCTTGCACAGGAAGCGCTCCGGCGAAGCCCCCACCACCGTCACCACGTCAAAGCCGAGGTAGCAGGCAAAGGGGGCCGGGTTGACCCGGCGCAGCCGCCGGTAAAGTTCCCAGGGCGAGACCGCCAGCTCCGCCTCGAACCGCTGCGAGAGGTTGGCCTGGAAGATATCCCCTGCGGCGATGTAGTCCTTGACATTCTGCACGGCGCGCGTGTAGGTGCCGGGCTCGAAGTTGGAGCGCAGCTCGGTGCCCTCGATCTGTGCCGGCGCTGCAGCGGACCCGCCCGCGGCGGCCGGTTTCGGCGCGCGGCTGCCGGGCGGCCCCACGTGCCAGGTCGCGCCCTCGCGGTGATCGAACACCAACGCCCGATCGT
>CAZBPZ010000079.1:0-6942 GCA_964493955.1 uncultured Dehalococcoidales bacterium | reverse complement strand
GAACCTACGACCAATCGGTTATGAGCCGACCGCTCTGCCGCTGAGCTACGAGCCCGGGAGCACTCTCAGGACAAGTATACCGGTGGGCTGCCGGCCGGTCAAACTACTGGACAGAGCCTTCAAGCACGCGCAGCTGGCCCCGCGTCCCGATTACCACAATCTGGTCATCCACATCAAGCCGGGTGTCATGGGGAGGATTTGCCAGCAGGCGCCCGTTGCCCTTCTTGATGGCCAGAATCGTCGCTCCGCCGGCCTGGCGCCGGCTTTCCCCGATTGTCTTCCCGACGATGGGGGAATCAGCCGAGATGTGGATGTTCTCCAGCATCAGCTCACCCCCCAGGCTGGACATGGTGGTATCCACGAAATCCACCACCACCGGCCGCAGTGTCAGCAGTGCCAGGCGCCGCCCGCCGACACCGTAGGGTGACATCGTGCGGTTGGCACCGGCACGCAAGAGCTTGCGCTCCGACTCGCTGCTGGAGGCCCGTGCCACGATGAAAAGGTCGGGCCGTTTCTCCCGGGCGGTCAGGGTTACATAGACATTATCAGCGTCGCTGCCCAGGGCGGCTACCAGGGCACGCGCCTGAGTAATGCCAGCACTCTCAAGAGTATCATCAACGGTGGCATCTCCTGATAGCACCAGGTAGCCGGCCTCGATTGCCAGTGCCACCGCCTGCGGGTCCTGGTCAATTATCACGAACGGCACCCCCTCGGCCCCGAAAACGCGGGCAACCTCGCGGCCCACCAGGCCGTAGCCACAGAGAATAACGTGATTCCTCAGCTTACTGATCTTGTCCTGCATACGTCGCCTCCCCCAGAGACTCCCTATCCGGACCTCAAAGATGTACTGGACAATCGTGGTCATGGTGTAGAGCATAATGCCCACGCCGGCCACAATCAGGAAGATACTGAAGACCCGCCCGGCACTGGAAAGCACATGCACTTCCCGGTAGCCAACCGTGCTGAGAGTGACAACCGTCATATAGACGGCATCAAGGAATGACCAGCCCTCAATTACCATGTAGCCGGCGATGCCGATGCCGACAACGATGACCAGGGCATAGGCCACTATCAGCAGGCGGCTGCGCGGTACCATGCTACCCATCGGAATACGTACCTCGGCTGCCGGGTGTACCCGGCAGCGGTATCTCTGGGGCGGATTGTAGCTTGAGGTCGGCCGGCGTGTAAAGCCGGGGCACTAGAGGTGAAGGTGCCGGCGCAGCCGGTGTGATACCTCGGCCAGCCAGCCGAAAGCCTTCTCCACGAGCTGCTCCTCGCGGCTGCTGAGGGTGGCCTTCTCCCCTCCGTTATCCGTGGCATCCACCAGACCGATGTCCTTGAGCATGCAGCGTGCCGGGGCAATCAGGGCCTGCTCCGCAATCCGCTCAACCGCGATGTCGCCGCCGTCTGCCACGATACTCCAGTAGCCAAGCAGCCGGTCGGTCAGGCTGGCCGGGCTCTCGGTGGCCAGTCCCAGGCTGCTGACGGGGACAATGCCCCAGGAGATAATGCCGCCCCCGCGCAGGAAGTCGGCCACCGCGACGGCGTAGTGTCGCGGCATGACCTCGAGCTGAAAGGCGTCAAAAGACAGTATCTCTATCCCCAGGTCCAGCAGGTACGGCAGGTTCACATTGGCGCAGAGGTGCAGTGCCCGCGCCCCCTCCAGACCTTCCGTGAAGGCCCGGTAGTCGGCCCGGAGCCGCACATCATCGTAGCCTGTCATGCCGCTGAAGGCCCAGCCCAGGCCCGGCTCGTCCAGCCAGACAAAGGCCCGCTCGTTCTTCTGGCGCAGCTCCCGGTACTGGACGTTGGCCTTACGCTGCATGAAGTCGTACAGTATTACCCTGATATCCTCGTTATAGATGATGGGGCGTCTGTCCTCGTCAACGACCTTGAAGCCAAAGCTCACCGGGCCAATTTGCTGGCCGCGGATGGCGGGCCGGTCATCCAGCGGCATCTCCAGAAAGCGGTGGTAGACCAGCGAGTACTCCGGGGTGAGGCGGAAGGCATCCGGCCGGAGCATCCTTTCCGAGTAGGCCGCCATTTCCCCGGCGAAGCGGGTGCTATCCAGCGTTATCCGGCCGGTCACCTCGTCGAGGACAATACCGGGGAAGTGCTCGGAGGCCTGGACATACATGTCCTCCCGCACCCCCAGCCGGGGTAGCTGCGGCCAGAACGGGACATCAAGCCCCATTGCCAGCTCAAGGGCGCGGTCAATGTCACCGTGGGGCATGATACCCATGGCAGTAGTGCCACAGCGTGCCTCAAACAGCATCTTCTCCCCCCTGCCCTACCCCGGCAAGAAAGAGGAAGGCTGAAGCCCGGTCCCCGGCCCCAATCCTGCCAGCCGGCCTCACGGTTACTGGATGACCCCCTCAATGACGAGCTCGGCAATCTCGTCGTCGGTCATCCCCAGTATCTCCTTGAAGGCGTACTCGTTGTGCTCCCCGTAGAGCGGCGCGCGCTTGATCTGGCACGGCGTCTTCGAGAGAACGCAGGGCTGCCGCGGTGGGTGGTAGGTACCCAGCTCCGGGTGCTCACGCTCCTGGTAGAAACGGCGGGACCTGAGCTGGGGGTCTTTCTCCATCTGGTCCTGGGGGTCGTTGCAAACGGCAGCCGGCACCCCGGCAGCCTGCATCTGCTCCATCACCTCCCAGTCGACCTGATTCACCGTCCACGCCTCCACCAGTCTCTCCAGCTCGTCTTCGTTGGCCTTCCTGCCCTTCAGGGTGGCGAACCTCGGCTCGTCAGCCCAGGCCGGGTTGCCGATGACCTTCTTGAAGGCCTGCCACTCCTCGTCGGTGAAGATGGTGATGGCACACCAGCGGTCGTTGCCGCGACAGCGGAAGTTGCCGTGTGGTGAGGCGTACTCGTCCCGGTTGCCGTTGCGCCCGGCCACCCGCCCGTTGACACCGTAGTCCAGCAAGAGTGGGGCCACGTAGAGCAGGCTCCCCTGGTGCTGGGCCACGTCCAGGTACAGCCCCTTGCCGGTGCGGCGCCGGTAGTCCAGCGCCGCCAGGATGGTAAGGGCATTGAAGCGCGGCGCGATGTAGTCAGTATAGAACCCCACCTCGCCCGGGATGCGGTCGGGCCAGCCCGCAATCTGGGTTATGCCCGAGATAGCCGTCAGCTGGTCGCCGTAACCGGGGCTGTTATGCCACGGGCCGGTCTGCCCCAGCAGCGAGGAGCTGAGCATGATTATGTCAGGTTTTATCTTCCGGAGCACCTCGTAGCCAAGCCCCATCCGGTCCATCGCCCCGCCGGCAAAGTTATCGGCTACTATGTCGGCCCAGGCAACGAAGCGCTTGGCAATCTCCTTCCCCTTCTCCAGTCCCAGGTTCACGCTGCAGCTCAACTTACCGGTATTCTGGTGGTTGAAGATAGCCCCCCGGTTCAATCCCGGGACATCGTCTTTAAACGGCGGCTGAATGCGCCAGACATCCGGTCTTACCTTGCTCTCGATACGCAGCACGGTGGCCCCGAAATCGGACAGCACCTTGGTGGTGGTGGGGCCGGTCCAGACCCAGGTAAAGTCGGCAACCTTTATCCCTTCAAGCGGTAGCTGTGGCATTATCTTCCTCCTCGCAGCCTGATGACTCAAATGGCACCCGCCTGCCTGAGCCGGGCCAGCTCCTCGGCCGACAGGCCGAGCTCTTCCCCGTACACCTCTTGATTGTGCTCACCGATGAGCGGGGGCCGCCGTGAAATACCCGGTGAAGCCTCTGAGAGGTTGGCCCACCGGCTGGGGTAGCGGATGCTGGCCTGGAGTTCCGGGTGCTCCACCTCCCGCCAGAAACCACGTGCCTCCAGCTGCGGGCTCTGGTGGATATCGTTGGCGGCAGCTACCGGGTAGAGCATGATACGGTACCTGATGGCACCTTCCATTATCTCCGCCTTGGTGTGGCTCATGAAGAAGGCGATGGTCTGCTCCTCCATGCGGTCAATGACGTCCTGCGTGGTGGTAAAGTGGCTGAAGTTTGCCCAGTCGAAGTTCTGGAGCCACTCGTCCGCCTTGCCTTCGGCCGCCATCCACTTCACCAGCGGAATGCTGTGGCGGACGGCATTGGGGCCGCCGGTATAGCGCCACATGACATAGCCGTCCTTGCAGGGCCAGATGTGGCGCACCCGTACCGGCAGCCCGGTGGCACCGCGCTCCCTCACCCGGTGGTTGAGGTCCCAGTCTCCCACCGGGAAGAAGCTCATGCACTCCTGGATGGACACATCAACATGCTGGCCCTCACCGGTCTGACCGCGGTGATAGAGGGCCACCAGCGCCCCCACCACCGCCTCGGTGCCGGCGTGGTAGTAGCTCTGCGGGTGGTGGCTGATACGCATCAGGGGCCGGTCATGGTCGCCAAAGGAGCGCATCATCGGCCCCGCCCCGGTAGCCCAGAGCACCAGGTCCGACGCCTTCAGGTCCCGGTACGGCCCGGTCTGCCCGAACGGGGTGATGGAGACCATGATAATACCCGGGTTTATCTTCTCCAGGTCGGCGTAGCCGAGGCCGAGACTGGCCATGTAACCGGGCGCAAACGACTCGATGACGAAGTCAGCCCCTTTCACCAGGCGGCGGAACACGTCCTGGCCGGCAGGTTTTGACAGGTCCAGCGTCACGCCCCGCTTGCTGCTGTTGCAGGCAAACCAGTAGAGGCTTTTCTCCGGGTCTTTTTCGTCCCTGTAATAGGGTCCAATGTGGCGGCCGGGGTCGCCACCGGGCGGCTCAATCTTGATGACATCCGCCCCCATATCACCCATCAACTTGCCGCACATCCAGCCCCTGGCGTCTGTCAGGTCAAGAACCCGGTAAGGGCCAAGCAGTCCTTCTCCACTTGCTGGCATGCTGACCTCCTTAGTAGCGTGGCTCTGCCGATACGCCGGGCAGGCATCGCCGATTATATCACACCGGGCTGGCAATTTGCCCCGCCGCGAATATGAAAGTGCGGGTGGTTGTGGCCAGCTTTGACACCGGGGAGGATGTGGGGCCTGCTTACCTTGAGCACATAGTATCTTTCATCCGCCTCTTTGCCGCCCTGCTGACCCAGCATATTGATACGGTGAGGCCGAGGTCGCCATATTCGGTCGGGCACATGCTGTCCGCAGCGGGGAGGTTGTCCTCATGCCGGGCCAACGAGCCGCACGCCCTCAGGGCCACGAAGGCCTTCAAGATGCTGCTGGTGATGGTGCGCTCCTGAGCATCTGCCCCCGAGTTCCTGCCGGGCACGGCCAGGGTGAAGATGGCCCAGCCGAACCAGGTATGCTTTCGGACATCACCTACATCCTCATCCGGACCAGCCTTACGTATAATGCAAGAATGCCGGGATGGAGGGCTTTTTCAAGCTAGTGAAACACGAGGAGATGTACCTGTGGGAGTATGAGACCTGCCAGGATGTAGTAACCGGACTTCTCTTTTTCAGTGAAGAGGTCTATACTGAGAGATACTTCATTCAGCCCCGGTTACCGGCCGCCGAGTGAGTTCGAGGAGACAGACTCTGCTTGGTCAGGAGAATGCCAGCCCGCAGCGCCAGACTTTCCTACCCCTACCTGTCCAGCCATAGGAGTGCCGCCCGGCCTGCTGCACCCCGTTCCTGTTTCGCCTGGCGTATAGTCTATACATAAACTTAAGATCCAAGGAGGACTGCTATGCCCCCGATTCCCAAGGGCGGCACAGTTGCCGTCACCGGTGCTGCCGGCTTCGTTGGAGGCTGGGTCGTTCGTACATTACTCGACAAAGGCTATCGGGTACGGGCCTGCGTCCGTGATGTCAATGACACCACCAAGACGGCCTTTCTCAAGGCCATGCCAGGATATGCCACCGGCCGTCTGACATTGCATTCGGCCAACCTGGACAACCCCGGTTGCTTTGACGACATCTTCAAGGGGTGCCACGGCGTTGCACATGTCTCCCATATCAGCAACTACGGGAATCAGGACTACGTCAGGAAGGTCTGCGACCACATCGCCGAGAGCATTAACAAGTCCGGGACTGTCTCACGCCTTGTCTTCACCTCTAGCATTGCGGCGGTGGTGTCCGAGACCAACCTCTCCGAGATGGTAAACCGCCCGGTCATTTACGAGGACCGCTACCCTGACCCTGACAGTCCCAAACGCACGGCCTACTCCATCAGCAAGGAACAGGCGGAGCGGGCCTTCACCGAGGCGGCCAAGGAGAGCGGCCGGTGGGATACCATCATATGCTGCCCGGGTGACAACGTGGGCCCGATACAGTCAGAGCACCAGAAAAGTGGGGGGCCCTGGCAGCACCTGATAGAGCTGATGTTACAAGGCAAGTGCAATCCCGCAGTTCACGGCTACCGTCCCTGGCATACTGTTGATGTACGTGACCACGCAGCGTGCCAGGTTGGCCTGCTGGAAAGTGTCTTCGTCAGGAACGGGGAGCGTTACCTCGCCTGCTCAACTGACCGGATAGACATTGAGGACGTTTGCAGGAGTATCGACAGGTTGTTGCCTGAGCTCGGGTACGCCACCCCTGACCTGAGTGAGGACCTGGACGAGGAGTCCCTGCGTAAAGCCAGAGAGCGGCGGGCAATCTACTGGGGCACCGACCTGCGTAACGACCGGATTCGAGCGCTACTAAACATTACTTTCAGGCCCCTGGACGATTCCCTTAGAGATTGCATCGAATCGTTGCTGACCGTCGGGAGGGTTAGGCCCGTTCTGAGACCGGGCTATTCCTTCAAAGGTGTCACCGAATAGCGGCCGGAGGCAGGGTATTCCCGGTGGACGGTTGCCGCCCTGCTTGACAGTCGTGAGACCTGTACTGTCCGGCCGGGTTACCCTGCTCCCGCAGAACTGCCAGGAGGGCAAGCTGGGCCGCCTCGGTCCTGCAGCAGGTATCGTTGAGGCATCCGGTTACTAAAGAAACGTCTAAGGAGGTTAGGTATCATGCCGGACAAACCCGAAAGTGTCATCAACCTGAAAACA
>CAZBPZ010000078.1:0-7104 GCA_964493955.1 uncultured Dehalococcoidales bacterium | reverse complement strand
TGGGGGGCATGCCTCCGCCATCGCCTTCACGGATATACCGAGTATAGACGCTTGCCCCAGCGCCGTCAAGGTACGGCAGCCTGAGGTAAGGGGGGGCTTTTGGCTGACAGGGCCTAGGCTGTCTGATAGACGGGCCAGCGACTATGATATGGAGGCGGGACATGAGGAAGGAACACGTACCCGTGGGGGCGCCGCCCGGTTTGGTGTTTCTGGGCATGTGGTCTGCTCCATCTGGTGTGCAAAGACAGCAGTCTTACCGGTCCCCGGTGCCGTAGGCAGGGATAATGACAAACTTGATAAAGACTTCTTATAAGGCTGGTAATAGGAATTTCTTCGCGGAGTATTTATTTTTTCTTGACTATTGATTTCCGGTTTCGTGCGTGATATTCTTAAAGGAGAATAAACCTTTATTCCAATAAGGAGAGGAGTGAATGGAAAGAGCGAGGGTGGTAATTAACACCAAGGAAGGTATCATCGAATTTGAAGGCCCGCTGGACTTTGTCAGTGGTAACCTGAAAAAGTACGGAGCAGCCATTAAGGGGCTGATGGGCACGGCTGCGGCCGCCCCGGCAGTTGAGCGTGCTGGCCGTAAAACCGGTGCACGGAAGCGGGGCCGGCCTGCCCGTGAGGTGGAGGTAAAGCCGGCCACCTGCATCGAGGCGCTGCGCCAGGGCGTGAGCGATGGCTTCTTCGCGGAGCCGCATACCATCGGGGAAGTGCGTAACTACCTGGCAGGTAAGGGCCTGTCCTTTACGATGCGTGCTGTCCGGGCCGGGCTGACCCGGCTCGTCAATGCCGCTCAGCTTGAGACGAGCGGCCGCGGGCGTGGCCTGCGCTACCGGGTCCACAGCTAGGGCCCCGGGCCGCTGCGTGCCGTCAGGCGCGGCCGCGGCCGGGGGTTGTTGGGTCTATCACCCCGGGCAGGTGGCGGTGAGTCTGCCTGCCCGGGGGCTTTTCATTGAGGGTGGCGCTTACCACCCGGTGGGGTGGCCGGCCGCTGCGGCTGGTGTTTGTTTAAGCGTCCGGTTCAGGAGGAGGGGTCATAGCCAGTCGCATCAGGTGGCGGCCGCCGGGGCTGGTTAAACATCCAGCAGTTGCGCCACTTTCTCGCGGTGGTAGTCGGCGTCGCCGTAGGCCACCTGGGACTGCCGGGCCTGCTTGAGGTAGAGGTGCATGTCGTGGTCCCAGGTGAAGCCGATGCCGCCGTGTACCTGGATGCCGTCGTAGGCTGCCTGCAGGTAGGTGTCGCTGCACCAGGCCTTGGCCACCGAGGCGGCCAGCATCTTGTCCGGGTCGTCTTCACTGACGGTCCAGGCGGCGTAGTACACGAAGGCCGTGGCCCCCTCCACCGCCACCGCCATGTTGGCCAGCTTGTGCTGGATGGCCTGGAAACTGCCGATGGGGCGGCCAAACTGCACCCGCTCCCGGGCGTATTCAACCGACGTTTCCAGCACCCACTGGGCGCCACCTACCATCCAGGCACTTTCGGCGATGGCGGCCTCAGCCAGGAGGTTGCTCAGCCGGGGCCACCCCTGGTTGAGCTTCCCGATGATATTTTCCGGCGGCACGTTGACATTGCTGAAGGTTACCTCGCAGAGCTTGTGGCCGGTCAGTGTCTTCAGCACTTCAATGCCCGTGCCCTCGGTGCCGGCATCAACCAGGAAGAGGGTTATGTCTTCGGCGCTGTCCCCGGTGCGGGCGCTGACTATCAGGTGGTGGGCTACGTGGGCGCAGGGGACGAACAGCTTGGTGCCGTTGATGGTGTAGCCGCCGTTGCGGGCGGTGGCGCGTACCTGCACGTCGGTGGCCTCGAGGCCACCCCCGGCCTCGGCGTGTGCCAGTGTCATGATGGTATCGCCGCGGGCGATGCCGGGCAGGTAGCGCTGCTTCTGCTCCTGGCTGGCGGCGGCCAGGAGCAGGCGCCCGGCCAGCACCACCGTGGCGAAGAAGGGGCCGGGGACCAGGGCGCGCCCCATTTCCTCGAGCAGCACGGCCAGGTCAAGGAAGGTACTGCCACTGCCGCCGTATTCTTCGGGGAAGACGAGCCCCTGCCAGCCGAGCCGGGCCATCTTCTGCCAGAGCTCCGGGGAGTAGCCCTTCTCGTCGTCCATCATTTCCCGCACCAGCTTCCGGGGGCACTCCTTCTCCAGGAAGTCCCGGGCTGATGTCTTGAGCATGACCTGTTCTTCACCCAGTTCGAAGTCCATCACCTTTCTCCTAGGTGGTCCACCGGGGCAGGCCCAGCACCCGCTGGGCAATGATATTGCGCTTTATCTCGGAGGTGCCGGTCTCGATGGTGTTGCCACGTGACCTGAGGAAGCCGTACTGCCAGCGCCCGTGCTCCACGGCGTGCTTGGAACCACGCACCAGGTTGCTGTACGGCCCCTGGAGGTACATGGCGAAGTCCTGCAGGCGCTGGTTGAACTCCATGCTGAAGACGCTTCCCATGGCCCCCTGCGGGCCGGGCCGGCCGTGCCGGAGCTCGTGTGTCAGGCCGCGCAGGGCCAGGTACTTGAGGATGCCGGCCTCGATGTAGAGCTGGGCCAGCCGCTGGCGTACGATGGGGTCCTGGTTGCGCCCCATTTCGCGGGCGAGCAGGATGAGGTCCCTGAGGCTGTTCTCGCGGGCAATGGCGGCCCCGGCGCTGGAGCGCTCGTACTCCAGAGCACCGGCCGCCACGTACCAGCCCATGTTCTTCTCGCCGATGAGCTGGTCCTTGGGCACACGCACGTTGTCAAAGAAGGTCTCGTTGAACTCGGCCGTGCCGGTGATGTTGCGCAGCGGGCGCACCGTGATACCCGGTGTCTTCATGTCCACCATCAGGTAGCTCAGGGCACGGTGCTTGCGGGCCTCGGGGTCGGTCCTGACGAGCAGCACCGCCCAGTCGGCCCGGTGGGCACCGCTGCTCCAGACCTTCTGGCCATTGACCACGAAGTAGTCCCCGTCCTCAACGGCCCGGGTCTGCACGTTGGCCATGTCCGAGCCCGCCTCCGGCTCGGAGTAGAAGGTGCACCATATCTCTTCGGCGCTCAGTATCTTGGGGATGAAGCGTTTTTTCTGGGCCTCGGTGCCGTGGGCGAGGATGGCCGGGCCGCACCAGCCGATGCCGTGGGTGTTGGCCAGGCCGGGGGCGCGGTGCCGGGCGATTTCCTCGTAGAAGATGACCTGCTCCATCAGCGGGCGGCCCTGGCCGCCGTACTCCCTGGGCCAGGTGATGCCCACGAAGCCGGCCTGGTAGAGCTTGCGGTGCCACCAGATGCTGAACTGGTGGTACTCGTCCGAGTCTATTTCCGGCCCGGGGATATCGCGGCGGCCCCACCACTCCGGCAGCTCCTTCATGTTGTCCGCCAGCCAGTCACGCAGCCGCTGGCGGAAGGCTTCTTCCTCCGGTGTGTAAGAAAAGTCCATGGCCTGCTTCCTCCCTGTGGGCACACTTCGCCCCCCGGTCCCACCGGTTGAGGCCGGGCCTGGCCCCGTCGCGGCGGCCGGTCTCTTCGTGGTCTGTGGCGGCGGTGGGGCTATTCCGGCAGGCCCCAGATTGAGACGGCCCCGGTAAAGGAACCGGGCCGGCCGCCCAGGTTGTGGGTCATGCCCAGCCGCACGTCCTTGACCTGGCGCCTGTCAGCCTTGCCCTGGAGCTGCTTGTAGACCTCGTATATCATGCGGATGCCGCTGGCCCCGATGGGGTGTCCGAAGCACTTCAGGCCGCCGTCGGTGTTTATCTTGGGGCCTTTGCCTTCCAGGGTGAAGAAGCCGCTCTCAATATCGGCGCGGACCTTGCCCCTGGGGCTGAAGCCAAGGTCCTCCATGGTGATGGCCTCGGTGATGGAGAAGCAGTCGTGCACCTCGCAGACGTCTATCTCCTGGCGCGGGTCCGTGACGCCGGCCTGCTCGTAGGCCATCCGTGAGGCGGCCACTGACTCCGGGAAGTGGGTGAAGTCGTAATAGTCGCGCAGGCTGCCCTGCTGGCCGCCCACCCCGAGCCCCAGCCCCTTCACCACGATGTAGTCGTCCCGCATTGTTTTGGCGATTTCGGGTCGGGTGATGATGGCGGCGGCCGAGCCGTCGCTGACCCCGCAGCAGTCGTACAGCCCCAGCGGGAAGGCCTGTATCGGGGCGTTGATGGCCTGCTCCACCGTTATCTCGCGCTGGAAGTGGGCCTTGGGGTTGAGCGAGCCGTTGTGGTGGTTCTTGACGGCAATCAGGGCCAGCATGTGCTTGCCCTCTTCGTAGCTCAGCCCGTACTGGTAGAAGTAGCGGTTGGCGGCCAGGGCGAACTGGGCCGGGGGTGGTACCCCCGGGGCAATCTGGGCGGAAGGCTGTCCCCCGCCACCGGTGAGGAAGCCGACCCCGGAGTCCTTGAGCTTCTCCACGCCGGCCACGAGGACGATGTCATAAACGCCGGCGGCCACGGCGAAGCAGGCGTTCATGATGGCATCGGTGCCGGTGGCACAGAAGTTCTCAACACGGGTGATGGGGATGTACTCCGTCTTAATCGCCTCGGCCAGGACCTGGCCTGACATCTGGTTCTGGGTGCCGAGCCAGGCGGCCTGGATATCGTCGACGGTGATGCCGGCGTCCTCAAACGCCTCCGAGGTGGACTCCACCAGCAGGTCCTCGGTGCCGGTGTCCCAGCGCTCGCCGAACTTGGAGCACCCCATGCCGACGATGGCGACTCTGTCCTTGATGCTCTGCATTTTCCTTGCCTCCCTGTGTAGTTGGGTGTTTCCTCTCTTAGAAGCGCCGCGGGATGGCCTTCCAGTAGTAGTTGTGCACCCCGCCGGACGAGCGGAGCTTGCGGAAGCTCATCTCCACCGGCTTTTCACACTGGACGTCCTCAATCTCGCGGTCGGTCATCATGAACAGGCCGCGGCCGCCACCTTCGAAGTCAATAATCGTGATGGCCAGCGGCTGGTCGATACCGGGCACGAGGTAGTCCAGCGAGAAGGTGAAAATCTTGCCTTTCTTGTCGGAGAGGCGCACCGTTTCCCACTGGTCCTTGGCATGGCAGCGCGTGCAGATGCGCTGCGGCGGGTACTGGACGAGGCCGCAGCTCAGGCACTTGCTGCCGTGGAGGCGGTCGATGGCGTCGCGCTCACGCCACCGGGCCGAGACCGAGGGTCCCGCCCCGTTCAGCCCCTGCAGCTCGGCCCCGCGGATACCGCGGCTCTTGCGGATGCGTTTCTTCTCCAGGTTCCCCTTGATGCCCCGCTTGCCGTTGAAGCTGGCTATTTTGTCGGTTGTCTCGAGGAGAATGGCATCGGCCCCGTCGCCGTAGCTGGCGAGCAGGATTTTCTGCCCCGGCCTGGCCTCTTCCAGGGCGGCGATGAGCAGCATGATGGGATAGGCCGAGCCGGTGTTGCCCATGCTGCCGAAGAGGGGGTCCTGCACCTGCTCCGGCTGGAAGCCGAGCTGGCGCCACATCTCCTGGTGCCGCCGCGGGTTCGGGCCGTAGAGCACCGCCCGGTCAATCTCCCCGACACTCAGGCCGGTCTTCTTGAGCAGGCCGCGGACGGCCTCGGGCATGACTGACAGGTAGCCGGTCTGAAGGATGAAGCGGTCTTCCCAGGAGCGTACCCGGGTATCACCCTCGGCCCGCCAGATGTCCATGAGCTCGTCGGACACCGAGTAGCTGTCAACTATGCTGGCGATGACATCGTCATCGCCGATGAGGAGTGCCCCGGCACCGTCACCGGAAGTCCGGTCAAACTCGCTGCCGGGCGTACCGGTACGGCAGTCGGCCACGGTGACCATGACCTGCCTGGCGGAGCCGGCTTTGACAGAATCAAGGGCGGCCCGCAGGGCCTGGGTGCCGGCCCGGAGCGAGTTGGTCACATCGTTGGTGATGATGTCACGTCTGAGGTCCACGGCAGCGGCGACGAGGGCGGCCCCCTGCTTTTCCACGTAGGGTGAGGTGGTGGTGGCAAAGAGCAGGCCGTCAACAGCCTCCCGGTCACGCCCGTCAATGCAGTCCATCCCGGCGGCAACTGCCATGGTGATGCTGTCTTCGTCGAAGTTGCAGACCGGTTTCTCGGTCGGCAGGCCCCAGCCGGCTGTCTCCTTACCCAGCCGGTAGAAGGGGATGTACGCACCGTAGGATGTTATACCTGCCATGGCTCCTCCTTGTCCGGGTGCAGCCTTGCGACAACGTAGACCTGGTGGTAAGGCCGCACACTTTTTGCTCGTGCCCGGTGGTCCGGTTTTCTGAAGATAATGGATACGGCGGGGGGCTGTCAAGGCTGGGGCAGGGGGCGGCTAGGAAAGCGGGTGCCAGCAGGCAACCAGGCGGTCACCGCGGGGCTCGAGGGGTGGCTCGGCCTGGCGGCACTGGTCGGTGGCGCGGCTGCAGCGGGGGTGGAAGTGGCAGCCGGGGGGAGGGTTGGCGGGGCTGGGTACCTCGCCGGGCAGCACGATGCGGCCGCGGCGGCGGGTGGGGTCGGGCACGGGGGTGGCGGCCACCAGGGCCTGCGAGTAAGGGTGGTAGGGTGATTGGAAGATGGTTACCGGGTCGCCAACCTCCACCAGCTTGCCCAGGTACATTACTGCCAGCCTATCACAGACGCTTTCGGCCACGGTGAGGTTGTGCGTGATGTAGAGGTAGGTAAGGTCCTGCTCCTGCTTGAGCTGGCCCAGGAGGTCCAGTATCTGCGCCTGCACCGACACGTCCAGGGCTGAAGTCGGCTCGTCAAACACGATGAAGCGTGGCCCGGTAGCCAGCGCCCGGGCGATGGCAATCCGCTGGCGCTGGCCACCGCTGAACTCGTGGGGGTAGCGGCTGAGGAAGCGTTCGGAAAGGCCCACCAGGTTCAGGAGCTCGGCCACGCGGGCCGGGATTTGCCGGCGCGGCAGCAGGTGGTGCACGATAATGGCTTCGCCGACGATGTCACGCACCTTCATGCGGGGGTTGAGCGAGGTGTACGGGTCCTGGTGGACCAGCTGCATGTAGCGCCGCATCGGCTGGAGCTGGCGCCGCGAGAAGACGGCCAGGTCATACTTCCGCCGGAGGCTGGCCAGGCGCTGCGGGTCGGTGCCGCTGCGTTCCAGGGCTTCAATTTCATCCTTGATAGCGGTCTCCACGTCGAAGTAGATGTGCCCTCTCACGGG
>CAZBPZ010000077.1:0-7168 GCA_964493955.1 uncultured Dehalococcoidales bacterium | reverse complement strand
GGCATTCGGGGCACATCTGGAAGTAGCGCATGGTGGTGCTAGGCCGGTCGTAAGGTATATCCACGATTATGGTAAAGCGGGGTCCGCAGTTGGTGCAGTTGGTGAAAGGGTAGCGGTAGCGGCGGTCTTTCGGATTGAAGATTTCCTTGAGACACTCCCGGCAGGTAGCAATGTCCGGGGAAACAAGCTGGTATTTACCCTCTTCGGCGATACTGTGGCGAATTTCAAATTTCTCATAATTGGCCGGTGAGCCCTGGGTAATGGCAATATCCTCAATATGAGACAAGGGCGGTGATTGCTCTCTCAGCCCCAGCAGAAACTGCTCAATATCCTGTTCTTTTCCCTCCACCTCAATCCTGACATCTTCTGAGGTGTTGCATACCCACCCTCTAAGGTTATGTTTGGCCGCCAGCTGGTAAACAAACGGCCGGAAGCCGACGCCCTGCACCACGCCTTTGACGCTGATACGAACCAAGTTGAGACTTGTTACTTTTGCCATCACACCTGCTGGTTTTTCTTATCTTTTATCCCGGTTTCCAGCCAAGAGAACCATGCTTCCAACCCCTCACCAGTCTGGCAGGAGATGGGGAATATCCTGACCTTGGGATTCAACCCGGTGACTGTTTTTTGAAAGGCATCAATATCGAAATCCAGATACGGCTTTAAGTCGATTTTATTAATTAGTACCACGTCAGCGTCGGCGAACATCGCGGGGTATTTATACGGTTTGTCATCACCCTCGGGCAGACTTAGAAGCATGACTCTCCTGTGTTCGCCCAGGGCAAACTCAACCGGACAGATGAGGTTGCCGACATTCTCGATGAACAGCAAATCGGTATCTTCCAGGGGCAGGTTGTTCAGGGCACTCTCTATCATATTGGCATCAAGGTGGCAGCCACCGGCGGTGTTAATTTGCACTACGGCGGCTCCTTGTTGTTGCACTTTTTCGGCATCTATGCTGGAGGCAACATCACCCTCAATTACCGCAATTCTAAACTTTGATTTCAGCCGGTTGATGCTTTTAAGGATGAGACTGGTCTTGCCAGCTCCCGGGGAAGACATTATGTTTATCGCTAGGATACGGTGGTGGTCCAGCCGGTTCAGATTGCTCTTGGCTTTTGCCTCATTGGTACCGAGAATGTCCTCACCAATGGTTATTACTTTTATTGACACCTACTCCACCTCAATACTTTCCAGATAGCATTCGCGTCCGGATATTATCTCTATGCTTGCCTCGTGGCAATCAGGACAGGCCCAGTCATAGTTCGTGGGGGTGAAGACTGCCCCGCAGTTGCGGCAGCGCAACGTAGTTGGTCTCCTTTCAAAGGAGAGGCAGGCTCCAGCAGCTATGGTACCCTTACTGAGGCAATCGAACCAGAACTGAACGCACTCATCAACAATACTGGATAATTCACCCGTAACCAGATTAATTTTACTAATCTTGCTGGCTTTGACTTCGTTAGCTTTTTCCAGAGCCAGGGTCAACAGACTCCGGGTGATGCTGTATTCATGCATATTTTTCTACGGGTGGTATCCTAAATAGCGGATGAGTGAGGCACACCGCTGGCTGTGTCCCATAACCGGTGGAAATCCGGTCTGGCCATATACTATACTACCCCGGCCTGTCACCCCAGGCAAGTCTCTCAGGCAGCCAGTGCCTCCTCCGGTCCGCCTCGGGCGGGCCTGGCTGGCTCCTGCTCCAGAGCTCTTGATACCTCTATCCAGGCGATATCCCCGGCCCTCGCCCGGACCCTCTGCCACCTCATCCTCTTGTTCTCCAGGATTCGGAAGGCTATCAGAAGCAGCGTTGCCAGGGGCTCCTCAGCTGACTCTGGTGAAGGGTCAATGATTGATGCGCTCATGGAAAAATGGTAGGATGGGCTATGTCGGGGTGTAGCGCAGCCAGGTAGCGCACCTGAATGGGGTTCAGGTGGTCCCCGGTTCAAATCCGGGCACCCCGACCACTCTCTTGCGGGCCGGCCCCTACCTCCCCGTCATCCAGCACCAGGGCAGTGGTCCCGGTTGTCCCCTGGTCAATTGCCAGGACATACGCCCGCCGCATCCAGGGCCGCTCCCTCAAGCCATGAACTTCAGGTAAAGTACTACCGCCGTCAGCACCACCCACACCACCACGATGATACCCAGCAGCAGGCCCGCGCCGCTGCCGCGGCGTTCTGCCGGCTGGTGGGCCGGTGGGCGCCGGGGCGTTGTGGCTGGCGCCACGTAACGGGAAGCCTGACGCTCCGGGACAGGTGGCGGGACTGGTGCTTCCACCGGAGGCGGCTCCTCCGGCGGGGGTTGCCCGGGCCGGGCCGGGCGAGGTGGCCGGGCGGGCCGTCGCTCGGCGGCACGGCCCACTGCCTCGGCCGGCAGGTAACCGTGCTTTATCCACTGCTTGAGCAGCCTGTCCTTCCGGGACATTCACCCCCTCCTGACAGCTTCCACTCGGGGCCAGTATAGCCGAGCCGGGGTGGCATGGCAATCGGCCGGCACCGAACCCACACGGTCAGAAAGTACTATTCGCCACGGAAGCCGCCGGGGGCTACAATGGTATAAGGAAGCACATGTACTTACCCGGCCTGAAGGCAAGGACCGACCTGCCAGGGCGGCACGGCCGCCGGTGGTGGGCCGTGCCTGCCCTGGTGGCCTGGCTCGCCCTCTTCCTGGCCGGGCCGATGGCCTGCACCCCGGTGCCCACCACTGAAGAGGTCATCCTGCAGTCGGTCGTCAGGGTGAGCGGCCGGGGCGGCAGTGGCACGGGAATAATCGTCACCCCGCAGGGACACATCGCCACCAGCCTCCACACGCTGGGTGAGGACGACGAGGTAACCGTCCTGCTGGCGGACGGTCGCCAGCTGCCGGGCATGGCACTGGGACGGGACGAGGTGCACGGCATCACCGTCGTCAAAATCGCGGCCGCCGACCTGACCCCCGCCATCCTGAGCAGCGTTTCCGATTTCAACCTCGGTGAATCGGTGCTGGTGGTGGGCTGGCTGGAAGGTGAGCCAGCCCCCACGGTAACGCGCGATATCATCGCCTGGACAAGGCGTGTTGACGACCTTACCTACGTGGAGACGTACCTGCCCCTGGACCCGCAGTACCGCGGCGGCCCGGTGGCCAACCTGAAGGGCGAGGTCATCGGCATCCACCTGGGCCAGGGCACGGCCGAGCCGGGAGCCGGCGGCAGCGGCAGCTACGCCCTGTCTGCCACCGATGCCCGGCCGCTCATCTTCCGCCTCATCTCCGGTGAGTCAATCACGGAACAGCCCGGAGCACCCGCCGCAGAGACCGAAGCCCCGTCCGGCGGACAGACCCCGGCTGACGGAGCAGGGACCGCGCCGACCACACCCCCACCCGAGGAAGGGCCAGCAATCGACATCCGTATTGAGACCCCGGAGCTGGTCGTGGCCGAGGAACCGGCCACGGGGACACCACGGGCCTACCTCTCTATCAGCCTGGTAGCCCCGGAGCCACTGGGCCTGACAATCCTTGACCCGCTGGGGCAGCCTACCGGCCCGGCCCAGCGCATCACCGAGGGCAGCCACAGCGTGCAATTACCGCTGACCCCGGCAGCGCTGGGGACACCAATGGCTGGCAGGTACACTTTGCACGTGGAACGGTGGCAGGGGGAGACGGTGGCCGAGCTGGCCATCGCCGAGTTCGAGGGAGCAAGGCCCGTGCTCGAGAGTATCATCTACCCCCGCCGCGGCGACCGGCTGCCTGAGACCGCCCTGGTAACCGTAGGCAACGAGGGTGACCTGCCGTTCTTCATCACCCGGGCCACCGTCGGGCTGGCCGGGCAGAGCTACGAGCCGCCGGTGCTCGCCCAGGTGCCGCCCGGTGAGACCCTCAGCCTGGAGCTGCGGTGGCAGCCGGGGCCGCCGCCCGACGGGGCCAGCACCGTTGCCGCCGAACTCTGGCTATTCGACAGCACCGGACAGCGGCTCCTGGGCCAGGCCAACAACATCGGCCTGGCCCGGCTACGCACCTACGCCACCGGAGACTGGGCGCTGACATACCCGGAGGACTGGCTCGTGGAGGAGACCGGCTCGGACCAGGGGGTAGTGGTCATCCTGCGGCACCCCTCCGGCCCGGCCCGGGTGGAGGTAAGCCGGTACTGGCTACCCGGTCAGGACTTCAACCAGTGGGTCAACGACCGTATCACGCAGCGCCGGACAGGCTGGGTCTCCTTCCACCTGGACTCCGACGAGGTGCTGACCGGCGGTACCGGGGCCGGCCGCTGGCTGAGATGGACGGGCCGGCCGGACATCGGCAGCGGCGTGGTCAGGGTGGTGGAACGCTGCCTGGCCGAAGGTCCTGCCCGGTACGGCGTGACAGCAATCGTCCCGGAATCTGACTACCCGGTCTACGCCGCCGAGATGGAGCTGATGCTCCAGAGCTTCGCCGCGCTGCCCTGAGTACACCCCCCATCTTGACATCCCCCCGGGATAATCCTACACTGGGAAGGCTCGCCCCGGGAGCTGGCCGGCGGCAGGAAAACGGCCCCGGGGTGCAGGCAGCTCAAGCAGGCTTTGAGGTTTACATGCGGACCGAAGCTGCTCCCCGGCCAGGTCCAGCCCCACCTGAAGATGGACACCCCCCTACCCCCGAAGAACGGGCAACCGCCCCCAGGCACGGCTTTCGTAGCAAGTATCACCCGGCGGCCTCTGTGTTAACGCCAACCGACTGGCCGCCGGCGGGTATCAGCAATAGCGGCACAGGAGGATGAGACGATGACTGTCGGACAATCAAAGCTTGATGCCCTCAGGCGGGAGGTGCGGGCCTGGCTGAGGGAAAACCTGCCCAAGGGTTGGGGGACGCCCGAGTACATCCCCCCGCCGCCCTTCAGCCGTGAGCAGCACGAGCTGGGCAAGGCCTGGACAAAGAAACTGTACGACGCCGGCTACACCGGCTTCGGCTACCCCAAGGAGTACGGCGGCATCGAGCGGCCGCCCGAGGAGATTGCCGTCATCCGCGAGGAGATGGCCCGCACCGGCACACCCGGCGGCCCCCTCTCCCTCGGCCTGCTGGTAGCCGCCCCCACCATCCTGGTCCACGGCCAGGAGTGGCAGAAGAAACGCTTCATCCCCAAGATACTCAGCGGTGAGGAAAGCTGGTGCGAGGGCTTCTCCGAGCCGGACGCCGGCTCGGACCTGGCCAACGTCCAGACCACGGCCGTGCGTGACGGCGACGAGTGGGTGGTCAACGGCCAGAAGATCTGGACCAGCATGTGGGAGTTCGCTGACTGGGGCCTGCTCGTGGCCAAGACGGAGCCGGACGCACCCCGCCACCGCAACCTGTCCTACTTCCTCTTCAGCACCCAGTACCCCGGCTTCAGCCGCAGCCCCCTGCGGCAGATGTCGGGCGAGGCCGAGTTCGGCCAGCTCTTCTTTGACAACATGCGCATCCCCCACGAGAACATGATGGGCGAGCAGGGCCGCGGCTGGTACGTGGCCATGACGGCCCTCATGGCGGAGCGCAGCGGGGGCGGCGGCCTCGAAGGTACCGGGCTGGCCGGCCTGGGCACGTCTGACCTGCTCGGCGTCGAAGGCCTGATAAGCCTGGCACAGAACACCCGCCGCTACGGACGGACGGTCTGGGAGGACAGCGCCTTCCGGCAGCGGATAATGCAGATTGCCATTGAGCTTGAGGCAATGCGCTGGAGCGGCATCCGCCTCCGCGCCCGGCTGCGCAGGGGCGGGGTCATGGGCAACGAGGCCTCCGTCTTCAAGAACTTCCAGGCCGAGATGCGCCAGCGCCGCGGTGACCTGACGATGGAGATAATCGGGGCCTATTCCCAGATGATGCGCGGCTCACGCCGCGCCGTCGAGGGGGGCGAGCTGGTCTACAACATGCTGCGCTCCCGCGGGGCCACCATCGAGATGGGGACCTCGGAAATCAACCGTAACATCATTGCCGAACGCATCCTGGGACTGCCACGGTAACCAGGCGGACGGTAGCCGGCAAGGAGTATTGGAGATGGAATTCATTCTGAGCGAAGAGCAGGAAATGCTGCGCACCATGGCGCGCGACTTCCTGGAGAACGAGTGCCCCAAGACCCATGTGCGCCAGATGATGGAAGACGAGGTGGGGTTCTCACGCGAGCTCTGGAAGAAGATGGCAGAAGTGGGCTGGACCGGGCTGGTACTTCCCGAAGAGTACGGGGGCGGTGGGATGAACTTTCGCGACCTCACCATCCTCTGCGAGGAGATGGGACGCGCCCTGCTGCCGGCCCCGTTCATCGAGACGGTGCTGCTGGTGGCGATGCTCATCCTCAAACACGGCACCGAGGAGCAGAAGCAGGAGTTCCTGCCGAAGATAGCCAGTGGCGAAATCGTCTGCACGGCCGCCCTCCTGGAGGAGGACGGCGACCTCTGGCCGGGCGGGGTGCAAATGAAGGCCACCGCCCGGGGGGACGACTACATCCTCAGCGGCACCAAGCTCTTTGTGCCCTACGCCCGCGGCGTGGACTACATGCTGGTACCGGCCCGCACCCGGCGCAGCCCTGACCCGGCCGAAGGCATCACCCTCTTCCTGATGGATACCAGCGAGTGGGGAGTCTACGTGACCCCGCTCAAGACAATGGACCAGACCCGCCAGCAGTTCGAGGTCATCCTCAACCGGGTAGCCGTGCCCGCCGCCAACATCATCGGCGAGGTTGACAAAGGCTGGCCGCTGCTGGAAGAGGTGACCCCGGGGGCCACCGCCGCCATCTGTGCCATGATGGTGGGCGGCGGCGAGTGGGTGCTGGAGACAACCGTGAACTACGCCAAGGAGCGCAAGGCCTTCGGCGTGCCCATCGGCAGCTTCCAGGCCATCAAGCACAAGTGCGCCGACATGTTCTCCAACCTGGAGTACGCCCGCTCGCTGATGGAATGGGCAGCCGAGGCAATCAAAGACGGCGCCCCCTCGGCACCGCGGGCCGTCTCCATGGCCAAGAGCTACTGCGGCGATACCTACAAGATGGTAACCGGCGAGGGCATCCAGATACACGGCGGCATCGGCTTCACCTGGGACCATGATATGCACCTCTACTTCAAGCGCTCGCGCGCCCTGGACACCCTCTTCGGCGACGCCAACTACCACCGCGAGCTCCTGGCCCGGATGTTTGATTAGCACTTGAGATAGCCATACACCCCCCGTGTTGCCTCGATGGAAAGTGTTACCG
>CAZBPZ010000076.1:0-7308 GCA_964493955.1 uncultured Dehalococcoidales bacterium | reverse complement strand
AGGCGGGCCGCCTCCTTCCCGGCCGAGGCGGCATCATCAGCAAAGCGGATGCCCCCGGCCTTCCCCCTCCCTGCCACCGCCACCTGGGCCTTCAGCACCACCGGTTGCGCCAGGTGATGTGCCGCCGCGGTGGCTTCTTCGGCGGTGCGCACCAGCTGGCCCCGCGGTGTCGCCACCCCGTAGTCCCGCAGGACTTGCTTGGCCTCGTATTCCAGCAGTTTCAAGGTTCCCCCCTCACCGGTGACTATCCCGGCAGCCCGGTCAATGCATTATTCTACTGCCGGGGCCACCTGCGAGCAACCGGGGCCACCTTGACACGCCCGGCCCTGGCCACCTATCATATTCGCTGAACGTGCCCGGCAAGCGCCCCCGGCACCAGCCGGAGCCCGGGGGTTGCCGGCGCGGTCGGTGGCCCGGCCCGGGAGCACTCCCCTGGAGTGAGACGTCTGTTCGACACCCCGGGTTACCCGGCACTCGCAACGGGGAGGTCTCTTGGAAGTAGAGTCACGCGAACCCCTGGTGAGAGAGATTCTCTCCGCGCATCACAGCGCCCCTGACAGGCTGGTCCCCATTCTGCTGGACATCCAGAGCAGAATCGGATACCTGCCGGAAGAGGGCATGCCGGCCGTGGCCGAGTTCCTGGGTATTACCGTGGGCCAGATATACTCGGTGGCCTCGTTCTACTCCCAGTTCCGCCTCACGCCGGTGGGCAAGTACCACATCCGGGTCTGCCGTGGCACGGCCTGTCACATCCGGGGCGCACCCCGGGTGGTAGAAGCCCTTGAGGCCGCCACCGGCATCACCGAAGGAGAGACCTCGCCGGACCTGCGTTACACGCTGGAGACGGTGGCCTGTATTGGCTGCTGTGCCCTGGCCCCCGCTATGAAAATCAACGAGGACGTCCACGGCGAAATGACACCTGCCAGGGTTGCTGCGGTGGTGGCCGGCCTGCCAGAGGAAGAGACCGATGCCCGCTAGCCGGCACGTCATCCACGTTTGCCAGGGCACCGGCTGCCTCTCGGCCGGGGCCGAGCAGGTACTGGCCAGTATCAACCAAGAGATAGCCAACCTCAGGCTGCAGGGCCAGGTGGAGGTGAAGGGAACAGGCTGCCACGGCCTCTGCCAGGCGGCCCCGCTGGTGGTTATTGAACCCCAGGGGCTGCTCTACGCCCGGGTACAGCCTGCCGACGCGGCCGAAATCGCCCGCTCGTTCCTGCCCGGCGGCCGGCCGGTTGAGCGCCTTTTCTACTATGACAGTGCCATCAAGCAGCCGGTGGCCTCTTTCCGTGACATTCCCTTCTACTACAAGCAGGAGCGGCTCGTCCTGCGCAACTGCGGCCGCATCAACCCCCGGAGCATTGACGAGTTCCTGGCAACCGGGGGCTACCAGGCAGCCCGCAGGGCCATCCACGAGATGACACCCCGGGAAATCGTGGAGGAGGTGAAGCGTTCGGGGTTACGGGGGCTGGGTGGGGCCGGCTTCCCGACGGGCCGCAAGTGGGAGGCCTGCCAGCGGCAGCCGTCAGGCCAGAAGTTTGTTATCTGCAACGGGGACGAGGGTGACCCCGGGGCGTTCCAGGACTGCGCCGTGATGGAGGGTGACCCCCACTCCATACTGGAGGGCATGATTGTCGCCGCCCGGGCGGTCGGGGCCGACCGCGGCTACATCTTCGTGCGGGCCGAGTACCCGCGGGCTGTCGCCAGCCTGCGTCTTGCCATCGAGCAGGCCCGGGAAAGGGGCTTCCTGGGCAGGGGTATCTTCGGCAGCCGGATGGACCTTGACATCCAGGTCTTCCAGGGTGCCGGTGCCTTTGTCTGCGGCGAGTCCACCGCCATGGTGCAGTCCATCCAGGGCAACCGCGGCATCCCGCGCCCGGCACCCCGCCCCCGGACCACCGAGCAGGGCCTCTGGGGCAAGCCGACCCTGCTGAACAATGTCAAGACATTTGCCAGCATTCCCCTGATTATCAACCACGGGGCAGCCTGGTTTGCCAGCCGCGGTACCGAGGGGAGCAAGGGTACCGCCATCTTCTCGCTGACCGGCAACGTGGTAAACACCGGCCTGGTAGAGGTGCCGATGGGTACCCGCCTGCGCGACATCATCTTTGACATCGGCGGGGGTATCCCCAACGGCCGTGCCTTCAAGGCGGTGCAGACCGGCGGGCCGTCCGGCGGCTGCGTGCCGGCCGGGATGCTCAACCTGCCGGTTGACTTCGACTCGCTCACCGCCGTCGGCTCGATGATGGGCTCGGGGGGGATGGTCGTCATGGACCAGGACACCTGCATGGTGGACGTGGCCCGCTATTTTCTTGACTTCACCCGCCGCGAGTCCTGCGGTCAGTGTATCCCCTGCCGCGTTGGCACGAAGCAGATGTTCGACATCCTGGACGCCATCACGCGGCGGGAGGGCAGACCGGGAGATATCGACCTGCTGGTGGAGCTGGGCGAGTCCATCAAGAAAACGTCTCTCTGCGGGCTGGGGCAGAGCGCCCCGAACCCGGTACTGACGACCATCCGTTACTTCCGCGACGAGTACGAGGCCCACATCCGCGACGGCTACTGCCCGGCCGGGGTGTGCCAGTCCTACCAGTAGTGAAACGTGGCCAGTGTAAAGCTGACAATTGATGACAAGGTGGTAGAGGCCGAGGAAGGCACCCCGGTGCTTCAGGCGGCGCTCGATAACGGCATCTTCATCCCCCACCTCTGCTACCACCCCGACTTTGAAGGGGCCGGCGCCTGCCGCCTCTGCATCGTCGAGGTCGAAGGGCGGCTGCTGACGTCCTGCCGTGTCCCGGTACGGCCGGGCATGGTGGTAAGGACAAGGACCGAGGCAGTGGACCGGGCCGTACGCCCGGTGGTGGAGATGATGATAGCCAACCACCACATCACCTGCGCCGGCTGCCCCAGCAGCGGTAAGTGCCAGCTCCAGGAGCTGATGGCCCGCCTGAAGATTGACCGCCGCCGGCTACGGCGCCTGCGCCTGCCCGAGGAGACCCGCCCCCTCGATACCACTCCACCCTGCTTTGACTACGACCCGAACAAGTGCATCCTCTGCGGCCTCTGCGTGCGCACCTGCCAGAAGCTCCATGGCGAGAGCCTGCTCTACTTCGTGAACCGCGGCACCGATACCGCCATTGCCTTCTACGGGGACAGGTCAGTGTGCGCCGGCTGCATGGAGTGCGTCCGGCGCTGCCCGGTGGGCGTGCTGCTGCCCAAGAAGGAAGCCGCTGCCTAGCAGGCGGCCCGGCAGGGCAACTGCCATGCTGGCCTGCCGGCCTTCTCCATTTGCACCAGGGCGCAACGTGCGCTAGGATGCGGGCAAAGTAGACCCCCGCGGAGGCAACCCGTGGAGTACCGCCGGCTGGGCCGGAGCGACATTAGGGCCGGGGTGGTGGGGCTGGGAGCGGAGTACCTGGAGAAGTCCCCCCGCCAGACCATCATCTCCATCGTGGACGCGCTGCTGGAAGCCGGGGGTAACTACATTGACCTCTTCATGGCCTCACCCGGGGTGCGCGACCACTTCGGGGCGGCCTTGAAAGGCCGGCGTCACCGCGCCATCGTGGCCGGACACCTCGGCTCCACCCTCAAGAACCGGCAGTACAGCCGCTCGCGTGACCCCGCCCTCTGCCGCCGCTTCTTTGACGACCTCCTCACCCGCCTCCAGACCGACTATATTGATGTCCTCATGCTCCACTTCATTGACGAGCCCGAAGACCTGGAGCAGGTCTTCGCCGGGGGCGGCCTCCTTGAAATGGCACAGCGGCTGCAGCAGGAAGGTAAGGCACGCCTCATCGGCCTGAGCTCCCACTACGTACCGGTGGCCCTCGCAGCCGTCAGGAGCGGCCACATCAACGTGCTGATGTTCCCCGTCAACCCCGCCATCGATACCCTGCCAGCCGGCACCGAGCTGGAAGCAATCTGGCAGGCGGACACCTACCGCCAGCCGGGCACCGGCATTGACCCGCGCCGCAACGACCTCTACCATGCCTGCGCCGTGCACGGTGTCGGCCTCGTCGCCATGAAGCCTTACTCGGCCGGCTGGCTCCTCAGGGCAGAAAACCCGGCCAGCATCACCCTCACGCCGGTACAGTGCCTGAGCTACGCCCTGGACCGGCCCGGGGTCAGCTGCGCTGTGCCCGGCTGCCGCACCGTGGAGGAAATGCAGGCCGCCCTGGCCTACGTGACCGCCGGGGAGGAGGAGCGGGAATACAGCGCCATCAGCACCAACCACGCCTGGAAGCTACGCGGTAGCTGCATGTACTGCAACCACTGCCTGCCCTGCCCGGTCAGCATCAACATCGGCACCGTTACCCGGCTGGCCGACATCACGGGCTACGGGCGGACGGCGGCCGTGGTGAGCGAGTACGAGGCCCTCCCGGTGCATGCCTCGGCCTGCACCGAGTGCGGCATCTGCACCGAGCGCTGCCCCTTCGGGGTGGACGTGGTCGCCAACATGCGGCGGGCTGCCGGCCTGTTCGGTAAGTAAGACACCGCCACCGGATTGCCCCGCGGCGGGGATTAGGTTACAATTCAGGGCCAGAACAGCCGGCAAGACAGCACCCGGCACAGCGCCTGACCTCCGGAAGGAAGGAGCACCATGGCAACATTAAAGGAACGAAAGGACGTCTTCAAGACCACGGTTGACGGCTTCACGGTGAAGCCCGTTTACACCCCGGCCGACCTTGACGAATCGACCCGTGACCTGAGCGGCCCGGCCGAGTTCCCCTACACCCGTAACATCATGCCGGCCGGCTACCGCACCCGCCTCTGGACGATGCGCCAGTACTCGGGCTTTGCCACCGTGGAGGAGACCAACCGTCGCTACAAGTACCTCTTCGAGCAGGGGCAGACCGGCTTCAGTGTGGCCTTTCATCTTCCCACCCAGGTCGGCCTCGATTCAGACCACCCCCTGGCCCTGCCGGAGATCGGCAAGGTGGGTGTTGCCATTGACTCACTCAAGGACATGGAAGACCTCTGGGAGGGTATCCCGCTGGGCGAGGTCAGCACCTCCATGACCATCAACGCCACCGCCGCCATCATCCTGGCGATGTACACCGTAGCGGCCGAAAAGCAGGGCGTGGAACCGGCCCGCCTCAACGGCACCGTCCAGAACGACATCCTCAAAGAGTACATCGCCCGCAACACCCACATCTTCGGCCCCGAGCCGTCAATGCGGCTGGCAACCGATATCTGCACCTACTGCGCTAAAAACCTGCCAAAGTGGAACTCCATCAGCATCAGCGGCTACCACATGCGCGAGGCCGGCTGCACCGCCGTCCAGGAGGTAGCCTTCACCCTGGCCAACGGCATTGCCTACGTGCAGGCCATGCTGGAGCGTGGCCTGGAGGTGGACTCCTTTGCCCCCCGGTTCGCCTTCTTCTTCGCCTCCTTCAGTAACCTGCTGGAGGAGGTCGCCAAGTTCAGGGCGGCGCGCCGCGTCTGGGCCAAGATAATGAGGGACCGCTTCCACGCCCGGAACCCCCGGTCGATGATGCTGCGCTTCCACGTGCAGACCGGCGGCTCCACGCTGACAAAACAGCAGCCCCTCAACAACACCGTCCGGGTGGCCCTCCAGGCGCTGGCGGCCGTGCTTGGCAGCTGCCAGTCACTCCACGCCTGCTCCTGGGACGAAGCGCTGGCCCTGCCCACCGAGGAGGCCGTCCAGCTCTCGCTGCGCACCCAGCAAATCCTGGCCCACGAGAGCGGCGTGGCCGACACGGTTGACCCCCTGGGTGGTTCCTACTACGTGGAATGGCTGACCGACCAGATTGAGCGGGGCGTGAACGATTACATCGCCAAAATCGACGAGATGGGCGGTGCCCTGGAAGCCATCAAGCAGGGCTACATCCAGCGCGAGATACGCCGTTCCGCCTACAACTACCAGCGGGCGGTTGACAGCGGCGAGCAAATCGTCGTCGGCGTGAACGCCTTTGCCAGCGAAGAGGAGACCGACACCGAGATCTTCGAGGTTGACCCGGCCATCGCCCGCAAGCAGATTGAGCGGCTCAACGCCCTGCGGGCCAGCCGGGATGCGGAGCAGGTCAGGCAGGCCCTGGACGAGGTACGCCGCGTGGCCACCACCGATGAAAACCTCATGCCGGCCCTGATTAGCGCCGTCCGCGCCTACGCCACCGTGGGCGAGATATCAGACACACTGCGGGAAGTCTTTGGCGAGTACCGGGAGCCCAGCTTCCTCTAGCCTGCAACCGCGGAATGGAGAGGTTCGCCGTGAGCAACAAGAAGATTAAGGTCCTGATTGCCAAGCCCGGCCTTGACGGGCACGACCGTGGCGCCATCACCATTGCCCACGGTCTGATGGACGCCGGTATGGAGGTCATCTACCTGGGCCTGCGCACCACCCCCGAGCAGATTGCGGCCGCCGCACTGCAGGAAGACGTGGATGTCATCGGGTTGAGCTGCCTTTCTGGAGCACACGTGCCGCTGTTCACCCGTACCGCCGAGCTAGTCCGGCAGCAGAGCGACCGCAATATCCTCCTGATTGGTGGCGGCATCATCCCCAAGAAGGACATCCCGGCCCTCAAGGCAGCCGGCTTTGCCGGGACATTCGGCCCCGGCACCCCAATCCCCGAAATCGTCAGCTTCATTGAATCACACGTGGAGAAGTAGAGACCGTGATAACCAAGGTTGACCACATCGGCATTGCCGTCACCAGCATTGAGAACGCCCTCAAGCTGTACGCCGAAACACTGGGGCTATCCGTCAGCGGGATAGAGGTTGTGGAGGAGCAGAAAACGAGGACGGCCATCCTCCCGGTGGGAGACACCAAGATTGAGCTGCTGGAGTCCACCGCCCCCGACGGGCCGATTGCCCGGCACATCGAAAGCCGCGGCGAGGGGCTGCACCACATTGCCTTCCAGGTGAGTGACATCGGCGAGGCGCTCCGTGCCCTGGCCGGAAGGGGCATACCCCTGATAGACGAAGCCCCGCGCCGGGGTGTTGAGGGCACGAGCATTGCCTTCCTGCACCCCAGAGGCACCGGCCGCGTGCTGATGGAGGTCGTGCAGGCCTAGCCGCCGCCACACCGGGCACGCCCCGCGCCCGGGGTAACTTGCCTGAAGCCACGCCGGTAAGGTAAAATCCCAAACTGGAGAGGTGTCCGAGTGGTTGATGGTGCCGCTCTCGAAAAGCGGTCTCCGCGCAAGCGGAGCGTGGGTTCGAATCCCACCCTCTCCGCCATAAAAATTAATTAACTTGACAATTTACGGTGCCATGCCGTATTTGTTTTAAGGGTCTGCGGAGAGGTGCTGGAGTGGCCTATCAGGCACGCCTGGAGAGCGTGTGTAGCCT
>CAZBPZ010000075.1:3577-7422 GCA_964493955.1 uncultured Dehalococcoidales bacterium | reverse complement strand
GCCCGCTTCTTGGCAGCCTTGGCCGCGGCCGCGGCGGCCGGGTCCAGCGGTGGGGGTGCACCCCGGGGTTCATCCGGGGCCCCGCCCCGGCGGCGGCGCCACCTTTCTATCAGCAGCACCGCCAGATAGCGCCCGAAGTAGCCCACGAAGCCACCCGCCAGCACAATCCCCACCCACCGCAGCACGTCCAGGACCGTGTCGTTCAACCTTCCACCTCAGGCAAGCTCCGAGAGGCGCAGCACTTCCTCCAGCACCCGGCGCCACCCGCGGCCGAGCTGCCTCCGGCTGAGCCTGAGCTGGGTGCGCCCCAGCTTCACCCCCGGCCCCAGTGCCGGCGCCAGCCGCCTCCCGTCAAAGCGTAGCCCATCCGCCAGCCTCAGCACAACCTCGCCGCCCTCCAGCGTGACCGATTCCACCCCGGCCCGCGCCGCCAGTACCTTCACCCGCAGGCCGAAGAGGAGCTCCTCCACCGCCGCCGGTACCGGCCCGAAGCGGTCGCGCAGGCCGGCCGCCATCTGCTCCACCTGCTCCGGCCTGTCAAAGGACGCCATCTGCTGGTACAGCTCCAGCCGTGTCGCCTGGTCGGCAACGTAGTGTTCCGGGATGTGCGCCCGCAGGCGGAGGTCAACGATGGGGAGCGGTAAATCGGGCCGCCGGGCCGGCTCCGGCCGGCCGGCCGCCCTGGCCTTCAGCTTCTCCACCGCCGCCGCCAGCAGCTGGGTATAGAGATTGAACCCCACCGCCGAGATGTGCCCGCTCTGGCGTGTCCCCAGCAGGGTGCCCGCCCCGCGTATCTCCAGGTCCCGCATGGCAATACCGAAGCCGGCCCCCAGCTCGGTGGCCTCGTAGATGGTACGCAGGCGCTGCTCGGCCACCCGGCTCAGCCTCTGCCCCCGGTCGTAAAGGAAATAAGCGTAGGCCAGCCGGGCACCGCGCCCCACCCTGCCCCGGAGCTGGTAGAGCTGCGTCAGCCCGAACCGGTCCGCCCGGTTGACAATGAGGGTATTGACGTTAGGCATGTCCAGCCCGGACTCAATGATGGTGGTGCAGAGGAGCACGTCATACCTACCCCGGATGAAGTCGGCCGTCACCCGCTCGAGCTCCTCCTCCGGCATCTGCCCGTGGGCGATACCAATCCGCGCCTCCGGCACAATTGCCGCCAGCCGCGCCGCCACGAGGGGGATGGACTGCACCCGGTTGTGCACGAAGAAGACCTGGCCGTTACGCTCCATCTCGCGGATGATGGCCTCCCGCACCAGGCGGTCGTCGTACTCGGCCACGTAGGTCTTGACCGGCAGGCGCTCCTCGGGCGGTGTCTCCATGGTGCTCATGTCGCGCACCCCGGTCAGCGCCATGTGCAGGGTGCGGGGGATGGGGGTAGCACTCAGGGTGAGGACGTCCACCTCGCGCCGCATCTGCTTGAGGTACTCCTTGTGGGCCACCCCGAAACGCTGCTCCTCGTCAATGATAAGCAGGCCCAGGTCTTTGAAGCGGACGTCCTTCTGCAGCAGGCGGTGCGTGCCGATGCAGATGTCCACCCGGCCGCTGGCCAGCCCGGCAAGGATGGCCGCCTGCTCCCGCTCCGAGCGGAACCGGCTCAGCATCTCCACCACCACCGGGAAGGCGGCCAGCCGCTCCCGGAAGGTGTAGTAGTGCTGCTGGGCGAGGACAGTGGTGGGCACCAGCACCGCCACCTGCTTGCCGTCCATCACCGCCTTGAAGGCGGCCCGCACCGCCACCTCGGTCTTACCGTAGCCGACATCACCGCAGACGAGCCGGTCCATCGGGCGGGGACGCTCCATGTCGGCCTTGACATGGCGCTGCACCTCTATCTGGTCGGGCGTCTCCACGTAGGGGAACGAGGCTTCCATCTCGTGCTGCCAGACCGAATCAGGCGAGAAAGCGTGACCCGGTACCACCTGGCGGGCGGCGTAGAGGTTGAGCAGGTCCTCAGCCAGTGCCTCGACCGATTCCCTTACCTTCTGCTTGGTGCGGTGCCATTCCTGCGTCCCCAGCCGGCTCAGCACCGGCGGCCGCTCGCCCTGCGCGCCGACGTAGCGTGTCACCCGGTCCATCTGGTCCACCGGCACATAGAGGCGGTCGCCGGCGGCATAGCGCAGCACCAGGAACTCTTTCTGACCGTCCCCGCCCGCCGCCCCACCGTGGCCATCCGGCGCCATCTTCTGGAAGCCGACGAACTCGGCGATGCCGTGCTCAACGTGGACCACGTAGTCACCCGGCCGGATGTCCAGCGCCAGCCGGCGGTGCGGCACCGGCTGCCGCCGCAGGCGCGGCCGGTGCTTGGTGATGCCGAACACCTCGGCATCGGTGAGGAGATGGGTGGTACCCCCCAGTACCCAGCCACCCTCCAGCAGCCCGTGTACCAGTGTCACCGAGCCTTTCGGGGGGACCCGGCGCAGCCGGCGGAGCGGGGCGGCAATGATATCGGCCTCGGCCAGCAGCTCGGAGAGACGGTCCGCCTGCAGGGTGACGATGATAGCCCTCTCGCCCCGGGCCACCACCTGCTTCATGCGGGCCACAAAGGCGGGCAACCGGCCGGCGCAGGTCATGGCCGCCGCAAAGTCCAGGCGCCCTGAATCATCCTCTCCCGGTTGCTCCCAGGCAACTAACTCCAGGGGCTGCCGGCCTTCCACTTCCCGGTGGAACTCGTCACGGGTAAGGTAGGGGCAGGGAAAGCCGGGGGGTAGCTCGCCGCGCTCCTCGCGGGAGGCGCGCAGCTCCGCCAGCCTGTCTTCAAGCTCGGCCACGGCTGCCCCCAGCCGGCGCCGGTCATCAATCACGAGCAGGGTACCACCCGGCAGGTAATCAAAGAGGCTGTCCTGGGGGAAGAGCGGGGCGTAAAGGTGGGCCGCCGCCGGCAGCTGCCGCCCCCGCAGCAGTGCCAGGTCCTGCTCAAACTGCTCCCGGCAGCCGGGGTTACAGCCCGCCAGGTCGAGCGAGCCAAGCACCGCCTCCAGCTCGGCCGGCTCCAGCAGCAGCGGCACCAGTAGCTCGGTGGCCGGGCCGATGGTAGCGGAGTCCACCGCCTGCTCGGAGCGCTGGGTGGCCGGGTCGAAGCACCGGATGCTCTCCACCGTGTCCCCGAAAAACTCCAGCCGCAGCGGACGGTCGGCGGTGGGGGGATAGACATCCAGGATGCCACCCCGCCGGCCGGCGCTACCGGGCACTTCCACGGTGGGCTCAATCCGGTAACCCAGCCGCTGCCAGCGCCGCAACAGACGCAGAGGGTCGGCCCGGCTGCCGACCCTCACGGTATGAAAGCTCCCGGCAAACCGGTCTCGGGGCGCTGTCCTCGACAGCAGGGCCGCCGCCGAGGCCACCACCAGCGGCGGCGCATCGCCGCCCACCCGTCCGGCCAGGGCGGCCAGCACCCGCAGCCGTTCCACCTCGCCCGGCCCATCAACGGCCACCCGCTCGTAGGGCAGCGTGTCCGGCTCGGGGTAGAGCCAGACACCACCTTCCCCGCACCAGCCCAGGAGCTGCTCGTAAAAGCGGCGGGCATCCTCGGACCGGGGCGTGACCACCAGCAACGGCCGGTGCAGGCCACGGTGCAACGCCGCCACCAGGAACGGCCGGGCAGCCTCCAGTACCCCGAGCCGCTGCCCGGCCTGGCCCGCCCTCAGGCGGTCCCGCAGCGCCCGGAAGGCCGGTATCTCATCGCAAAGCTCCAGCAGTACCCGCAGGTCCGGTGTTTGCATGGCGCCCAAATACCCCTAGGGCTAGCCGGCGCCGACTAGCCCTCCAGGAACAATTCTAGCATGCCCCCGTGATACTGGGAAGGGAGCCTCACGGGCGGCGGGGGTTACGGGGCAACTGGCCACGCT
>CAZBPZ010000075.1:0-3567 GCA_964493955.1 uncultured Dehalococcoidales bacterium | reverse complement strand
CCCCCTGACACTGGAAAGAGAGCCTCACGGGTGGGGGGTTACGGGGAAACTGGCCACGCTTCACGCGTTCCGCCTGCAGGAAAAGCTCGCGGATGCTCCAGAGGAAGGTGGCCGCCAGCACACCCATCGCCGCGGCTGCACAGGTATTGCCCACAAAGAGCAAGCCGGCCAGCAGCCCCAGCCCGATGACGAGCAGGCCAGGCCAGGAGCCACGGCCCAGCGGTACTCCCACTTCACCACCAGGACATGGCCCGGCAGGTTCATGCCATCTTCTCCCCGGCACGCCGCAGCAGCACCACCGCCGCCACCAGCACCACCGCCATTACCACCGGCACCACGGCCAGCCCCGTCTCCACCCCCAGCGCCTCACCGGCCCAGCCCACCACCGGGGCCCCAACCGCCACACCGGCCGTCAGCAAAGCATGAAAGACCCCGGTGGCCAGGCCGCGCTCGTCGGGACGGCTGTAGTCAGCCACCAGGGCCGAAACCGAGGGGAAAAGCAGCCCGAAGGCAACCCCGTAGAGGGCCATCACGGCCGCCATTGCCCCGAAGCCGTCCTGCCACGGCAGGAGCAGCAGGGCCATTATCCCCAGCACGAGCCCCGCCGCAAGGGGCAGCCGGCGCCCCTTCCGGTCTGACAGTAGCCCCGCCGGCCACTGCCCCAGTATGAAGACTACCGAAAAGACCACGAGCAGCATCCCCATGTGGAAGGCGTCCAGTCCCTTCCCGCGCAACAGGAGCGGCAGCAGTGTTACCACCCCGCCGAAGGTGAAGTACTGGGCGAATATGGCCAGGTAGGCCGCCGCCAGGCCGGGGCGCTTGAGCAGCGTCACCACCAGCCCCGGCCCGGCGGCCGTCCGCCGGGTACCCACCGGGCGAGGCTGCGGCCGCGGCAGCAGCAGGCTCAGGCCCACCCCCACCAGCAGCACCGCCGCCGCCGAAGAGAAAAGCCACCCCGCCCCAAGCCGCGAGAACACCATGCCACCCACCCCAAACCCCACCAGGTTAGCCACCGCGATTGACATCCCGTAGATGCCCATCGCCCGCCCCTCCCGGTCGCGGCCGGCGTAACCGGAGATGGCAGACATGGTGGCCGGGCCGGCCGCCGCCCCGGCAAGGCCGTGAAACGCCCTCACCAGCGCCAGGTGCAGCGGCGAGGCCGAGACAATGTAGAGAAGCATCGCCACCGCGTCCCCGAAGAGACCGCCTGCCAGCGGCAGCCGGTGCCCGATGCGGTCGATAATGCGCCCGAAGACGATATTGGCCGGCGTGTTGATAATGGAATAGAGCCCAACAATCAGCCCGGCAACCCCTACCCCGGCCCCCAGCTCGGCGGCATAAAGTGCCACCACCGGCACCAGCATCGTGGTATCCAGGAAGCTGGTGAAGGTCACGGCGGAAAGCAAAGGCCAGATGTAACGGGGGCGGGCAACAGCCGCGGTGCTCACAGTGGCCCAATCGTACCAGGCAACCCGCGCCGCTTCAAGCGGCACTACGTTATGTTATAATGGGCGCAGCCCCGAGGGGGCCAGCAGAAGTGAAGAGACAGAAACCTTCCGGCCCAGCCTACCGGCGCATTGTCGCCAAGTTCGGTACCAGCCTGCTCACCGGCGGGACAGACCGCCTCAGCCGGCCGGTGATGGCCGGCTTGGTGGAGCAGCTGGCGGCGCTTCATGCTGCCGGACACGAGCTGGTGGTGGTATCTTCCGGGGCAATTGCCGCCGGGCGTGAAAAGCTGGGGCTGACGCGCCGGGTACGCGGCATCCCCTACCGCCAGGTGCTGGCCTCGGCCGGCCAGAGCCACCTCATGAACCTCTACGAAGACCTCTTCGCCCGGCACGGCATCAAGGTGGCCCAGGCCCTGCTCACCCGGGCCGACCTCTCCGCCCGGGCCGGATACCTCAACGCCCGCAACACCCTGCTTGCCCTGATTGAGCTGGGTGTTATCTGCATCGTCAACGAGAATGACGTCGTCGCCGTGGACGAAATCCGGCAGGCCCGCTTCGGCGATAACGACAACCTCTCCGCCATGGTGGCCAACCTGGTCGACGCTGACCTGCTGCTGATACTCTCGGACATTGCCGGGCTCTTCACTACCGACCCCCACCGTCACCCCGATGCCCGGCTCATACCCGTGGTCGAGCGGATTGACGAGGAGATAGAAAAACTCGGTGCGGACTCCACCAGCCAGACCGGTACCGGCGGCATGGCCACCAAGATAGAGGCGGCCCGCCTGGCCACCGCCTGCGGGGTGACGGTGGTAATCGCCGACGGCCGCGAGCCCGAAGTACTGCGCCGCGCCGCCGCCGGCGAGCCGGTGGGGACGCGCTTCCTGCCGGCCGGCCACCGCCGCCGGAGCCGCCAGCGCTGGCTCCTGAGCGGCCTTTCTGCCCGCGGCCGGCTGGTGGTGGACGCCGGGGCAGCCGAGGCCCTGCGACGGCACCACCGCAGCCTGCTGGCAGCCGGCATCCTGCGGGCCGAGGGCAACTTCCGGCGGGGCGACATCGTGGACATCCGTGACCCGCAGGGCAGACGCATCGGCTACGGCATCACCAACTACGACGCCGCCGACGTGACCGCCCTCAAGGGGGTCCACTCCAACCGGATTGCCGAGACCCTGGGCCACGACTACGGCGCCGAAATTGTCCACCGCAACAACCTGGTAGTGGTGTAGAGATGAGGTAACCCATCCCCCTGGCCCCCTTCCCTTCAGTAGAGGGAAGGGGGAAAGAAACGAGAGGGGCTGCGCCCCTCTCAGACTCCTGCCGGGAGAGGGAGTGAGGCAGATGGCTGAACTGAAGACCAACGTCCTCTACTACGGGGATAACCTGCGTATCCTGCGCAACCATGAGTACTTCCCGGACGAGAGCGTTGACCTCATTTACCTTGACCCGCCCTTCAACAGCAAGCGGGACTACAACGTGCTCTTCAAGGAGAGCAGCGGGCGGGAGTCGGAGGCGCAGATAAGGGCCTTCACCGATACCTGGCACTGGGCCGGGGCGGTCGATACCTACTATGACATCATCCAGAACGGCCCCGCCAACGTGGCCCGGCTGATTGACGCCCTGCACCAAGCAATCGGCAGTAACGACGTGATGGCCTACCTGGTGATGATGACGGCGCGGCTGATAGAGCTGCACCGCGTCCTCAAGCCCACCGGCTCGCTCTACCTGCACTGCGACCCCACCGCCAGCCACTACCTCAAGATTGTGCTGGACCAGATATTCGGCCCGGCCAACTTCAGGAACGAGATTGTGTGGAAACGCACTACCGCGCACAATGACCCAAACCGATTTGGCCGTATCCATGACACTCTCTTATACTATTCCAAGTCGGAACGTCCTGTATGGAATCCTGTGTTCGCATCCTATGACCCTCAGTACGTTGAGACCTATTATCGATATGTGGACGAGAACGGACGGCGATTCTTGTCTCGTGACCTCACCGCACCCAGCCACGGGTCAAATACCGGCCGCTACGAGTGGCGAGGCAAGTACCCACCAGAGGGAAGAATGTGGGCATACACAGCTTCCAATATGGAGCGTCTCGAAGCAGAGGGGCGTATCT
>CAZBPZ010000074.1:0-7607 GCA_964493955.1 uncultured Dehalococcoidales bacterium | reverse complement strand
GTGCTGTAGGCCGCCTTGAGGCGCTCCCCCAGCATCGAGGCGAGGCGGTCCATCACCTTGAAGCCCATGCGGGGGCGCTGCTCCAGCACCTCGCGCAGCCGTGCCCCCTCGATGGCCACTATCTCGCTTGGCTTCTGGCAGATGGCCGAGGCAGTGCAGTAGCGCGGCCCGTACAGCAGGGCCGACCACCCCATCGCCCGGCCCCGGCCCAGGATGCCGAGGGGCAGGGTGCCGGTCTTGCCGCCCATGTTGACGGTGCGCTGCAGCACCACCTGGCCGGAGGCAATCACGAACAGCTTGGAGCTGAGCTCTCCCTGGTCGAACACGTGGTCACCGGCGGCGTAGGACTCCACCTGCACGCCCTCGGCCAGCAGCCCCGCCAGGGACTGCATTTCGGCGTCGCTGAGGGTGTGGAAAAGCTCACAGGTGCGCAGGTCCCGTATCACGTTCTTGCCCGTCATGTCCGCCTCCTCGGAGCGTGGAGCGGTGGGGCTATTCTATCGCCGCCGGTCGGGCCGGTCAAACCCAGCGGGTGCGCTTGCTGCGGCTCTTGGCCGAGCCGGAGACGGGCAGGTGCTCTTCCACCAGCGAGGCCTCGACCAGCCGCCAGAAGTTATCAACGTCCGCCGCGCGGATGACGGCCAGCTCGTGGGCCTCGCTCAGGGCTACCGGGTAGCCCTGGCCCCGGCGGCACTGGTCCAGCACCAGGGCGTGCACCAGGTCAAGCCGGGAGCGGTCGGCCGTCACCCACTGCGGCACCTCCACCCGGGCCATCTCATCGCCGCTCATCAGGTAGAAGAAACAGACCCGGTGCGGGCCGTAGCGCTCCAGTATCCGCGACGAGCTGAGAAAGAGGGCGGAGCGCTGCCCCGGTTGCAGCCAGCTGGCGAAGATGTCACGGTCGCGCACCCCCTTGAGGCCGTCGCACTCGCGGGTGGTACAGTCCCGGCACCGGTCGCTGTCCACCACCTCGCGGGGGCAGACGGCCACCCGGAGGGCATTGACCACGTCGGTGCTGCGGGGGTAGCTGATGTAGCTGGCCAGGGCGAGCGGCCGGTCCGCCGCCGCCTTCTTCAGCTCCTCCAGGCAGGCCAGGTAGCCGTGCTCCAGCAGGGCCTCGCCCACGTAGTCGGGGTAGGGTTCCAGGCTCCACATGATGAGCGAGCCGTCCATCAGCAGCAGGGCTGGCTCATCGGGAGGCAGGCCCCCGGCCAGTTCCACCAGCCGGCGGCATTCCTCCACGCTGCGCCTGATGCCCAGCAGCGCCCCTTCCACCGGCTGCTCCCGGCCGGGCTGGGAAGGGTCGGCTATCACCAGCTCTTCGTCGTCAGCGTAGAGCCGGGGAGTGCTTTCCAGCTCGGCGGCCGCCTGGCAACCGTAGCGCAGCCGCGCCGAGCCGAGGTTGATGACGTAGCAGCGGGTGGAGCGGTGCCGGTCAACGTCCACGTGGGAGCCGTCAACGCCGGCCACGGTGAAGTCGGCGGGGGTTGGTGGGGCGGGGAAGCTCTCGGCCGGGTCCTCCAGCGGTTCGGCCACCAGCCAGGTGGTCCGGCTGGCGGCCACCTTGCGGCGGAGACGGTCGGCCTGGCCGGCCTGCGCCCCGAGGGCTTCCAGGGCGTCCTTGACACGCCGCTGCCAGTCATGGTTGCGCTCCCGCAGGCGGGCAGCCATACCGCTGACCTGGCTGGCTATCTTTGAGAGGTCCAGTGCCATCCCGGTACCACCTTTCCCCAAGTATAGGTGAGGTACCTCTCTAACTCAACTCTAACTCAACCGGGTGCCTTCACCCTTCCCACCCCCGGGCTGTGCTACAATCACGGGGACATGCTGACCATCCTGTTGAGTGTGGCCGTCATCTCCCTCTCCGGCGTGATGATGCCCGGCCCCATGTTTGCCGCCACCGTGGCCAAGAGCTACCGCAGCCCCTGGGCGGGTGCTCTCGTATCGGTCGGGCACGCCGTGGTGGAGGTACCCATCATCCTGCTCATCTACTTTGGTTTCGCCCGCTTCTTTGAGAGCACCGTGCTGCAGCTGGTGCTGAGCCTGCTGGGAGGGGGCATGATAGTCTGGCTGGGCATTGGCATGTTCCGCTCGCGCCGGGAGATAGTCCACCGGGGACAGGACGTGCGCTACGGGGCCGTTACCGCCGGCATCATCATGAGCGCCTTCAATCCCTTCTTCCTGCTGTGGTGGGCCACCACCGGCCTGATGCTGGTAATGCGGGTGGTGGACTATGGGCCGGGTATGCTGGTGCCGTTCACCCTGGTGCACTGGGGCTGCGACCTGGTCTGGCTGACATTCGTCTCGGTGCTCATCTACCGGACGCGCACGCTCTGGGGCCGGCGCTTCCAGGAAGGGCTGTTTGTCCTGACGAGCCTGGCGCTGCTGTATTTCGGGGGGTGGTTCATCTTCTCCGGCATACAGCGGGTGCTGCCGGCTAGCTGACACGCTGGCGGCAGCCGTGTACAAGGCAGACACCGCAGTCGATGCGGCACGGCTCCACGTGGATGGTGACATTGCTGTTGGGCAGCCGCGCGGCGATGTCCCGCTCAAGGTGGTCACACAGGTCGTGGGCGGCCTGCACGGTGGCGTCGCGTGGCATCACCAGGTGCAGGTCAATAAAGCGCTGCCCGCCGGCCTTGCGGCTGCGTACGGCGTGGTAGCTTGAGAGCTGGCCGCGGTGCTCGTCGATGCACCGGATGATGACACGATGCTCCTCTTTCGGCAGCCGCACGTCTGTTAGCTCGTGAATTGCCTGGCGCGTCACGTCGGAGGCGGCCTTGAAGAGAAGGGCGGCCACGGCCAGGGCGATGATGGGGTCGACTATGGCAGCGCCGGTGAGGCGGATGATAAGCATCGCCACCAGCACCCCGGCCGCCGAGAAGACATCGGCGGCAATGTTGCGGGCCGAGGCCTCCAGGGATAGCGAGCCGGTGCGCCGCGCCACCCGGCGCAGGTGCCGCGATAGCACCAGGCTGGCGATGATGGAGACGGCCATCACCGCCATGCCGGCCTCGGTCAGTTCCACCGTGCTGCCGGTGATGATGCGGTGGATGGCCGAGTCTACGATGAAGCCGGCCGCTGTGAAGATGAGTACCGCCTGGGCGATGGCGGCGATACCTTCCAGCTTGCCGTGGCCGAAGGGGTGCCCTTCGTCCGCCGGGAGCACGGCGGCCCGCACTACCAGGAAGGTGATGGATATGGCAAAGAGGTCCAGGAAGCTGTCGGCCGCCTGGGCCGTGATGCTGAGGCTGCCGGTCAGGGCCGCCACCACCGCCTTGATGATGATGAGGCTGGCCACCACCAGCAGCGCCGCCACGGCCGCGCCCTGCCGGCTGTTGAACATGATGAGGCTAGCCCTCCTGGGTGCGGCTTGCCAGCAGCGGTTGCCGGCCGGACAGGCTGCCCCACCACCGGCCGCTCTCCCAGGCAGCCAGCAGGTTGGGGGCCACGAAGAGCGAGCTGTAGGTGCCGGCCACCACGCCGATGAGCAGCACCACGGCGAAGTTCTGTATCGACACCCCCACGAAGAGCACCAGGGCCAGCACCACGAAGAGAGTCGTCAGGCTGGTATTAAGCGAGCGCCCCATCGTCTCCACCAGGCTGAGGTTGACGGTACCTTCGAAGGTGCGGGCAACGCCCTTGCGCAGGTTCTCGCGAATACGGTCGAACACCACCACGGTGTTGTTAACGCTGTAGCCGATGACGGCCAGCACGCCGGTGATGAACATCAGGTTCACCTCCCAGCCCAGGGCGGCCCCGAGGAGGGCGAATACCCCCAGTACCACCACCACGTCGTGCAGCAGGGCGATGATGGCACAGGTACCGTAGCGGAAGGGCCGGGGCATGCGCCGGAAGGCCCAGGTGACGTAAAGCAGGATGCCAACCGAGGCAATGGCCACGGCAATACCGGCGATGCGGGCCGTCTCCCGGGCGATGACGGGGTTCACGTTCTCGAACCCCTTCTCTTCGACCGGCCCGAACTTGGCCTCCAGCCCGTGCTTCATCCGGTCCTTTTCCGCCGGTGTCATCTCCACCGTGTGCACCACGATGTTACCCGACGGCGTGCTGTCCACCTGGGCATGGAACCCCAGGGAGAAAAGCTCGTCCTGCACCTGGCCGGCACTCACCGGCTGCTCGAACTGCAGGGTGGTAATGGAGCCGGCCGTGAAGTCTATTCCGGGTTTGAGGCCCACCACCGCCAGCACCACGATGCAGGCCACCACCAGCAGCAGTGAGCCGGAAAAAAACCAGGGTCTCTTGCCGACGATATCAAACATTTTCCTTTTCTTTCCCACCTGCGTAGGCGCTGAAGAGCCAGGCCCGTCTTGCCAGGCCCGTGCCGACAAACAGGCGCAGCAGTGTCCGGGTGACGAAGATGGCGGTGAACATGCTGACAGCCACGCCGATGAGGAGCGTCAGCCCGAAGCCCTGCACCGAGCCGCCGAAGGCAATGCTGCCGCCCACCCAGATGAGGACGATGCAGACGATGAAGGTGGTGATGTTGCTGTCACGGATGGCCGTCCAGGCCCGGTTGAACCCGGCCTCGATGGCGGCCCCCAGCATGCGGCCGGTGCGGAACTCCTCCTTCATCCGCTCGAAGATGAGCACGTTGGCGTCCACCGCCATGCCGAGTGAGAGCACGAAGCCGCCGATGCCGGCCAGGGTCAGCGTGACCGGTATCAGCTTGAAGAGGGCCATCACCAGCACCCCGTAGAAGACGAGGGCCAGGCTGGCCAGTACGCCGGGCAGCCGGTAGTAGGCTATCATGAAGGCCATCACCAGCACGATGCCGATGATACCCGCCCTGATGCTGAGGTCAACGAAGTCGGCCCCCAGGGTGGGGTCAATATCAATCTCCCCGATGTTGGTAAGCGGCACCGGCAGGCGGCCGGCGTTGAGCTGCCGTGAGAGCTCGGTGGCCTCCTTGAGGCTGAGGCCGGTGATACGGCCGCGCTCCCGGATGACAGCCTGGACACGGGGTGCAATCGGCTGGCCGTCATCCCCCAGCAGCGGCTGGGCGTCCTCGCCCGAGCCTTCAAAGATGCCCAGCGGCTGGTTGCCCTCCACCAGGCGGCTGGTAATCTGCTCCGAGAGCTCGGCGCCTTCCTCGTTCCACTCGAAAATCAGCTCCACCTGGCCAAACTGGTCGGTCTGGACGTAGGTGTTGCTCTTGAAGTAGGAGCTGTTGAGCACCTTGGTCTCGCCGTTGATGACACCGGTGGCCGGTACCCACTCGTAGGTTACTTCCTGGGCTGGCTCTTCGCCTTCGGCCGGGGTCTCACCCTCGGCCGGAGGCGTTCCCTCTTCGGGGGCTGCCTCACCCTCGGCCGGCTGCTCCTTCTCCACGGGCACCGCCTTCAGCTCGCGGAACTCCAGCAGCGCCGTGCGGCCGATGCGCTCCTTCTGCACGTCGGTGATGCTGAGGTTGGGTAGCTCCACCACAATCTGGTCATCACCGCGCCGCTCGATGTTCGGCTCGGTGACACCCAGCGGGTTGATGCGGTTGACAATCACGCTGATGACGCCGTCCATTACCTCGTCTTCGCT
The DNA here is from genome assembly GCA_964493955.1 of uncultured Dehalococcoidales bacterium. Lineage (GTDB taxonomy): Bacteria > Chloroflexota > Dehalococcoidia > Dehalococcoidales > Fen-1064 > CAZBPZ01. The sequence goes on along the minus strand of CAZBPZ010000074.1, from coordinate 2,057 downwards.
CCCGGGCTCAACCTTGGAGAGGTCCGCCTGGTAAATCAGGCGGACGCCCCCCTGCAGGTCCAGCCCGAACTGCAGCCCCTGCCGCCCGAAGCGGGTGCTATCGGGTGGGAGGAGCACCCAGAGGGCCAGGGCGAAGAGCACGGTGATGCCAACCAGGTACCAGGTGTTGCGTCTTATCATCTATTTCCCCTGTCTGCCTCGGCCAGCCGGCGTCGTGCGTAGTCCACGGCCTGCTGGGGTGTTTTCACCTCTCCGGCTGCCTGCGCCTCCTTCACGGCTTCCAGCAGGGCCCCCAGCTCCGGGCCGGGCCTGAGGCCGAGGGCGTCCATGAGAATGTGCCCGTCCACCAGCCGGGCGGGGCCGGTGCGTTCTGCCTGCTCGGCCCGCTGGGCCAGCACGTGGTTCACGATACCAGCATGCGCCTGCCAGGCGTCAGGCACGAGCTGCGGCCCCCGGCTGGCCAGGTGGTCTGCCAGGCTGAGCAGGAGCACGCCCGGTGCCGCTTCACCGCAGTCTCGCAGGAAGCGGTACACGGCCCGGTGGCTGGGCAGACCTTGGTGGCTCATCTGGGTGGGGCGGAGGTGCTGCGCCACCATCGTTTCCACCAGGCGGGTCTCGCGGGTGCTGAACCTGAGGCGTTTCAGCACCGCGGCGGTGATGGTGGCACCGGCGGCAGGGTGGCCCAGGAAGCGCATCCGGCCGCTGGCATCGAACGAGCGTGTCGGCGGCTTGGCGATGTCGTGCAGGAGGGCCGCCAGCTTGATGAGGCTGGCCATGGTACTGCCATGGCCGGTCTCTTTTTCAAAGTAGGCGGCGGCGTCCGGCCAGGCTATGTCCTGCCGCAGGTCATCGCTGACGTACTCCCACCGGGCCTGCCCCAGCAGGAACTCCACCGCCGTCACCGTTTTCAGGGAGTGCTGCAGCACGTCCCAGTGGTGCTCCGGCGGCTGTTGCATGTGGCGCCCGGCCTCCAGTTCGGGGACGAGGACAGTCAGCAGCCCGAGGCGGTCCATCTCCTCCAGCCAGCTCCCGGCGCCGGGTACGGCCAGCAGGCGCAGCAGCTCCTCGCGCAGCCTTTCCCCCGGTGCACCGCCGAGCCGGCGGGCCTGGCGCCGCATCTGGGCCGCCGTGGTTGTCTCGATTTCAAACCCCAGCTCCGCCGCCAGCCTCACGCCCCGCAGCAGCCGGACGGGGTCGGCCGTGAAGGCCGCCTCGCCGAGGCTGCGGACAAGGCGGTGTGCCAGGTCGGCGCGACCGCCGCAGGGGTCAATCAGGCTGGCGGCGGCGTGGCCCGGCAGGCACTCAAGGTCAACTGCCATGGCACTGATGGTGAAATCACGCCGCTGCAGGTCCTGGCAGATGTCACCCCGGATGGTGGAGATATCAATCTGCCAGCTGTCTCCTGCCGCTGCCTGGCCCGGCACCACCCGGGCGACGCCGTTTTCGGCGTCCAGCGTGATGGCACGGCCGCCGAGCGCGGCGGCCACGGCCGGGGCCACCTGAAGGGCGTCGTCCTCCACGGCAATGTCAACGTCGGCGGTGTGGCGCTGCAGCAGGGCGTCCCGCACCAGCCCGCCGACCACGTAGCCCCTGGTGGCGCGGCGGGCAAGGGCGGTGGCGGTGCGCCCCAGCACACCGGCAGGGCCGGCTGCCATCATGGCGGCCCGAAGTTCCTGGCTGGCTGGTCTGACAAAGCTAGGTCCCATCCCTTTGAACTTCCACCGGAAGGGGGTCTTTTATAGGGCGGCCGCCCGCACACGCTGGCGCAGGCCGACTCGTCGCCACTTCCGCCAACAGTGAGGTACTCGGCCGCCCACGCACGCTGGCGCAAGTCCCGGGTCAGGTGTCACCACAATATAACGCTGTCGGCTTCTAATAATCAAGTGGTAAAGGCCCGGGCCGGCCGCAGCGGGTGGCCTTTTATCTTTGTTGACCCCCCGTGGGGCCTGTGATAACATTTACTACGCCCAGGTGAGGTGCAGTCGGAGCCCGTCCGGGCTCCCCTACCGGGTCTCTCGGTGGCTCCCGCCGGGGTTTTCTGCTGGCAATAGCGCCCG
>CAZBPZ010000073.1:0-7902 GCA_964493955.1 uncultured Dehalococcoidales bacterium | reverse complement strand
GCCGGCCGATGCCAGGGCCTGGCAGAAACTGTTCACCGAGCGGGTGCTCCTGGCCTACCAGCATGACTACGGGCTGGATGTCAGGATTGCCCGTTACCATAACATCTACGGGCCGGGCGGCACCCCTTGCTCCGGTGGAGAGAGAGGCCTGGCCAGCCTGGTCTGGCAGGTGGCGGGGGCAACCGACCCGGGTACCGTGGTGGTCCGGGGAGACAGCCAGGCCCCCCGTGCCTACTGCTACGTGGACGATTGTGTGGATGCCACCCTGGCGCTGATGGAGGCGAGCTACGACTGCCCGCTGGACATCGGCTCGGACCGGGCGGTATCGCTGGACGAGCTTGCCCGCCGGCTCATTGCTTGCTCGGGTAAAAGGATTCAGCCGGTCTATGATGTTATGGCGCCCCGGGGCAGGCGCGGACGCCAGCCTGATATACGGCGGACGGAGGAGGTGCTGGGCTGGCGGCCGCGTGTCGGCCTGGAGGAAGGGTTGGAGCTGACCTACCGGTGGGCCGGGCAGGTGATGGCCCATCATAAATCGGGCCGGCGGGGTGCGCCCGTCTCCCGGTGGAGGAGGCAGGCAGTGCGGGTGCGCCCTGCCTGAAGACGGGGCCCGGCAACCAGGGATGGACTAGGCCTTTCCCTCTCCCTGCTTCTGCGGCCACCACGGCCCGGTAGCTTCCCCGCGCAGGAAGCGGTCAATATCGGCCGCGGCACGTCGTCCGGCCCCCATGGCGCTGATGACGGTGGCGGCCCCGGTGACGATATCACCCCCCGCCCAGACGCGCTCCTTGACGGTGCGCCCGGTGGCCTCGTCAGCGATGACCGTGCCCCGGCGTGTCGTCTCGAGGCCGGACGTGGTCGCGGCGATGAGGGGGTTGGGGGTGGTGCCCAGGGCCACGACGACGGTATCGACGTTGAGGACGAATTCACTGCCGGGCTTGGGAATGGGGCGGCGGCGGCCGCTCTCATCCGGTTCACCCAGCTCCATTTCAATGCATTCCATGGCGGTCACCCAGCCGCGGCCGTCACCGAGGAAGGCGGTGGGGTTGGTGAGGAACTTGAAGATGATACCCTCCTCCATGGCGTTCTCTACTTCCTCGCGCCGGGCGGGCATCTCTTTCTCGGAGCGGCGGTAGACCACGTACACCTTCCTGGCCCCCAGCCGCAGGGCACAGCGGGCCGAGTCCATCGCCACGTTACCCCCACCGATGACGGCCACCCGGCTGCCCATCCCCAGCGGGGTATCGTACTCCGGGTAGAGGTAGGCCTTCATCAGGTTGGTGCGTGTCAGGAACTCGTTGGCAGAGTAGATGCCGCAGAGGTTCTCGCCGGGGATGTTCATGAACATCGGCAGGCCGGCGCCGGTACCCAGGAAGACGGCGTCGTAGCCGTGGCCGAGGAGTTCGTCCACCGTGTCTATCTTGCCGATGACGGCGTCCAGCACCAGTTCCACCCCCAGGGAGCGGACGTAGTTGACCTCGCCCTGGACGATTTCCTTGGGCAGGCGGAACTCCGGGATGCCGTACATCAGCACCCCCCCGGCCACGTGCAGGGCCTCGTAGATGGTGACCTGGTGGCCGAGCCGGGCCAGGTCGGCGGCGGCTGTCAGGCCGGCCGGGCCGGAGCCGATGACGGCGATACGCTTGCCGGTGGGTGGGGGCCGGTCTTCGGGGGAGGGTCTATCAGCCGGCGGCCGGTGGGTACGTTCCCAGTCGGCCACGTAGCGCTCCAGCCGCCCGATGGCGACCGGTGCTCCCCGCCTGGCCAGGGTGCAGACCGCTTCGCACTGCGTCTCCTGCGGGCAGACACGGCCGCAGATGCCGGGCAGGGCGTTCTTGCTCTTCAGGACCTTCACTGCCCCGGGCATGTCACCCTGGCGGAGGGCCTGGATAAACTCCGGGATGTCAACATTCACCGGGCAGCCACTCACGCAGGGCCGCTTGGGGCACTGGATGCAGCGGTTGGCCTCTTCAAGTGCCATCTCCGGTGTGTAGCCGAGGGCCACTTCGTTAAAGTTCTTGCCCCGCTCGACCGGGTCCTGGCGTGGCATTTCCACGCGGTTGAGGTTTATCTTTGGCATTGGCCTTCCTGTCGCTGTCCTGTTACCACTGGGCGCAGTCCAGGCAGCGGTAGCGTGCCCAGAGGTGTTCGCTATCGGTGCTGGCGTAGGTGCAACGCCTTGCCATCAGCGAGTTCCAGTCGACGAGATGCGCGTCAAACTCGGGGCCATCGACACAGGCGAACTTGGTCTCGCCGCCGATCGAGACGCGGCAGCAGCCGCACATGCCGGTGCCATCCACCATGATGGGGTTGAGGCTGGCAATCGTCTTGACGTTATAGGGGCGGGTGGCCGAGGCGACCAGTTTCATGACGCAGACCGGCCCGACGGTGATGACACGGTCCACCCGGCCGGCCGCCAGTATTTCCTGCAGGGGCTCAATGATAAAGCCGGCCTCGCCGTAGGAGCCGTCGCCGGTGACGACGATAAGCTCGTCGGCCACGGCTCCGAGCTCTTTCTGGCCGAAGATGGAGTCAGCCGAGGGGGCCCGCATGATGGAGGTAACGGTGTTACCGGCTGCTTTGAGGGCGCGGACGACCGGTACGATTGTCACCACCGAGTAGCCGGCGGTTACGGTAACAACCCGGCCGAACTTGTCTATTTCGGCCGGCAGCCCCAGCGGGCCGGAAAAGCTGAGGATGGTGTCGCCCGCCTGGAGTTGGGCCAGCTTCCGGGTGGTACGGCCCACCTCGTTGAAGACGATGCTAACACTCCCCCGCTCCGTGTCCCAGTCCGCAATCGTGAGCGGTATCCGCTCCCCTTTCTCGTCCACCATGACGATGACAAATTGCCCTGCTTTTGCCTTGCGGGCAGTGGCGGGTGCCTCAATCTCGAAGCGGTGGATGTTGGGGGCGAGGTCCTGGCGCGAAAGAATCCTGTACACTATCTATCTATCCCCGGGCGGGCGTGGACGGCCGGGCGGTCACACGCCTGCAAGTTGTAGCTTAGCTCTCTTTCTCCACCCGGACAGCACAGACCTTGTACTCGGGTATCTTGGCCACCGGGTCGAGCGCCGGGTTGGTGAGGACGTTGGCGGCGCTCTCGGCGAAATGCATGTTCATGTAAACGATGCCTTCATCCGAGACCTCGGTGACATTGGCCCGGGCCGTCACCGAGCCACGCCGCGAGGTGACACGCACCTTCTCACCGTGGGTAATCCCCAGCTTCCCGGCGTCGGACGGGCTGATGTCTATCCAGCTCTCGCTCAGCAGGTCGTTCAGGCCCCTGACACGGCGTGTCATCGTGCCGGAGTGCCAGTGGAAGAGGTTACGGCCGGTCGTGAGGAGCAGCGGGTATTCGTCGTCCGGCAGCTCGGCTGGTGGCTTGTACTCCAGCGGGACGAAATGCCCCTTGCCCCGGGCAAACTTGCCGACGTGCAGTATGGGTGTGCCGGGGTGGTCCGGGGTGGGGCAGGGCCACTGCAGCCCACCCTGCTCCAGCCGCTCGTAGCTGATACCTCCGTAGCTGGGTGTCAGTGCCGCAATCTCGGCCATGATGGCGGCCGGGTCGGTAAAGTCAAACCCCTTTAGCCCCATGCGCCGGGCGAGCTGGCAGGTTATCCACCAGTCCGGCCGGGCATCACCCGGCGGGTCAATGGCCTTACGCACGCGCTGGACGCGCCGCTCGGTGTTGGTGAAGGTGCCATCCTTCTCGGCGAAACTGGTGGCCGGCAGGACCACGTCGGCCAGCTCGGCCGTTTCCGACATGAAGATGTCCTGCACCACCAGGAAGTCCAGCTTCTTGAGGGCTTCGATGGCGTGGTTGGCATTCGGCTCACTCAGGGGCGGGTTCTCGCCAACAATGTACATTGCCTTGATGGTGCCGCGGTGGGCACCGTCGAACATCTCGGTAACGGTCAGGCCCACCTTGTCACTCAGGGTGGCCCCCCAGGCCTTCTCGAACTTCTCCTTGTTGGCCGGGTCAGCAACGGACTGGTAGCCGGGATAGACATTTGGCAGGGCACCCAGGTCGCAGGCACCCTGGACGTTGTTCTGGCCCCGCAGCGGGTTGACGCCGCCGGAGCGGACGCCGACATTACCCGTCAGCATTGACAGGTTGGCAATGGCTATGACGTTATCGGTGCCGTGGCTGTGCTGGGTGATGCCCATGGCGTACATGATGGCCGCTGGCCGGTTCCGGGCGAACATCCGGGCAGCCTCGGCTATCTTGGCGGCCGGGACGCCGGTTAGCTTCTCCACGGTCTTGAGGTCGAAGGCTTGCAGGGACTGCCTGAACTCGTCAAAGTTCTCGCAGCGCTCCTCAATGTAGGCGGTGTCATGCAGGCCTTCGTCCACGATGACCCGGGCCATGCCCATGAGGAGGGCAACATCGCTGCCGGGGCGGTGGCGTAGCCAGATGTCAGCCTGGCGGACGAGGTCAATCTCGCGCGTGTTGGCCACAATCAGCTTGCCGCCCTGGCGTACCGCCTTCTTTATCTGGAGGGCAATCACGGGGTGGGCCTCGGTGGTGTTGGTGCCGATGGCCAGTATGCAGGCCGAGTCTCCGAACTCCTGGATGGAGTTGGTCATGGCCCCGGAGCCGAACGTCGTGACCAGACCGGCCACGGTGGGGGCATGTCAGAGGCGGGCACAATGGTCAACCCCATTGTGCCCGAAACCTACCCTGGTGAATTTCTGCACCACGTAGTTATCCTCGTTGGTGCACTTGGCCGAGGAGATGACGGCCACCTCCTCGCCTTCGAAGCTGCCCAGCCGGCTGGCCACCAGGTCAAGGGCCTCGTCCCAGGTGGCCTCGCGGAAGGCACCGTTCTCCTTGACAAGTGGTGTGGTGAGGCGGTCCGGGTGGTGGACGAACTCGGCGATGCCGAAGCGCCCCTTGACACAGGCCTGCCCGCGGTTGACATCATTATCACGCAGGGGCAGGACCTCCATTATCTGGCCGCCCTTGATTTCGAGCTCAAGCTGGCAGCCGACACCGCAGTAGGGGCAGGTGGTGGCCACGCTCCTTTCCGGCAGGCCTTCCCACTTGCGCCGCCGCTCAATCAGGGCGCCGGTGGGGCACACGTCAACGCAGGCCCCGCAGTACTGGCAGCCGGAGTCCTGCAGGGGGCGCCCGAAGGCTGTGCCCGGCAGCGCCTCGCTGCCGCGGTTGACGAAGGCAATGGCGGCGTTGCCCCGGACCTCCTGGCAGACCCGTACGCAGCGCCCGCAGAGGACGCAGAGGTTGTAGTCGCGCTCGAAGAAGGGGTTCCCGGTATCTATCTCAAGGCCACGGTAGGTAAAAGGCAGATCTACCTTCTCAATGCCAATATAGTCCGCCACGCGCTGGAGCTCGCAGGTGCCGTTCCTGGGGCAGAGGACGCAGCGCAGGGTAACATCCACATTCCGCAGGCAGACATCGAACGGGCCACAGCGTTCGCGCCGCCAGCAGGTGAGGCAGGGGTGGGGGTGCTCGGTGAGGATGAGCTCCAGGACACCGCGCCGGAATTCCTGTATCTGGGCGGTGTTGGTATGCACCACCATGCCATCCGCGACGGGGGTGGTACAGGCCGTTGGCAGGCCGCGCATGTTCTCAATCTCCACAATGCAGAGGCGGCAGGCACCATAGGGGGCCAGGTCCGGGTGGTAGCAGAGGGTCGGCACGTAGATGCCGGCCTTCTCGGCCGCCTGCAGGACGGTCATCCCCGTTTCTGCCTTGACTTCCTGTCCGTCAATCGTCAGAGAGATCTCAGCCATTTGCAGTCATGTCCTTTGCTCTTGAGTCAGACCTCTTCAGTCCGTTGGTTCCAGGTCACACCTCAGGCAGCGGTTGGCTTCCTGGCAGGCCTGTTCAGCGCTGTACCCGAGCTCCACCAGGCTGAAACCGGGACACCGCTTGGCAACTGCCAGCATTTCCACCGGCACACGCCGCTGCTCGGCCTCGGCTTCATCAAGGTTGAGCGGTTCGGGCTCGCCCTCGGGTGGGGCGAGGGCCTCGCTGATGTCACCGTCGCCACCGAGGTAGCTGTCTATTGATGAGGCCGCCAGGCGCCCGGAGGCGATGGCGGCAATCACGTCGGCCGGCCCGGAAACGACATCGCCCCCGGCGAAGACCCCTTCCACGTTGGTCTGGAGGGTCTCGGGGTCCACCTGGAGGGTGCCGAAGGAGGTAAACTGCAGGTTGGATGGCAGGGTCTCCTTGTCCACCTCCTGGCCCACGGCGATGATAACGGTGTCCACCTCTACGTCGAACTCGGAGCCTTCTACCGGCACCGGGCGGCGCCGCCCCCCGGCATCGGGCGAGCCAAGCTGCATCCGGACGCAGCGCAGCCCTTTAAGCTTGCCGTCGGCGGTCAGTACCCGGGTAGGATTGGCCAGAATATGCAGCTTGATACCCTCGCGCTCTGCCTCTTCGATTTCCTCGGCCAGGGCGGGTAGCTCCTCGCGGGAGCGGCGGTAGATGATGGTGACATCCTGCGCCCCCAGCCGCAGGGCCACCCGGGCGGCGTCCACGGCGGCGTTGCCGCCGCCGATGACGGCAATCCGGTTGCCGATTTCAACCTTCTGGCCGAGGTTCACTTTTTTCAGGAAGCTGAGAGCGTGCATCACGCCGGGGGTATTCTCGCCGGGGATGCCCATCCGGCGGCTGGAGAGCGCCCCGGTTGCCAGGTAGATGGCGTCGAAGCCCTGGTTGAAGAGGCTGGCCAGGTCGGTAACGGGGGTGCTGGTCCTGAGCTCTATGCCCACTTCCAGGATGTCAGCAATTTCCCGGTCAACGATGGCATTGGGCAGGCGGTATTCCGGGATACCCCAGCGCAGCAGACCACCGGGCTGGTCATCCGCCTCGAAGACGGTAACGGCGTGTCCCTGTTTGGCCAGGTAGTAGGCGGCTGTCAGGCCCGATGGTCCGGAGCCGACCACGGCCACCTTCTTGCCCGAGGGCGGCAGCTGCTTGCGCCGTGCTTTCCAGGAGCCGTCGTCGTTTTCGGCGGCGTGACGTTTCAGCAGCCGGATGGCAACAGGGTCATCCAGCTGGCCGCGGCGGCACTTCGTCTCGCAGAAGTGCACGCAGACGTAGCCGAGCACGGCCGGGAAGGGCACCTTCTCGCGGATGACGGCGTCGGCCTCGGCCGGCTTGCCCCGGATGATGGCGCGGATGTAGCGCGGCACATCTATGCCGGCCGGGCAGGCATTGGTGCAGGGGGCGCTTACCAGAGTGCGGCAGACGCCAGCCCGGCAGCGTTTTTTCTCGATGTGCTCCTCGTACTCCTCGCGGAAGTAGCGGATGGTGGTCAGCACCGGGTTGGGGGCGGTCTGCCCCAGGCCGCAGAGGGCGGTGGACTTGATGAGGTTGCAGAGCCGCTCCAGCTGGGGGATGTCTTCGGGCCGGCCCCGGCCGCGGGTGATGCGGTCCAGTATCTGCAGCATCAACCGTGTGCCTACCCGGCAGGGGACACACTTGCCGCAGGACTCGTCCTGAGTGAAGGTGAGGAAGAACTTGGCCATGTCCACCATGCAGGTATCTTCGTCGGCCACCACCATGCCGCCTGACCCCATGATGGTACCTGCCTTGGTCAGTGACTCGTAGTCTACGGGGATGCCAAGGCTATCGGCGGGCAGGCAGCCACCGGAAGGCCCGCCGGTAAGCACGGCCTTGAATTTCTTGTTATCAACGATGCCGCCGCCTACCTCGTAGATGATTTCCCCCAGGGTGATGCCCATCGGCACCTCAATCAGGCCAGTACGGCGCACCTTGCCGGCCAGGGCGAAGGTCTTGGTGCCTTTGCTGGACTCGGTGCCGAAGCTGGCATACCACTCGGCGCCTTTCTGCATGATGGCGGAGACGTTGGCCCAGGTCTCCACGTTGTTGATGTTGCTCGGCTTGCCCCAGAGGCCGGACTGGGC
>CAZBPZ010000072.1:0-7948 GCA_964493955.1 uncultured Dehalococcoidales bacterium | reverse complement strand
GCGGCCGGGGAGATGTGGTGGTTATGCCTGTTGATGACCCTGGTGGAGCTGGGGGTATTATAGGTAGAACTTTTGAGCTAGTGTTCAGCCTCACCGTGTAGTCTACCACCATCCCAATCTGTATTGCTGGTTGTAAGGCTTTGGCCCCTTGGCGCCGGCTGCAATTCAACAGTCAGATGGATTGTTGGGAGTGATGTCCTGGCTGGCGTGTAAAAAGGCAACGGCGTAAGCCACCTCCAGGAAAAGCTAAGGGGCCTGGAAGGCCCGGAAAGGGGGCAGTTACGCCATGGAAAGGATACCGCCGAGCAGGAAGCTGCGGCAAGAGGTGGAGGCCTTGCTTGGGGGGTGGGATTCGTCCTTCGGAGTGCCATTCGGATGAGCCGCCAGATAGGCGGCAAGAGGTGGAGGCCTTGCTTGGGGGGTGGGATGGTAGAGGGCACCCCCTGGATGCCCTGGTAAGGCTGGGGGCCAGGTACATGCTACAGGCAGCCCTGGAGGAAGAGGTGGAGGAGTCTCCGGAGCGGGCCATTACCAGCGGGGGCAGCCGCATCGCCTCCCAGCTCCAGGCCGACCTCTTCTGGCACGGGTCCTTCGCCAGCTTTGACCACCCGCAGGTAGGACAGACACGGCTCGTTACCACCCCGGTGGGGTTCAAGCAGGCCCCGGCAGCAATCAGGGGTGCCTCGCCGGAGGTAGGCCAGCACACCGAGGAGGTCCTGCTGCAGCCCGGCCACAGCTGGGAAGACATAGCACGCCTCAAGTAAGAAGGCGTTACTCTCTGTAGATGCCACAGGTGCCGCCGCCGGCTGCCTCCTGTGTCTTCCGGGGCACCATCTCTCCCATTATGCGGGGTGAAATGGCATCTGAACCCGTGTGTTCTGCCCCCGTACCCGTCTTGACAAAGCGCCGGAAACGTGTCAATATTGCGGCCACAGCGGGCTGGTCACCAGGGTATTCTGGCACGGGCAGGGGGCTGCCGGCGGCCCGGTCAGCCGGGTAGCCTCTGACGGGGAGCTACTGCTGGTGAGCTGGGCTTGGTAATGGTGGAGCCTCAACCTCCGACCCCGGCTTAGTAAGGGGCGCGCGGGAAACTGGCGGGACTAGGAGGCTCTCAGGGGGTTTGCTAGCACCGGTGAAGAAAGCCTGAGATGAAGGGAGACCTGCGGCCACAGGTCTCCCTCTGAAAAAAGTGACGGTGGGTGAGACCGTCTTGTGTATTATAGCACAGCGGCCGGCGCGTCACTATTTATGAAAGGGTAGAAGAGGCGATAGGTAATCAACGTTACAGCGGGAGCCGGGGGAACAGGTTCTGCGCTGAGCGCGGGTAGCATGCTTCTTGAATACCCTCAACGGAGACGGCGCTCAATAGTTCTACTCCTGAAAAGGCTGCCTGGAGAGGGCAGCCCGGAAAGGCCGGGCGAATGGTGATGAGCAGGCACATAATGCGTGAGCCGGCCGCGCCCGACGCCGCCCGGCCGTAAGAAAACTGGCAGAGAAGGAGCAGGTGTTATGGAAGTCAGTACCTATCCCGAGTACAGCACACGCCACCCGTTACTCCTCAGGGCCTTTATGCAGAGGCCGCTGGACCTCTACCCCGACGAGATCGGGGTGGTGTACCGTAACGATGAGGGCCAGTATTTCAGGTTCACCTGGCGCCAGTGGTACGAGCGCACCTGTAAGCTGGCCCACGCCCTGAAGTCGCTGGGCGTGAGTCCGGGTGGGCCGGGTAAGCCGGGAGACCGGATTGCTGCCATGGCCCTCAATCACCACCGCCACCTGGAGCTTATCTACGCCACTGTCTGCACGGGGGCCGTTTCACACCCCATCAATATCAGGCTCTCCCCCGACCACATAGTGCACACCATAACCCACGCTGAGGACGCGGTTATCTTCGTTGATGACCTGATTCTACCCCTGCTTGACATGATTTACGACCGGATAAAACCCGTGGTCAAGAAGTTTGTTTACATGTCAGATAAGCCCGGGCTACCCCAGACGAGGATTGAACCCCTTTACCACTACGAAGACCTGATAAAAGACCAGCCCGCCGAGTTTGACTGGCCGCATCTATCCGAAGATACCAGCGCCGTCCTCTTCTATACGACCGGTACCACCGGCCTGCCCAAGGGGGTAATGTTCACCCACCGGCAGCTTTATCTGCAGACCCTCCATATGCTGACGGGCATGTATATGACCCCACGTACGCCGGACGAACCACCCAACCCGCCCGTCAACGTGCCGATGGTCAACGTCCCGCTGTTCCACATTCATGCCTGGGGTGCTCCATGGTACTACGTCCTTTCCGCCAGCCGGATAGTCTTCCCGGGCCGGTTCACCCCGGAGAGCTTCTGCGAGCTGGTGCAGACGGAGAAGATAACCAGCACCGCCATGGTGCCGACCATGCTGGCCATGCTGATTGAGTATCCTGACCTCAAGAAATGGGACCTGAGCAGCCTGCAGTCGGTGACTATCGGCGGGGCTGCCCTGTCGGCCGGCCTGAAGGCCAAGGCCGAGGCACTGTTCCCCAACTTCACGGTAGGCTCCGGCTACGGCATGACGGAGACGCTGGCGGGGGTGATTGGTGCCAGCATCAAGCGGGAGATGGTTGACTGGCCCAGGGAAAAGCTGGACGAGGTCAGGGTCAAGACCGGGCTGCCGATGTTCGGCATCACCACCGAGGTGGTGGACGAGGAAGGCAAACCGGTACCCCATGATAACGAGACCATCGGCGAGATAGTGCTGAGGGGCCACTGGATAATGGGGCAGTACTTCAAGGACCCGGAAAAGACGTCCGCTGCCTGGAGGGATGGCTGGTTCCATACCGGGGATGCCGCCAAGGTGGACCGGGACGGTTACATAATCATCGCCGACAGGATTACGGACGTCATCCGCAGCGGGGCCGAGATGGTACCCACCGTGCTGCTGGAGAACCTGACCGCCACCGCCGACTTTGTCCTTGAGGCGGCCTACGTGGGCGTGCCGGACGAGAAGTGGGGGGAAAGACCCATGGCGCTCATCAAGCTGGCACCCGGTGCCACCGCCACCGCCGAAGACCTGTGCCGCTTCCTGGAGACCGAGGGGGTGGACAAGGGCAAGATAACCCGGTGGATGCTGCCTGATTTTATCTGCTTCTGTGATGATGTCCCCAAGACGAGTGTCGGCAAATATGACAAGCTGACCATCAAGAAACGCCTGGACGAGTTCCTGTCAAAGGCGGAGAGGGTGCGCCGGCGTGAGTGAGGTCGCCACCGCTGCCTTATATGATGGCCCCGGTGCCCGTGGCGCGGGGGCCGGGGCCTGGTGGGCGGGTCCACTCCTGATGGAGCAAGGTGGAACGAAAAGGCGTCTACGCCTTCGGGCCGGGTGAGAGATGCGTGCTTATATCATCAGAAGACTGCTCCTGATGGTGCCCACCATTGTCCTGGCGAGCCTGATAATTTTCCTCATAATACGCCTGATTCCCGGTGACATCATAGACCTCATGCTGGCCGAGCAGGTGGGCGGGCAGAAACTGGAGAGGGCGGATATCGAGCGGGCCCTGGGGATGGATGTGCCGTGGCATGTCCAGTACGGGCGCTGGGTGAGCGGTATCATCACCCGTGGTGACCTGGGTGTGTCCCTCTGGAAGTCCACCCCGGTGAGCGAGATGGTCCTCCAGAGGGTCCCGGTAACCTTTGAGCTTGGCTTCCTGGCGCTGGTGGTGGCCCTCCTGATATCTTTCCCCGTGGGTATCTATTCGGCCATCCGGCAGGACACCTGGGGCGATTACGTTACACGCTCCATTGCCATCATCTTCATCTCGGTGCCCGCTTTCTGGACGGGCACCATGGTAATGATTTTCCCGGCCCTGTGGTGGGGCTGGTCACCGCAGGTATTGCTGGTTTCCTTTACCGAAGACCCGCTGGGCAACCTGCAGATGTTCATCGTGCCGGCGGCTATCCTGGGCATGCTTCTTTCCGGCGTGAACATGAGGATGATGCGGACCATGATGCTGGAGGTGCTCCGCCAGGACTATATCAGGACAGCCTGGGCAAAGGGCCTGAGGGAGCGGGCGGTTGTTGTCCGGCATGCCCTGAAGAATGCGCTTATTCCAGTAATCACCATAATCGGGCTGCAGATGCCTGTCATGATTGGGGGCACGGTTATCCTGGAGCAGATATTCGTCCTGCCCGGGATGGGCCTCCTCCTGCTGGAGTCCATCACCAAGCGTGACTACACGGTGGTCAGCGGGATAATGCTCTTTTTTGCTACTGGCATGCTGCTAATCAACCTGCTGGTGGACATTACCTATGCCTACCTGGACCCCAGGGTTGCCTACCGATGAGGTACTCATGGCCGGGCAGGGAAGGGTTCTCATAGCCAGACAGGAAGAATTGAGATGGCCGAGATAAGAGAAATACCAGTTGACTACGCATTACCGGCGAGGAAGCGGCGTGCCTTCCTGGCGGACCTGTTTATCAGGCTGGTCAGGGAGAAACCCCTGGGGGCGGTGGGCGGTGTCATTGTCCTGCTGCTGCTCTTTACCGGCATATTCAGCGACTTGCTGGCGCCATACGGGTTCAACGAGAGCGTGGGGGTCTACCGGGGCCCGCCCTCGGCGGCCTACCCTCTGGGGACAGACCACCTGGGACGGGACATGCTCAGCCGTGTTATCTACGGGGCCCGCATCTCGGTGACGGTTGGCCTGACAGCGGGGGCCCTTTCGGTGCTCGTCTCGACACTAATCGGCATCTTCTGCGGGTTCCTCGGTGGCAAGTTCGACCTGGTGGTGCAGCGGCTGGTTGACGCCTGGATGTGCTTTCCCGGGCTGGTCATCCTCATTGTCCTGGTGTCTGTCATCGGGCCGGGTATGACGGGGATAATCATCGTGCTGGGGCTGCAGTATGGTATTGCCGGCTCGAGGGTGGTGAGGGGGGCTGTCATTGGCATCAAGGGGAATATCTACATTGAAGCGGCCCGGGCCACCGGCTGCACTACCCCCAGGATACTGGTGCGGCATATTCTACCCAATATCATGGCGCCCCTGATTATCCTTTTTACCACCCGCATACCGGCCATTATCCTGGCCGAGGCCAGCTTGAGCTTCCTCGGGTACGGCATTCCTCCCCCCGCTCCCAGCTGGGGGGGCATGCTCAGCGGGCCGGGGCGCAGCAATATGCTGACCGCTCCGTGGATGGGCATCTGGCCGGGGCTTGCCCTCAGCATCGTGGTCTATGGCGTCAACATGTTTGGTGATGCTCTTAGAGACCTGCTTGACCCGCGCTTGAGGGGCGGACTGGGGCGCTACACGGGGGTTAAAAGGAAAGTAAAGAAAGCCTGAATTGAAAGAGGTACCCTGGCGCGGCGGTGGGTGAAGGCCAGCAAGGCTGGTAGTGTGCTGTAAGGTTCATCGGGAGCATGACCAAGGAGGTGCAAAATGTGAGGGGAGGTAAGTGATGAAGCCTGAATAGCAAAACAGAGGTGACAGGAAAATGGTGAAGAGAAAGAACTGGCTGATGCTGGCCTGCCTTGTGGCCGTGGCGCTGGTGCTGGCCTCGTGCGCGCCGGCCGCCCCGGCGGCACCCACCGAAGGACAGACCATCACCGGCCAGGTAACACAGAAAGAGCAACCAGAGACAGCTCCGGCGGCCCCGGCCGAAGAAGAAGAGGGGGAAGAAGCACCGGCGGTCACCGGGCCACAGTACGGGGGGACACTGACAATCGCCAGGGGGCTCGAGCCCATGTCCTGGAACTCGCGCGATATCAACTGGCAGCACAATGATGTTGCCGGTCCCTACGCCGAGACACTGCTGGTAGGAGACCTGCAGAAGGGGCCCAGGGGCACCAATGAATGGTCATTCCACGCCCAGGCGTTCGTCCCCAACCATATCATGACGGGTGCCCTGGCCGAGAGCTGGGAAATCACTGACCCGCTTACCCTGACCTTCCACGTGCGCCGTGGCGTCTTCTGGCAGGCCAAGACCGGTATTATGGATGCCAGAGAGCTGACGGCGGATGACCTCGTCTATCACTTCACCGGCCAGCTCCAGGCACCCAAGGAGTACCTCCTCAAACCCTTCGTGGACCACTTCTCTGCCCCAGACAAATATACGTTTGTCGCGCACCTGAAGCAGTACCACGCCAACTGGCCCTACCGGCTGGCCTGGGGGTACTTCATTACCGTCTCCACGCCGCCTGAGCTGGAACAAAACGGCGACCCGAATGACTGGCGCGACGTCTGTGGCACCGGCCCGTTTATGCTGACAGACTACGTCCCCGCCAGCTCGGTGACCTACACAAAGAACCCTAATTACTGGGGGACCACCATCATCGACGGGAAGGAATACAAGCTGCCCTTCGTGGACAAGCTGGTCCGGCCCATCATATCCGATGCCACCACCCGGCTGGCGGCCCTGCGCACCGGTAAGGTTGACCTGGACTACGCGGTGGAGTGGAAGTTCAAGGACTCACTGGCCCAGACGAACCCCGAGCTCAAGCGCTGGCGATGGCTGGACTCATCACCGGAGAGCCTGGCCCTGAGGCTTGACAGGCCGCCCACCGACGACAAGAGGGTCCGCTATGCGCTCAGCATGGCCCTGGACAGGGAGGCCATGAGGCAGGCACTGTTCAACGGTGAGGCTGAAATCCTGGAGTTCCCGTTCCCCTCGTTCTGGGGCGAGCAGTACTATACCCCGCTGGAGAAGCTCCCGGCAGAGACACGGGAGCAGTTTGAGTACAACCCGGACAAGGCAAAACAGCTTCTGGCTGAGGCCGGTTACCCCAACGGCTTCAAGCTGGAGCTCGTCTACAGTGCCACGGGGACTCTGCAGGGCGATATCGCTGCCATGGTGGCCGACTTCTGGAAGAAAATTGGCGTTGAGACGGAGCTGAGACCGCTGGAGTATGCCAGCTACTACAGCGCCATGATGGCACGGACTTACGAGAATACCTATCTGCTGTCGACAGACCCCGGCACCCCGCTGGCCATCATGCGCAAGCTGGGGGAGACGGGCCAGCGCTGGAACCCGGCCATATTCTCTGACCCCTGGTTTGACGAGACGCTGGCGAAGGCACTCCTCGAGATGGATGACGCCAAGCTTGCCGCAATGCTCAAGGAGCTGAATGTTTACCTCCTCGATAGCTGCGCCTACATCCAGC
Source organism: uncultured Dehalococcoidales bacterium (assembly GCA_964493955.1). Classification (GTDB taxonomy): domain Bacteria; phylum Chloroflexota; class Dehalococcoidia; order Dehalococcoidales; family Fen-1064; genus CAZBPZ01. The sequence continues at coordinate 811 of CAZBPZ010000072.1, read as the reverse complement.
TGCCTACGGCCTACAATTACGAATATGCCTGGCCCTGGCTGAAGAACTGGTACGGCGAGGTGTTTGCCGGCGCTTACAACTCGGCTCCAATTCAGGCACGCATGTGGATTGACCAGGAGCTAAAGAAGCAGATGGGTTACTAGGCTACCACCCGCGCCGGGGCGAGGGATGATACCCTCCCCTGTTGCGGTTTCTGCTGCCGCGTCGCACTGGAACAGGAGGGAGCTCTTACACTCCCTCCTGTTCTCTCTAAGTGTCCTGGGCCGGCACGACGCTGGAGAATACGTGTCCCGACTGTAGTGGTCAGGGGAAAATAGACAGTCAAACAAGAGTCACTGCCATTTTTTTCGTAATCGTCCATAGTGTCAAGAATCTTGTGTATGGCTTACAGGGCATAGCGCCGAGGAGCCGACCTCGGCTTGACCACATTTCTCCCTCCTGATGGCCAGTAGTCCCTCCTTTGCCAGTAAAAAGCCCCGAAGCGTGCGCTGCTGGTGCTTCTCGTTCATCTCCCGAGCAACAAGATAAAGGACTCTGGCACAGGGGCATCCGGACCCGGGAAGACCTCTATCGCTTTGCTCCGCCTCTTTACCTCCTTGAGATATACTCAAAAGGTGTGGAAATTGCGGGGCGACAGGCAGGGCCATCCAGCGGTGCGGCAGCGCCATGATCGGTCATAGCGCCAAGTCCGGGAGACACTTCTACTATCTCTGCACCCGTGGATTCAAGCAGGGCAAAGATGCCTGTAATACCCGCACCCGGCCCATTGAGGACAGCAGGGCCCAATCTCAGCAAGACCCCTCTCCTGTCC
>CAZBPZ010000071.1:0-8145 GCA_964493955.1 uncultured Dehalococcoidales bacterium | reverse complement strand
GAAGCCTGCCTGGTATCGGCCAGCCTTCTTTCGAAGCTCTCCGCCATGCCATAGAACTTGAGAGAGTGAAGGGTGGATGAGATGGACTCCGAAATTCGGACAGCTATCTTTCTCGGCGTAAAAAGTAACCATCAATACAAGAATCTCTAGGTCAGCATCTTGTTGCGTTGCCCCTTGTCCTCTCAAACTCAATTGCCGGCCTGTGCCGCAAGCGAAAAGGACATCACTACACTTTTCATCTGACTGTTGAATTGCAGCCGGCGCCAAGGGGCCAAAGCCTTACCACCAGCAATATAGATGTAGAACTGGGATCGTGTTAGACTGCGCGGTGAGGGTAAACACTAGCTCAAAGGTTCTACCTATTGATACCCCGGCTCCACCATGCCCTAAAGCAGCCCTTGCTTCCCCCGGCCGGTGGCTACTCCGCCCGGAGTGCTTCGATGGGGCTGAGGCGCGAGGCGTGCCACGCCGGGTAGAAACCGAAGAACAGCCCTATGCCCACCGCCACCGCCACCGCCATGATGACAATATCAACTGAGACGAGCGTTGGTATCAGGCCGGTACGCCTCACCAGGTAGGAGACCACCCAGCCAAGGGCCACCCCGATGACACCGCCGGAGAAGGTGAGCAGGGCCGCTTCAATGAGGAACTGGCTCCAGATATCACGCTCACGTGCCCCGAGGGCCTTGCGGATGCCGATCTCGCGTGTTCGCTCCACCACCGAGACAAGCATGATGTTCATCACGCCGATGCCGCCAACGAGGAGAGAAATCCCGGCGATTGCCCCCAGGAGCAGCGTCATACTGCCGATCACCTCGGTGACGCTGCTGATAATCTCCTCAATTGATGTCACGGTAAAGTCGTCCTCGGCGCCGGGGCCGAGCTGGTGACGGAAGCGGAGCAGCTCGGTGATGCTCTCAGCCACCTGGCTCGACAGTGACCGGTCTTCGACGGAGACAGCAATTGTCTGAACGACATGCTCCCCGCGGCTGGTGCGCGGCTGACCGGTCATCGCCTGCAGCGTTGTCAGCGGCACCAGCACCATATCGTCGGCGTTGCCCAGGAACGACTGCCCCCGGCTTTCCAGGACGCCGATAACGTGGACGATGAAGTTGCCGGAACGCATCGGCTGGCCGATGGGGTCGGTATCGCCGAAGAGGGCCTCCTTTACCTGAGAGCCGATTACGGCCACCCGCGCCGCGCGATGGTAGTCGTAGTCCGAGATGAAGTATCCGGCTGCGAGTTCCAGGCCGAGGGCGGTCTGGTATTCGGGCGTTACCCCGGCGACCTGGGCACGCACGTTCTCACTGCCGACGACTATCTGTGCGCTGGTACCGTAGACCGGGGCGACGGCGGCAACACCGGCCACCTCTTCTGCAATGGCCTCGGCGTCCTCCAGAGTGAGGGTGGTGGCGCTGCCGAAGGCACTCTTGACTCCACCCTCGGTGACAGCTCCTGGCCGGATGAACAGCAGGTCAGCCCCCAGGCTCTCGATGCTGGCGACGATCTCCCGCTGGGTGCCCCGGCCGATAGACATCAGGGCGATCACCGCCGCCACCCCGATGACGACGCCGAGTACCGTCAGGAAACTGCGCAGCTTGTGGGTGATGACCCCGTTCCAGGCAGTGGCAAGTGGTTCAAGCCAGTTGCGCCACCTCATGTCGCCGCTCCCGTGACGATCTGGCCATCCTTGAGGTTGATGGTGCGCTGGCAGACCGCGGCAACGTCCGCGTCATGGGTAACGATTACCAGCGTGATCGCCTGCTCGCTATGTAGCCCCGTGAGGAGCGCCATGACATCGGCCCCGGAGCGGCTATCAAGGTTGCCCGTCGGCTCATCGGCCAGGATGATGGATGGCTCTTTGGCCAGCGCCCGGGCAATGGCCACTCTCTGCTGCTCGCCGCCGGACAGCTCGGTGGGGCGGTGGCTGGCGCGGTCGGCGAGGCCGACCTTCTCCAGGGCCAGCAGCGCTCGCTCGCGGTAATGGTCGCCCTGGCGCGAGTAGCGGATACCCAGCTCGACATTGGCCAGGGCCGAGAGCTGCGGTAGCAGGTTGAAGGTCTGGAAGACAAAGCCCACCTTCCGGCCGCGCACCTCGGCCAGGTCGTGGCTGCTGAGGCGGCTGACCTCATCCCCATCAAGCAGGTAGCTGCCGGCAGTGGGCCTGTCCAGGCAGCCGATGATGTTGAGGAGGGTTGTCTTGCCCGAGCCTGACGGCCCCATAATAGCAACCATCTCACCGCGGCTGATGGTCAGGTCAATGCTGCGGAGCACGGTGAGCTCTCGCTGGCCCATCCGGTAGACCTTGGTGATGCCGGCGAGGCGGATCACTTGAACCTCCTGAGGCCCGGGAAGGGGGAACTTTTGCTCGGCTGCGTCTGCTCGGAGCCCCCGCCCGGGGAGGTGGATACAGGTATGGCGACAAGCTCGCCCTCGCTCAGGCCTTCAATGATTTCGGTGTTCTGCCAGTCGCTCAGGCCGGTGATGACGGGGCGCCGCTCGATAGCGTCACCAACGGCCACGTTGACGTAAACCTTGCCACCATCGAGGGTGACTGCCTGGTTGGGAACGAGCAGCACATCCATCCGCTGCTGGATGATGATGCTCACCGTGACCGATAGCCCCTCCCTGAGCTGGATATCCTCGGGGGTCATGCCGGTGACATTGCCTGGCGCTGCCCGCTTCTGGAGGAAACGCTCCCGGAATTGCGTTACCTGCTCCGGGGAGAACTGCAGCCCCATCCGGGCAAACCGCTCGATGAGCTGCTCCAGCTGCTCGGGGGTTATTCTCATCTGGCCTTGGCTGAAGCGCTCACGCATGGCGTCGGCCTGCTCCTGCGTCAGATACCCGCTGGCGACCGCCCGGTCGAGCACGCTATTGATGGCGGTGGGGTCGGGTGGGGAGGCTTTTGATTGGCCGGCCGTAGGTGGCCCGATGGCCTGCAGCTCGGCGGTCACGCGGTAGTTGACCACCCCCTGCTGGGCTGTTGCCGTTGGGGCAATACGTGTCACCACTGCCGGAAAGCTCACCCCCGCCATGGCGTCGACCTCCACAGCCGCCAGGTCACCCACCCGGACACTGGGGATATCCAGCTCATTGACGAGCACCACTGCTTCGAGGCTGGTGGAGTCGGCAATGATGATTGCCGGTGTGGTGGCCGTGACTGCCTGGCCAGGCTCAACGTTGACGGCAAGGACGACCCCGGCGAAGGGCGCAACGATGGTGGCCGCCTCGAGCTTCTTGAGCGCTTCATCAAGGGCCGCCCGGGCGCGGGCCACCTCCAGCTGCTGGAGCTCCACCTCCAGAGGGTCAGCCTCGCCCGATATCCGGGCCAGGTTCTCCTCTGCTTGCGCCAGGCTGGCCCGGGCAACCGCCAGCTGCTTCTCCGCCTGCTCCACCAGGAGGGGGTCGGCGCCAGCCTGCATTTCTGCCAGGGCCTCCTCGGCGGCGGCCAGGTTAGACTCAGCCACGGCCAGCTGCGCCGCTCTCAGGTCGTAGTTACGCTCCCACCCCGGGGCCGACGGGTTGCTCTCATACTGCGCTTTAGCCCTATCGTAGTTGGCCTGGGCCTGGTCCAGGGCCAGCCGGGCGTTGGCGAGTGCCAGCTCGGCTTCGGCGATGTCAGCCTCGTCGTAGGGTTGCCTGGCCCTCTCCAGGTTCTCTTCGGCTGTCTCCAGGTTGACTCTGGCGCTGGCCACGGCAGCCTCGGCCTGAGCGACCTCGAGCTCAGAGGGGGACAGGAGCTCCTGGAGCGCGTCCTCGGCATCTCGCAGGTTGATTCTGGCCAGGGTCACCGCCTTCTCGAGCGAAAGCACCGTTGCCTCGTCAAGCCTGGCAAGCTGCTGCCCCTCGGTGACTGTGTCACCCTCCTTGATGAGCACCTCACCAACGGTGCCGCCGGCACCGAAGGAAAGCTCCTCCTTGTTTGAATAGGCGAGGTTGCCGCTGGCGGTCACCTCGACCGTCAGGTCACCCCGGGTGACCTCCACCAGGCGGTACTGCGGTTCGCTTGTGGTCGGTGGCCGGTTACAGCCCACCGCAAGCACGCCGAGCATCACGCTTGCCGAAGCAAAGGCAAGAGCCCTGGAGACCATAGCTGCACCCCCAAAACGCCGTTAGAGGTGGCGGTCTGCACGCCAGCCCTGATATAGTATAACGGAACCCGACGGGCAATGTTAGCTGTACTGCGCCGGCCTGAAGAAGGCACCGAGCGCTGGTTCAAGTGTTCCATAACTATGTTACCCTGTTTGTGACTTCCCCTGGCCCCGGTAGACCGGTGTTCAGCGAGGGCCCGTGGAGCAGTTCACTATTGAACCACTGAGGGCGCAGAAACTTGGGAAGAGCGTCCGGGTAACCGCCCGTGCCATGGTCCCCACCCCCTTTCCGATGGCCATCTTCCAGCCGCTTGAGAGGAGCGAGCGGGGCATGGCGGCCATCTTCAGAGGCGTGCCGGGGCGCGGGCCTTTGTGGAGAAGCGCAGGCCCCGGTGGGGATTACGCTAGCCTCGGGCTCACGCGTGCGGCTGCCGTTTCCGGCAGGCCGGGGAGAAGAGCGTATGGCAGCCTGTGAAGCGGGATGCTGGCCAGATAGGAAAGGAGGGCACAAGTTATGAAAGCCTGCGTGGCCACGGGAGAGAAACGGCGAATAGAGTGCCGGGAGGTGCCGACGCCTGCCATCGAGCCGGGGATGCTGCTGCTGAAGACAAGGTACGCCTGCGTGTGCGGCAGCGACCTGGAGTACCTGGACGGCTCCTTTGCCCTTATCAGGCAGGGGGTCACCCACCCTGGGGCGCTCATGGGTCACAAGATGGCGGCCGAGCTGGGACTGGACAGGGAGATGCCCGGACCGGACATGGTTATACGGCCGGGGGCGATACCGGGGCACGAGTTTGTCGCCGAGATAGTGGAGGTGGGTGAGGGGGTGAACGGCTGGGCGGTGGGGGACCGGGTGGTGCCCGGCTCCGGCCTGCCGGGCGTGCCACAGCCACCGAGGATAGTGCCCAGGCGCCCCGGCGACTACGAGACCTATGGGGCCTTTGCCGAGTACATGCTCGTTTCCCCGCTGGCGGTGCAGAAAGTGCCCGACCACGTTCCTGACGAGGCAGCGGCACTGGTTGAGCCGCTGGGTACTGGCATCGGCTCGGTAATAGGGTCGGGAGTGAGGCCGGGACAGTCAGCCGTCATCATCGGCGCGGGGAAGATCGGGCTGCTGGCCATGATGTCCGCCAGGGTATCCGGGGCGGCGCCGGTGGTGGTGGTCGACCTGGTCAAGTCACGCCTGGAGAAGGCCCTTGAGCTGGGGGCCGATGCCGTCGTCAATGCCAGCGAGGTCGACGCCGTTACCGAGGTGGCGCGGCTCACGGAGGACGGGCCCAACGCCGTCATCATTTGCGTTCGGGACGGCAAGGTACTCAACCAGGCGGTGGAGATGGGCCGCCGGGGTGCCACCATCGTGCTGGCTGGCTTTGTCCCGCCCGTGGAGGTCAACCCGATGGTCTGGCTGGTGAAGCAGCTGCGCATTGTCGGTGTTCTGGGCGGGCCCGCCGGCGGCCCGGACGTGATGGCCCTCTCCATGTATCTCGTCTCCCACGGGCAGGTTGACCCGCGGCCACTGATATCCGAGGTGGTCCCCTTTGATGACTGCCAGAGGGCAATCGACTCCGTCTACAGCGGCCAGAATATCGCCGTCCTGTTGAAACCGTAGGCCCGGTAACGATAAGATGGCAGGACAAGGAGGCAATATGGTTGAGCACGAGACGGAAAACTGGACCTTCCACCACCTGGGGGTGATTGTCGCCGACATGGACCGGGCGGTCGAGTACTACCGGTCCCTGGGCTTCGTTGAGTTCCCCCCGGTGAGCCAGGGCGTGGCCCCTCCGGCCTGGAAGGAGCTCACCGTTTACGGTGAGCCCGTCATCAAGGATGGGAAGCTGCTGGTTCCCCCGGAGCCGGGGGCGAGGCCGGGCCGGGTCCGGTTCTGCCGGGTGGGCACGATGACGCTGGAGCTCATTGAGGCCGGCGGAGGCGCTATCAGGACCGTCAACGACGACTTTCTGGACAGGTTTGGCGAGGGCATCAACCACATCGCCTACGGGGTTGCCCCCGAGCACTTTGAGCAGGAAGTGGAGAGGATGAAGGCCAAGGGGCTTTCAATCATACTCTCCGGCGAGCAGGCCAATGGCGGCGGGTTTGCTTACTTTGATACGCGCCAGGCCGGCGGTATCATCATCGAGTTGATGAAGGTGCGCGGCGGGTAGGTGGCGACGGATGTGTCGCACCGGCGGCGCTACCTTTTTGGGCCCAGGAGACAGAGAAGAGAGAAGGAGGAAGACTAAAGTGGGTCAGATCAGCGGTGGAGCCCTTTTCGGGAGGGCACTGGCAAACGAGGGTATTGAGAAGGCGTTCGTCCTCTGCGGCGGGCACATTATGCCCATCTTCTACGGGATGCGTGCCGCGGGGATAGAGATTATCGACATGCGGCACGAGTGTGCGGCCATGTACGCGGCCATCACCTACACGAATGCCACCGGGAAGCCAGCGGTGGTGGTGACTACCGCCGGGCCCGGGGTGGTTAACACGACGCCCGGCATGGTAGAGGCGCTGGAGATGGGCGTGCCGCTCCTCCACATCGGCGGGGCGGTGGTGGCTAATGCCAGGGACGCCGGCCCCCTGCAGGACATGTCAACGCTGAACGTGATGGAAGCATGCTCCAAGTGGGCGCGGAAGATAACCAGCCCGGAGCGTATTCCGGAGTATGTTACCATGGCCCTGCGCCACGCCGTGGACACCGCCCCGGGGCCAGTGTACCTGGAGGCCCCGGCGGACTATCTGATTAACTCGGTTGAGGAGTCGGCAGTCAGGTTCCCATCCAAGAACCGCACCGAGGCGATTCCCTTCGGCGACCCCGAGCTGGTGGATGCGGCCGCGGAGCTCCTGGTGAATGCCGAGCGCCCGGCAGCCCTGATTGCCGATGGAGCCAGGTTCAGCATCGGCGACTATGCCGCCGATGTGGCGGCCCTCTCGGACTATCTCAAGATGCCGCTGGGTGTAGCGGCGGCGTCCTGCCGGGGACTGTTCGGGGACGAGCTGGCGAACCCCCTCCTGAGGGCCAACGCCGTGATGCGCGCCGACGTGGTGCTGGCCATGGGCTGTCGGTTCGACTTCAGGCTGGGTCAGGGGCGGATTGTCCCCCCTGATGCCAAGGTCATTCAGGTGCACACTGACATGAGGAATATCGGCTTCAACGTGCGGGCGGACGTCGGCATCGTCGGGGGAACGGGCCCGGTGGCCCGCCAGCTGCTGGAGGCCGTGAGGAGCAAGCGCCAGAGGCCGGTGGAGACATCGTGGGTGGGCCCGGTCAAGACGGGCGTCGAGGCCCTGCCTGATGAGTACCGGGCTGAGGGAAGACCGATTCACCCGGCGCGCTGCGCCGGGGAGGTGGCCAGGTTCCTGGCCGAAGAGGGGCGCGACTGGAACGTCGTCATTGACGGCGGCGAGGCCAGTGTGTGGATGGGCCGTGCCGTGACGGTAACCCGGCCCGGCCAGCTTCATGCGGGCAGCGCTACCGGGATGATCGGCAAGGGCCCGGCCAGCGTTGTTGGGGCCTGGGTGACAAACCGCAAGCCTGTCCTGTGGTACACCGGCGACGGCAGCTTCGGCTTCTATACCATGGAGATGGACACCATGGCCAGGCTGGGGGTCCCGGTGGTGTGCGTCATCTCCAACGACTCAGCCTGGGGGATGATCCGCCTGGAGCAGAAGTACACCTGGGCCAAGGAGGTGGAAGAGAGGGGGCAGTGCCACACCGAGCTCTACGACATGCGGGCCTATGAGAAGCTGGTGTCCATGTGGGACGGCTACGGCGAGATGGTCACCGACCCGGCGGAAATCATACCGGCCATCAGGCGGGCGGCCGCCAGCGGGAAGCCGTCAATCGTCAACGTGGAGGTTGACCACGAGTCCCTGTCGCCTTTCATTGCCGGGGTGAAGAACATGGTCAACGTATATTACCTGCAGAGATGATGAGGGGGTGGGGCTGAGGTCGGTCGCCGCGGAACGGGCCGGCTAGAGCACGTGTAGGTCTTCAGCGTAAATGGGACACTCTAGGCCAGGTCATGAGACCGGGTTAGACCCTGGCCCACCCTTT
>CAZBPZ010000070.1:0-8305 GCA_964493955.1 uncultured Dehalococcoidales bacterium | reverse complement strand
GAGGACGGCCCGTGGCTGTCCGCCCGGTTGTCCCGGCCCGGATATGGAGCCTGAGGCGGTTGTCCTCTGTCCGGACGGTCGTGTCCTCCGGGAAGCGGCCGCCGGCGTCGGTGACCCGCTCCGGTGAACCGGGGGGTGGCTCGTCCTCGCCGTGGTATTCAACCGTGCCGGCCTCCCGCGACGACGGTACGTACTGTTTCACCGATACCCACGCCCAGAGTATCTTTGCCCTGGCCTCTACCACCTCACCCACGAGGGTGTAGCTGCCGGAGGGGCTACCCGGTGGGAACACCAGGGGAACGGTGGCGCTGGCCTGCACCGTTTCGCCCGGTTTGGAAGGGAAGGACAGTAGCTCCAGGGTGTAGCCGGGGTTGAGGACTACCCGGGTGCCCGTCGGCCCGTGGCGGGCTACCATCCTGCCGGTCACGGAGACGGCACTGGGGGAGACCGGCAGGCTCTTCTTACAGGTCGCCTGGCCGGAGACTGTGGCGGCGAATGTCTCGTCCCTCCAGACCTCGTTGGTGCTCAGGCTGATGCTGTAGGAGTAGGTGAAGTAGTCATTCAGGTTGAAGGCCAGGGCGGGCGAGGCGGTGGCTAGCGTCAGCGCCACCGCCAGCAGCACCGCCGCGGCGGTACGCCGGCCGATGAGGGACAGCCTCGCAGAGAGCGGTTGTTTCAATTCACCATGCGGAAAAGGGAGGAGCCCTGGGCTCCTCCCTTCCTTGAGTTTATCTCCGTGCCTGGCGGCGGGTGCGGTCCGTTACATGCCCAGCCGGCGGCGGCGAATCAGGATAAAGGCCACCACGGCGGCGATGACGACCACCACCCCGCCGATAATACCACCGATGAGCGCCCAGTTGGTGGGGGCCGGGGCGGGTGGTACCTCTTCCACGGCTTTCACGGTCAGGGTGGCCACCAGGCCTTCAACCTCGATACGGTAACTGCCGGCGGCCGCCTTGGAGACTGAGAAGGTCACGGTCTGCTTTGCCCCCGGGCCGACCGTTACCGTCTTGGTCTGCTCCACCTGACCATTGACCAGTAGCTTCACCTGGATGGTACCAGCGGCGTCGCCGCGGTTGGTGATGTCAACACTCACGGTAGCGGCCTGGCCCGGCTCAACGGTCAGCGGGGCTATCTGGAGGTTACCTACCACGATGTCGGCCTGCGGGGCAGGCGGCGGCGGGGGCACCTCTTTGACCTTGAAGGTGCCGGTCAGGCCGTTGATGCTGACGGCATAGGTGCCGCCAACGTCCCGTGTCACCGTGAAGGGTACGGTGACACTCTGACCACCGCCCAGGCTGATTTCCTTGGCGGCCACTACCACACCGTCTATCTTGAGCTCCAGCAGGTAGGTACCGGCCAGGTCACCCTCGTTGGTCACATTGACGCTGACGGTGACCTCTTCACCCGCCTCGACCTCGGCCGGGGTTATCGTGAGCTGGCTGATGGTAAATGAGGCCGGGGTCTGCGGTGCCAGCGCGGCATAGATGGAGAAGTGCGAGACCCGGGTTGACAGGGTCTTGTTGACCGTGTCAACCGTAGTCGGCACGTCAACCCACTCGCCGGTTGCCTCGTCCCAGACTGCCAGTGTCAGCTTCGTCTCGTCAAAGCCGGGTGGCAGGCTGGCCGGGTCATAGCTGATGGTAATTGTTACTGGCGGGTCGAAGGTGGCCCCCTCCGGCCCGAAACTGTAGGCCAGGCCAACGCGGGCGGCGGTGGGCGGTGGGGGTGGGGGTTCCTCCATGCGCTGGACAATAACCTCCTCGAGCGGCTCGCCTTCGGCCGTCAGGCCCACCGTGCCCTCGGGGATTACCACGGCGGCGACCCCGTCATCGGATGGGGCCTCGACCGGGGCCTGGAAGACACCCTCCGGACTGACAACGTCGCTCACGTCAGTTGTGCCCGGTTCGGGGGCGGGTGGTGGCGGTGGTGCCCCGATGATTGGCGGGCTATAGACCGCCATGCCGATGGGGAAATCGTTCCCCAGTACTATATCCAGTACCGCCTGCAGGGTGAGGCTCGGGATACCCTCGGCATACCAGATGTGGTAGGTGCCAAACTCTTCAACCACCGTCGGGTTGCCGACGCTGTTCCACAGGTTGGTGCCCGGGCCGGTCAGGTCGTTAGCGGCCTGCACCGTCCAGGTAGCTCCGTCGGGGGAGGTGGCATAGCCGATGACACTACCGGTGTTGCCCAGGTAGCCCCGCAGGCTGGTGGTATCCTTGGCGGCCAGGTCTGTCAGGAACTGGACGACGCCGTTGTTGTCCAGGGAGTTCCAGAGGCCGGCAATCCCCAGGGCATTGGTGGCGGTGAGGATGTTCTGCGCCGTGGTGAGGTTGAGGTTGGTATTACCCCGGGTGTACCACATTTCGTAGGTGCCGCCGGAGGCAACAACGCTGGGCGCGGCTGCCCCCTGCCAGAAGGCGGCGGCACCGCCGGGCAGCACGTTGGGGTCCTGTATCGTCCAGTTCGTGCCGTCTGGCGACGTGGCATAAGCAATTGTGGTTGAGGAGCCATCAAACAGGTTGCGTACGGCGGCCAGGTTGAAGCTGCCCGTGTCTGTCAGGACGGTGGCCCACTGGGCGGCGGTCAGGTCCGACTGGAGGCGGGTAAACCACATCCGGTAGGTGGTGCCGTCGTAGAGTACGGAAGGCGCGGCGGCACTGCTGGCCAGGCTGGTGTCAACCGAGGGCAGCACCTGGTTGTTCTGCACCGTCCAGTTGATGCCGTCGGTTGAGGTAGCGTAGCCGATGACGGTGCGGTTCTTGGCAATCAGGTCCTGGATGGCGGCTTTGCGGTCACTGGTAGAACCGCCCAGCTTGGTGAGGAGGGTGGCCAGCGTGGCCTGTGTCAGGTCTGTTTCGGCCCGGGTGTACCACATCTTGTAGGTGGTACCGTCCTTGATGACGGTTGGTGTGCCCACACCCTGGTGCAGCCCCGTACCGCCGGCCAGGACCTCGGCGTCCTGGATTGTCCAGGTAACACCGTCAGTCGAGGTGGCGTAGCCGATGACGGTGGTCAGGCTGTTGAGGAAGGCAAAGACGTTGGCCGCACTCAGGCCGGAGAGATGGTTGAGAAAATCGTTGAGGTCCAGGTCCACCATGTCCTGGGCAAGGGTGGCCGGACTCAGGTTACCGAGCTTGTCAATTACCTGGCTGACCGATTCGTTCAGCTTGACGCGGGTAAACCACATCTTGTAGGTGGCCCCGTCCTTGATGACGGTGCCATCAAGGACAAGCCGCTGGTTGCCCATGCTGAGAGCGCCGCTGTACTTGGTCCAACCGGTGGCGGGGGTATAAGCTGCCAGGACATTGGACAGCACCAGGCTCAGCGTCAGCAGGGCAGTAACTGCTACTACTGCTACTTTACCGAATGTCTTCATCATCACCTCCGGCACAAGTGGGACCGGACGTACTTCCACAAATAATCACAAGTCTATGGTATCTATGGTAGGCCTATTGTGCTGCAAGCTGCGCCTTTTGTCAATACACCCGATGGCTCAAACAGGCGCCGGGTTTAGCTTGCGGCGCTACTCTATCACGTGGTATCATGGCTCACCAGGTTTATAAAGGCTACAGGCGGTAGCCCGGGTGGACTCGGGCTGAAACCGGAGAGCAAGCTGGTGAGAATCCAGCGCAGTCCCGCCTACTGTGACTCACCCCGGGGGTGAGAAGCCAGGACGCCGGGCCGCCAGGTATCCTTGACCTTCGCGGAGAAGGAGGTGGGGCCATGCAGGAGACGTGAAGCAGTCCCCTTCGGGCACCCCGGAGGGGACTTTCTTTGGACGCTATCAACGAAAAATCCCTATCAAGAACTGGGGGAAATACCTTGAAAGTACGAGTTTTCAGCCTGATACTGGCCGTTGTCCTCCTGATAGGTGGAGGCGGCCTGCTTTTCGGCTGCCGGTCACAGCCTCAAACGGGCACCTTCACCGACGATGCCGGCCGTACCGTGGAAATTACCGGCGGGCCGGAGCGCCTGGTCTCCTTCGGGCCGAGCATTACCGAAATACTGTTTGCGCTTGACCTGGGTGACCGTGTGGTCGGTGTTTCCGACTTCTGCGACTACCCGCCCGAAGCCCGGGAGAAGCCCAGGGTAGGTAATGCCTTCAGCCCGGCGCTGGAGAAGATTGCCGAGCTGGAGCCAGACCTGATACTGACGGTGAAGCACGAGCAGCTTACGAGTGAACTAGAACACCTTGGTTTTACCTACGCCGTCCTGGACCCGAAAGACATGGACGGCATCATGCACACCATTCGCCTGGTGGGTGATATGACGGGGCGGTCACAGCAGGCCGGGGCACTGGTGGAAGACATGCAGCGGCGAGTGGCAGCCGTGACGGATAAGGTTAAAGACCGCCCGCCGGTGAGGGTGTTTTTCATCGTCGACGGGACTGACCTGGGGATGCCCTGGACGGCTGGCCCGGGCTCATTCATTGACGACATCATCCAGCTGGCCGGGGGTGAGAACGTGGCGGCCGGTGTGGCCGGTGCCTGGGCACAGCTTTCCATTGAGGAAATAGTGAACGCTGACCCGGACGTGATTATCGTCCAGACGATGTCCGGCGGGGAACCGACCGTATCGGTGGCCGAGCTTGAGTCGCACGAGGTCTGGGGCCAGCTGACGGCGGTACTGGCCGGCAACGTGTACTACATTGACGGTGACCTGGTCAGTCGTCCCGGGCCGCGCATTGTGGAGGGCCTGGAAGAAATGGCCCGGATACTGCACCCGGATATTTTCCAGTAGTCAGCCGGGGCCGGGGGAGCAGTATTGCTCCCCCGGCCCGCCGGAAGGGAGGAGACCCTTGCCGAGACTGCTGCTGGTCAGACATGGTCTCACGGAGTACAACACGGAGCGCCGTTTCCTGGGGCATGCAAACGTGGCCCTGAACGAGGCCGGCCGGCGGCAGGCCAGGCGGCTGCGTGACCACCTGCTAACCGAGAAGATAGACGCTGCCTATTCGAGTGACCTCCTGAGGGCAATGGAGACCGCCGAGATTGTCCTGGAGGGGCGGGGGGTTGACATAACCCCGTGTGCCGAGTTGCGCGAGTGCGATTACGGGGCATGCGAGGGCCTGACCTTCGCTGAAATCAGTGAGCGCTACCCGGAGGTGGCCCGCCGCTGCGTGAGCTTCACCATGGAGCTGGAGTTCCCCGGCGGCGAAGCCTTCACGGACTTTTATAGCCGTACCGGGCAGTTTTTGCAGCGGCTGGAGGCGCATGCCAGCGATGACACGCTCCTGGTCTCTTCCCATAACGGCCCGATTAAGTTCCTGCTCTGCCACCTGCTTGGCATCAGCGCCGACCACTGGTGGCAGTTGCGTGTTGATAATGGCTCGCTGAGCATAGTTGACCTGGCGCGGCGCGGTGCCGTCCTCACCCGCCTGAACGATGTTTCACACCTGCAGTCCGGCTGATGGCACGGTCTTTGCGGCGCCGGCCGGGCGCGTGCTAGACTTGGGCAGACCGGTCCCGGGGTAGTCCTGTGGCAGCATTTATCACCTTCGAGGGGGGGGAGGGTAGCGGCAAGAGCCTGCAGGCCCGCCGGCTCTACCGGGCCCTGACACGTGCCGGCCGGCCGGCCCTGCTGCTGCACGAGCCCGGCGGCACGCCGCTGGGCGAACGCGTTGGCCGGCTCCTGAAGTGGACCAGAGAGGTGGAGGTCTCACCGGTCAGCGAGGTGCTGCTGTTCAATGTTTCCCGCCACCAGTTGGTGGAAAGCGTGATACGTCCTGCCCTGCAGGACGGCCAGGTGGTCATCTGTGACCGGTTTGCTGATTCTACCGTTGCCTACCAGGGCTACGGGCGTGGCCTGGACCCGCGCCTCGTGACCACCATCAACGAGGTTGCTACCGCCGGCCTGAAGCCCGACCTCACGGTGTTGCTGGACATGCCGGTACCGGAGGGGCTGGCACGTATCAGCCACCGCCAGCGTGACCGCTTCGAGGGTGAGGACGTGTCCTTCCACGAGCGTGTCCGGGCGGGTTACCTTGAAATGGCCCGCGCCGAGCCGGAGCGCTGGCTGGTGGTGGATAGCCAGCAACCGAAACAACGGGTGGCTGCCGTGGTCCGCCGGCGGGTTGAGCGCCTGCTGGCGGGCGAGGCGTAAAACCGGTCCAGGAGTACCCGGATGGTCCGTACCGAGGTGCCAGACCTGAACGAGGAGCTGAACCTGCTGCGCCGGGGCTACCAGCGTATCGCCGGGGTGGACGAGGTCGGGCGGGGGCCGCTGGCCGGGCCGGTGGTGGCGGCGGCGGTGGTGCTGCCGCCGCGGCTGGAGGCCCGGTGGCTCGGAGATGTCCGGGACAGCAAGCTGCTATCGGCTGCGGCCCGCCAGCGGCTGTTTGAATATATCAACGACGCTGCGGCGGGCATTGGCATCGGCATCTGTGACGCGGCCACGATTGACCGCCTGGGCATTGTGGCGGCGACACGCCGGGCCATGGTTGAGGCAGTCTGGCAGATACAGCCGCGGCCGGACTGGCTGCTGGTCGATTACCTGCAACTGCCATCCCTTTCCATCCCGCAGAAATCAATCCCCGGTGGTGACCGTTCCATTCTATCGATTGCCTGTGCTTCCATTGTCGCCAAGGTCACGCGGGACCGGCTGATGCTTGAACTGGGGCGCTACTTCCCGGGCTATGGCTTTGCCCGGCATAAAGGCTATGGTACCCCGGAGCACCTGGCGCGGCTGCGTACCCTCGGGCCGTGCCCTGTCCACCGCCGTAGCTTCCGGCCGGTACGGGAGTGGCGGCGGTTATGAAACGGCGGCAGACCGGCACCCGGGGGGAGCTCCTGGCGGCCGGGTACCTGCGCTCGCAGGGGTTTACCATTCTCGAGACCAACTATCGCTGCAGCGAAGGCGAGATTGACATCGTGGCCCGGGACGGAGAGACCATGGTCTTCGTTGAGGTGAAGGCTCGCCGCAACCGTAACTTCGGGTCACCGGAAGAGTCAGTAACCCCCGCCAAGCAGCAGCGCCTGCGCCTGGCGGTAGCTCGCTACTGTGAAGAGCACCCCGGCACCCCGGAGCAGCGGCGGATTGACGTGGTTGCCGTTGAGATGGATGCCGCCGGGGAGCCAACCCGGATTGAGCTGATACGTAACGCCGTCGGTGAGGCCAGCAGCTAAAGTGGGCCCGGCGGGCAGTTACAGGCCTCACCGGCACGGGGCTATTGCCCCTGATACCCGGCTCCTGGCAGCGATGGGGGCCTCGGTTATTCCGGCCGGCCATTGCCACGGCCAGCCGGGTTAGGCTACAATGGCGGCTAGTGTGCCACGGGCCAGACGCCAGGCCGTGCCACCGGTACTTCTCCGGAAGCGTGATAATGCCAGTTTCTTCCCTGGTGATTGCCGTCTTTGCCGTCTTTGCCGGGTCCACGGTGCTGTCCATGGTGGGGATTGGCGGCGGTGTTTTTTACGTGCCGTTGTTGCTGGCACTGGGGATGGATATTCACCAGGCCAGTCCCACCAGCCTCTTCGTCATACTGGGCACGTCGGTGGCAGCCTTTGTCATGTACCGCCGGCGTAACTACGTTGACTGGAAGCTGGCGCTGGTGATTGAGCCGCCGACGGCTGCCATGGCCTTCGTCGGCGGGTTGCTGGCCAACTACATAGATGCGGCCGTCCTGACATTTGTGCTCGCGGGCGTGCTGGTGCTGACGGCTTTGTTCATGGTGCGGTCGGTGCCGGAGAAGGCAGGCGTGTCAGCACATCATCGGGGCGACTGGCAACGAACCGTGGGCGATGCCCGGTACGCGGTACGATTGCCCTGGCTGGTGCCTGCCGCTACGGGGGCTGGTTTCGTGGCCGGAATGATAGGGATATCCGGTGGCGTCTTCAAGATGCCGGCGATGGTCCTGCTGGGAAGGGTCCCCACGCGGATTGCAATCGGGACCTCGTCCCTGATGATAGGTGCCACGGCCCTGGCCGGGCTGGCCGGACACCTCGTCGACGGGCCGTTCGATATCCGGCCGGCCCTCCTCCTGGCAGCGTCTGCCTTTGCCGGGGGACAGCTCGGGCCCCGCTTTTCACTGCGGACAAAGACGGGGGCCCTCAGGCGTTTTTTTGCGGTGCTGCTGCTGCTGGTGGCGGTGTGGTTGATAGTGGGCGAGGTTGCCGGGTAAGGCCAGGATGTCACCGGCAGGGCCAGCGGGTGGAGTTGATTGTCCGCCACCCGGCCGGCTGCTATAATCGTGCGTACGGGGCTGTAGCTTAGCTGGGAGAGCGCCGCCTTTGCACGGCGGAGGTCGGGGGTTCGAATCCCCCCAGCTCCACCAGGGTCATCAACAGGCATAACCACCACA
>CAZBPZ010000069.1:0-8522 GCA_964493955.1 uncultured Dehalococcoidales bacterium | reverse complement strand
GCCGCGGCCGCGGCCAAGGCTGCCAAGAAGCGGGCTAAGGCCGAGGTCAAGCGGGCCAAGAAGGCGGGGCGGGGGTAGGATAGGTGATAGACTGCCGGACCGTCCCTACCCTCTCTCCTCCGGTAGCACCGGTGGCGGTGGCGGCGAGTCGTAGACCAGCCGCCGCACCGGGTAGTTGATGGTGATACCCTCTGCCTCGAAGCGGGCGTGGAGCCGCCGGATGAGCTCGCTCTTGAGCCGGAAGGATGCCAGCCGGTCGGTGGCCTGGAGCCAGAGCCAGAAGTTGATGTTGGAGTCGCCGAACTCTTCGTAGCCGAACCACGGCTCGGAGGGCTTGGCGGCCTCGTCAAGCTCGGCAATGACCTGGCGTGCCACCTCCAGCGCCACCTCCTGCACCCGTGTCAGGTCGCTTGAGTAGCTGACACCACAGTTGACGATGACACCCACCTCCATGGTGGGGCCGTAGTAGTTGGTGATGATGCTATCGGCCAGGCGCGAGTTGGGGATGATGACCATGTTGTTGTAGGGCGTGCGGATGCGGGTGCTGCGCCAGCCAACGTCCGTCACGTAGCCGCGGGTGCCGTTGTCCAGCTCAATGTAGTCGCCCACCTTCACCACCCGGTCGGAGACGAGCTGCGTGCCGGCGAAGAAATTACCCAGGGTGGGTTGCAGGGCCAGGGCCACCGCCAGGCCGCCGATGCCAAGGCCGGCCACCGCCGCCGTGATATTCACCCCCAGGTAGTCCAGCACCATCAGCCCGCCGATGAGGTAGATGACGAGCAGCACCATGCGGCGCACCAGCCGTGCCAGTCCCACGTCGATTCGTTGCCTGCGCCGGCGGCCGGAGGCGATGTACCACTCCAGCAGGGTGCCCGAAACACGTGCCAGCCCGTAAACAGCGCCCGCTATGGCCGCGGCCACGGCGGCCTTGATGAGCGCGTCGTGCCAGGGCTGCAGGTAGGAGGGGGCGGACAGGGCCAGGATAGTCCCCTCGGCGGTGATGAGGAGGAAGACGGGCCGTGACAGGCTGGCCAGCAGGCGTGGCAGGAGCTTGTGGAGGCGGCTCCTTTCCAGCCGGCGGCGGGCGTAACCCAGCAGCCGGGTGACCAGCCAGCCCGCCAGCCCCGCCACGATGATGACACCCAGCGCCCAGAGCGATTCCCAGAGGGGGGAACCTGCCACGAACTGCGGCTGCATTGGTACCCTCCTGGCCCCCTTCGGCCTGCTGACACAAGCATACTCAAAGGCGGGCCGGGGTGCAACCGGTAAGCCGGCAGCAGGCACCTTTGCCGTGCCGGGACTAGGCCAGGTGGCAGGCCACCTCGTGGGCCGGTTCAACGGCCCGCAGCGGCGGCGCTTCGTGTTCGCAGCGGGCGATGGCGCTGTGGCACCGGGGATGGAAGCGGCACCCGGCGGGGGGACTGATGGGGCTGGGGGGCTCGCCGGGCAGGAGGATTATGCGGCGGTCGCGCTCCTTCGGGTCCGGCACCGGTACCGCCGAGATGAGGGCGCGGGTATAGGGGTGGAGGGGGTTAGCGAGCACTTCCTCGGTGGGGCCGGTCTCCATGATTTTCCCCAGGTACATTACGGCCAGGCGGTGGCTGAGGCGGCGCACCAGTGACAGGTCGTGGGTGATGAAGAGATAGGTGAGGTTGCGCCAGTTGCGCAGCCAGAGCAGGGTCTCCACCAGCTGTCCCTGGATGGAGACGTCCAGGTGGGCGAGGGGGTTATCGCAGACGATGAATTTCGGCTGCAGCGAGAGCGCCCGCGCCAGCTCGATGCGCTGGCGCTGCCCGCCGCTGAACTCCCCGGGGTACCGCTCCAGGATATCGGGGTCAAGGCGCACCAGCGTCAGGAGCTCGCGGGCGCGCTGCTCCAGTTCCGGGCCGCTGGTGACGAGGCGGTGTATCTGCAGCGGCTCGGTGACGATTTCCTTGACCGTCATGGTTGGGTCGAGCGAGGCGTAGGGGTTCTCGAACATCATCTGCATGTGCTGGCGCATGGCGCGCAGGCCGGAGCGGCCCAGCCTGCCCAGCTCGGTGCCGTCGAAGATGACACGGCCGCCGGTGGGCCGGGTGAGGTAGAGTATTGAGCGCCCCAGGGTGGTCTTGCCGCAGCCGCTTTCACCCACCAGGCCCAGCGTCTCGCCGCGGTTAATGTAGAGGCTGACCCCGTCTACCGCCCGCACCCAGCTGGCGGGGCGGCCCAGGAGGCCGCCCTTGACGGGGTAGTAGGTACAGAGGTCTTCAACCAGCAGCAGTGGCTCGGGCGCGGGCACGTGCTTACTCCTCCGTCAGCCTGGCTGCGGCCCGCGTGAGACGAAGCGGCGGATGCGCCGCTCCACCGTGCTGCGTGGCAGCAGGACGCGGCGGCGGCAGCCCAGGCACTGCAGGCCGATGTCCGCCCCGAGCCGTACCACCTCCCAGGTGTCGCTGCCGCAGGGGTGCTGTTTCCTCAGCCGCACGACATCACCTAGCCTGAACTCAATCATGGTCATGGTCCGGGTGTCAGACCGGGCGGGCGGTGCCGGTTGATTTCGTCGCGCAGGGCAGCGGCAACCCGCCGCGCCGCCGCGGCGAAGTCCGGCCCGCTCGAGGCGTAGAGCACCTGGCGCGCCGAGTTGATGATAATGCCTTCACCACGCTGGTCGATGCCGTTGCGCACGGCCAGGCCCACGTCCCCGCCCTGGGCGCCGACCCCGGGTATCAGGAAGGGTAGCTCCGGGTGCTGCTGGCGGATGGCGGCCAGCTGCTGGGGAAAGGTTGCCCCGATGACCAGCCCCACGTTGCCGGCGGTGTTCCACTCGGCCGCCTTGCGGGCAACAATCTCGTAGAGCGGCACCGAGCGTCGCCCGAAACCGCAGCGCAGCTCCTGGAAGTCGGCCGAGCCGGGGTTTGATGTCCGGCAGAGGATGAAGACGCCGCGCTCCCGGTAAGCCAGGAATGGCTCCAGCGAGTCGTGCCCCAGGTAGGGGTTGACGGTCACGGCATCGCAGCCCAGGTAATCAAAGATGGCACGGGCGTAGGCGGCGGCGGTGTTGCCGATGTCGTTACGCTTGGCGTCGGCGATGATGGGGATGTCGTCCGGAATGTGTTTGATTGTGTCCCTGAGGGCCCTGTGCCCCTCCTCGCCCAGGGCTTCGTAAAAGGCGAGCTGGGGCTTGTAGGCGCAGACCAGGTCGGCGGTGGCGTCGATGATGGCGCGGTTGAAGTCGGGCACGCTCACACCTTCGGGCAGGCGGGAAGGGTCAGGGTCCAGGCCGATGCAGAGGAGGCTGCGGTGGCGCTGCATGGCGCCCCTGAGCTTGGCCATGAAGTCCATCTTGCCCTCCTGGTTGGGCGTATCTGATGATAGCAACCGGCCACCGGGGGGTCAAGGCAGGCCCCTGTAACCGGCCCGGCCGGCCAAATTGACGTAACGGCGGGGCTGGGCTAAGATTGTAGTGGAACCGAGGCTGCTATAGGAGGCCGTTGTGCTGAGGGAAGAGAAGGCACCGGCGGGAAACCCGCCAGTGCGGCCGTTCCCGGGTAGAGTGGACGAGGCGGTCCTCAGGGCTGACCTGGAGAGCTACCGGCAGCAGGCCCTGGAACTGGGGGCGACTGCCGCGGTGGTGATACCGGCGGACTGGGTGGATATTGACGAGCGGGTCAGGCTCAAGTGTGCCATCCCGCCGTGTCCCAACTACGGCCGGTGCGGGTACTGCCCGCCCCATCTCCCCGGGGTGGACTTCATGCGGCGGGCACTGGCCCGGTACCGGCTGGCCGTTCTTTTCAAGATAGACGCTCCGGGCGAAGACCTGGCGGACTTTTCCCGCTACTACCCGCACGGGCAGCAGCTCCAGCGCCTTGTGGACGAGATTGCGGCCCGGCTGGAGACACGGGCCTTTGCCGGTGGTTACCCGCTCGCCCTGGGCCTGGGTGCTGGCGGCTGCCGTGATACGCTCTGCAACGGCGGTCTCTGCCAGATGCTTGATAGCGGCCGCTGTGCCCACATTCTGATGGCCCGCCCCTCGATGGAAGGGGTTGGTATCAACGTGTTCGAGCTTGTCCGGCGGGTAGGCTGGAGCATCTACCCCATCTACCGGACGGTGGACCCTGCCTCGGTTCCCTGCGGCGTGTCGGTCGGCCTGGTACTGGTTGACTAGCCCGCCGCCATCCGTACAGAAGGAGCTGGCAATGGGCAAGGACATCGTCGAGTTGCTGGAGAGCTACATCCCCGCCGATGAGCCGCGCAAGTGGGCCAAGCTGTCCAGCACGGTGGAGTCGCGCCGCCTGGAGCTGATGCTGCTCAGGGAAATCCTGCTGGAGCTGAGGACACTCCGGCAGGCCATCGGCACCGAACGGGGCTGAGCCTTCGCCGCGCTCCCTTCGGCCAGTCACCGAGGAGGTGCTCTGAGATGCTTTCCAGGCTTGGGCTGTTCCCCCCGGGCAGCCAGGTGAATGACCGGGGCCACCTTGTCATCGGCGGGTGTGACGTGGTGGAGCTGGCGGCCGAGTTCGGCACGCCGCTCTACCTCTACGACGAGGCCAGCCTGCGTGCCCGCTGCCGCGAGTTCCGCCACGAGTTCAGCACGCGCTATCCCGGTGGCGTGACGGTTGCCTACGCCTGTAAGGCCTTCATCAACCGTCCCCTGGCCCGGCTCTTCCAGGAGGAGGGGATGGGGCTGGACATCGTCTCCGGTGGCGAGATGGGCATCGCCCGGGCCGCCGGCTATGACCCGGCCGGGGTGTACTTCGCCGGCAACAATAAGTCGGACGAGGAGCTGAGAGAGGCCCTGGAGTGGGGCCTGGGGCGGCTGGTGGTTGATAACCCGGGCGAGCTGCGGCGGCTGGGGACGCTGGCGGTGGCGGCCGGACGGACGCAGGACATCCTGCTGCGGCTGACGCCGGGGGTGGAGCCGCACACCCACCGCTACATCACCACCGGTAACGTTGATAGCAAGTTTGGCATCCCGCTCTCCCAGGGGGCCGATGCCATTGCCGCCGCCCTGGAGACACCCGGCATCAGACTTGTTGGCCTGCACTTTCACATCGGCTCGCTGATTTACGAGGTTGAGCCGTACCAGGACTCCATCCGCTATGTGCTTGAGCTGGCGGCCGGGGCCAGAGAGCGCCACGGGTTCTCCCTGCAGGAGCTGGACGTGGGGGGCGGCTTCGCCGTCCAGTATACGCTGGACAGGCCGGCCCCGCCGGTGGCGTTCTACGCTGAGAAAATCACGGCGGCGGTCAGGCAGGAGTGCCAGCGGCTCGGCCTGGAGCTGCCGCGTCTGGTCATCGAGCCGGGGCGGGCCGTGGTGGCACGGGCCGGGGTGGCGCTCTACACCGTGGGCACAATCAAAGATATCCCGGGGGTGAGGCGCTACGTGGCGGTGGACGGTGGCATGGCGGACAACATCCGCCCCGCCCTCTACCAGGCGCGCCACGAGGCGGTACTGGCCGGGCGCATGACGGCCGGCGGTGCCGAGGTGGTGACCATCGCCGGCAAGTTCTGTGAATCGGGCGATATCCTCATCCGCGATATCAGCCTGCCGCCGCTGCAGACGGGGGACATTCTGGCGGTGGCCGGCTGCGGGGCGTACTGTATCCCGGAATCGATGAACTACAATGCCTTTTTCAGGCCGCCGGTGGTGCTGGTGAAGGACGGAAAGGCGCGCCTGATACGCCGCCGCGAGACGCTTGACGACCTTATGCGTTGCGACGTGCTGGATTGGTAAGGAGACTGACCGGCGTGTGGGAGACGGTTGGACAGGAGAGGGCGGTAGCCCTGCTGCGGCGTGGGCTGGAGGCAGGCCGGGTGGCACATGCCTACCTCTTTACCGGGCCGGCGCACTCCGGCAAGATGACGCTGGCACTCGACCTGGCCCGGGCCGTCAACTGCGAGGCTGACAGCCCGCCCTGCGGGGAGTGTGATTCCTGCCGGAGGATTACGGCCGGCATACACGCTGATGTTCAGGTCATTGAGCTGGACGGCCGGGGTGACCCTGATTCAGAAAGCCGCGTCAAAATCAGCGTGCAGCAGATAGAGGACGTCCAGCACGCTGCCAGCCTGCCGCCATTCCAGGGCAGGTGCAAGGTCTTTATTTTTGATGGTGCCGAGTCACTCTCGCTCGGCGCCGCCAACCGGCTTCTCAAGACACTGGAAGAGCCGGAGGCCAGGGCACACTTTGTCCTGCTGACCGGCGACGAAGGTGCCCTGCCGGAAACAATCGTCTCGCGCTGCCAGCGGGTGGAGCTGGTGCCGATGCCCGTGCCCGGTATTGAGGCTGCCCTCAAGGACCGCTGGGGGGCTGAGCCGGCGCAGGCCAGGCTGGCGGCCCGGCTGGCCGGGGGCCGCCTGGGCTGGGCGGTGCGGTTTGTCAGTGACGAGGCCATGCCCCGGCAGCGCAACGAGCGGCTTGATGCCCTGGCCCGGGCGATTGCGGCCGGGGTGGAGGGGCGCTTCCAGTACGCCGCCGGGCTGGCCGAGCGGTTTCGCCAGGACCGGCCGGAGGTCATGGCGGTGCTGGAGCTCTGGCTCGGCTGGTGGCGCGACGTTTTGCTGGTAAAGACCGGGGGGGAGTCCCTGGTGGCCAACGTGGACCGGGTCCGGGAGCTTGCCGCCCTGGCCGAACGCCTGTCAGTGCCCCAGATACGGGCCGCTATTGACGCAGTTCTGGCGGCCAGGCAGCACCTGGCCCTCAATGCCAATCCGCGGCTGGTGCTGGAAGTGCTGATGCTGAATATACCGGGGTTGCGGGGGGTACTGCACCCCGCTTGAGGTAAAAGAGGTGAAAGATGCCAGTTGCAGTGGGAGTACGGTTCAAGCCGGCTGGCAAGGCCTATTACTTTGACCCGGCCGGCCTGGAGCTCAAGGTTGGTGACCGGGTGGTGGTTGAGACGAGCCGCGGGCAGGAAGTGGGCCGGGTGGTGGTTGCCCCGCAGGAAATGCCGGCCGAGGACGTTTCCAGCCCGCTCAAGCCGGTACTGCGCCTGGCCGAGCCGGAAGAGATTGACCGCGCCCGTGCCTACGAGGAGAAGGAGCGGGAGGCAATGCAGGAGTGCTCCCGCCTCATCAAGCGGCTCGGGCTGCCGATGAAGCTCCTGGCGGCGGAGTACAGCCTGGACGGGCACCACCTCACCTTCTTCTTCAGTGCCGCCGAGCGGGTTGATTTCCGGCAGCTGGTGCGTGAGCTGGCGAGCAGGTTCAAGGTGCGGGTCGAGCTGCGGCAGGTGGGGGCCCGCGACGAGGCCAAGATTCTGGGTGGCTACGGACGCTGTGGCCGCGAGCTGTGCTGTTGTAGCTTTCTCTCGGAGTTTGCCCCCATATCAATCCGCATGGCCAAGGAGCAGAACCTGCCCCTCAACCCCATGAAGATATCCGGCGTCTGCGGGCGGCTGCTCTGTTGCCTCTCCTATGAAAACGAGCAGTATCGCGAGGCCAGCGCGCGCCTGCCAAAGCTGCGGCAGACGGTCTACACGCCAATGGGGGCCGGGCGTGTTATCGGCACCGACCCGCTCCGGGAGATGGTACAGGTAGAGATTGAGGGCCACCTGCCGGTACAGGTGCCCCTGAGCGAAATCAGCCTGGACGGTCCGGTGGCACCGCCGGCGCCCCCGTCCCCACCCCGGGAGACACCGCTGGCCACCGCGCCGCCTGCGGTTACCTCGGGTGGCGGGGAAGCTCCGTCGGCCGGGCACCCGCCGCGCCGGCGGCGGCGCCGGCGGCGCTAGGCCGCCGCGGCAGGGCAGGGCTCAGTGGGGCAGGTAACGCTGCCACTCCTGGCGTGTTTCCAGGTAGTGGGCGGGTATGTAGGAATAGCGGCCGTTGCGGGGTGTTACCGGCTGGTGCAGCAGTTTCATGCCCGCCTCTTCGGGGGTCTTGCCGGCCTTGCGGCGGTTGCAGGCCGTGCAGGCGCTCACCAGGTTTTCCCAGGTGTGGGGGCCGCCACGGTAACGTGGAATCACGTGGTCGAGCGTGAGCTGGCGGGTGGTGCGGCCGCAGTACTGGCAGGTGTACGAGTCGCGGTTGAAGACCTCCAGGCGGGTGAGCTTGCGCCCGGTGCGGAACGGGCGCTTGACCAGGTACGGCAGGCGGATTACCGAGGGTACCGGGAAGTCTTGAGTGACGCCGCGCACGCAGCCCACGCCGTTCTCCAGCATCTCGGCCTTGCGCTCATAGAGCAGCACAATGGCCCGGCGCGCCCGGCAGATGTTCAGCGGCTCGTAGTTCTGGTTCAGCACCAGCACCGGTAGATTTAGCAGAGAGCTCTGGCCTGTCATGGTAAAACGAGCCTATTCTACAACTTACGCCAGGGCGGTGCAAATAGACGGGGTGCTCATAATGCCGGGGTGGTGCAAATGAAGGGGGTGCTCAACCAATACCGGGATGGGCAAATAGATGGGGTGCTCAGCGCCGGCGCGGCGAGCGTTGCCGGGCCGGCAGGTCCCCCCGGTAATCGGGGGCGGTGATGTTGAAGAGGACGCTTATCTTGGGGTCGGCCAGGCGCGAGGCTACCCGTGCCTCAATTTCGTCCAGGGAAGCCG
>CAZBPZ010000068.1:0-8580 GCA_964493955.1 uncultured Dehalococcoidales bacterium | reverse complement strand
CGGATACCAGAGCCGGCGCGTGCCGCCGCCACCCGGAAGACAGGCCGGAAGGGTGCTCCACGACCAGTCCTGCCTGCCGGAAGACCGGGGCCTTCCCCCACAGGCTCCACGGTGAAGGGCTTCCTTGTGGCCCGTCACCGCCTCAAGGGTGTCTCACCGCTGCGGTGCGGCGCCACGGCCAAGGCCAACAAAACGTGCACGGAGCAGGCCCAGCGGGGTGCATTATAGGTCTGAAGATGCTATGATTGAAAACTACCAGGGGAGGGCTAACAGTTTCCAGGGTGCCCATGCACTCCAGGTCCAGAGCTGCCCGGCTGTGCCGGTCTTCTGGTACCAGAATCAAAGCATACGGAGGGAGATATGGCAAAGCAGACTTTTGAGATTCCGCCGAAGGAGGTCCTGCTCAAGCTCCACCGTGACCTGCTGACCGCCCGGCGCGCTGAGCAGCGGATTTTTGAGATTACCGTCTCCCGCGGCGGTAGCGGCGGCCACCGTGGCCCGGGTGAAGAGGTCATTCCCATCGCCATCTGCAACAACCTTACCGAGACCGACTGTTTCCACCCCAATTTCCGGACTGCCTTCTGCCTGTTCACCAAGCCGCCCTTTGAGCTGACCGATAGTGTCGCCATGTATCTGGGCAAGCGCTACAAGAACATCCCCTGGATGTCACCCCAGTACGGCACCATCGGCAGCAGCGGTACCCTGGGCGAGCCGGCCGTCATGTACCTGGGCCTGGCGCTGGCCAGCAGCATCAAGAAAACGGGCGATGTCACCGTGTTTGTCCAGGGAGACGGCGCCGCCAACCGTGCCCCCACCCACGAGGCCATGGTCGTGGCGGCCGCCTGGCAGCTACCCATCATTTTCGTCATCCAGAACAACCGCTACGGCATGGGCACGGCGGTAGAGAAGGTCTATACCATCGAGGACCTCTCGCTGAGAGGGGTCGGCTACGGGATGCCGCACGAGTGGGTGGATGGCAACGACATGATTGCCATGTACCAGGTGGCCAGGCGGCACATCGAGCGCTGCCGCGCCGGTGGCGGCCCCAGTGTTATTGCGGCCGATACCTACCGCCTGCGTCCCCACTACGAGGGTGACCCCCAGATATACCGCCCCAAGGGTGAGGTGGAGGAATGGCAGAAGTATGACCCGCTACCGCGTTACACGAAGCAGCTAATGGAGCTCGGCCTCATTGACGAGGCCTACCTGCAGAAGCTGGAAGAAGAGGTGGCCGCGGAAATCGAACAGGCGATTGCCACCGTCGAAGCCCTGCCAGAGCGCCGCAGCCTGGAGGACTTCGAAAAGACCGCAATCGCCGAACTCTAGCGTGCCTGACAGGGAGAAAGGACGGAAAGATGGCTGTACTTAGCTATATTGAAGCGCTCAACCAGGCATTCCGGGAGGAGATGCGCCGCGACGAAAGCGTCGTCATGTGGGGTGAGGACCTCATTTCCATGAACGGCGTCTTCGGCCACACCCGCGATATCTACGACGAGTTCGGCGGCGACCGTATCAAAGACACGCCCATCTGCGAGCAGGCCATCACCGGCATGGCCATCGGGGCGGCCTACCGCGGCCTGCGGCCGATCGGACTCTTTCTCAACGCTGGCTTCATGCTCCCCGCTTTCGACGGGCTTTTCCTCAAGATTGGTTGCCGCACCACCCACCTGCCGATTGTGATGTATGGCGTCATTGCCGGCCCGCGTGAGGACCCGGACCACGGGATGTCACCGGAGGCGCTCTTTGCCCATGCCCCGTACTGGAAGATTGTGATGCCCTCCACCCCATACGATGTCAAGGGACTGGTGAAGTCCGCCATCCGGGATGACGGCCCGGTGCTGGTGCTCGACCACGCCGCCGCCATGTACTCCGGGTACTCGGACGGCACCCTCTACACTCCCTATACCGACGGCACCATCATGCCCGGCGGTAACCGGCAGGAGGTGCCCGACGAGGAGTACCTCGTCCCGCTCGGGCAGGCCGATATCAAGCGTGAGGGGACCGACATTACCCTGGTAACCTACTCTTTCCAGGTGCACCATGCCCTGGCGGCGGCCAACGCCCTGCAGAAAGAGGACATCAGCGTCGAGGTGGTTGACCTGCGCACCATCGTCCCGCTGGACGTGGCCACCATAGTAAAGTCCCTGAGCAAGACACGGCGGCTCCTCATCGTCCACGAGGCAATGAAGCGGGCCGGTTTTGCCGGCGAGATTGCCTTCCGCGTGCTTGAAGAGGCGCCGGAGGTGGTCACCTCGCTGAAGACACCCATCAGGCGCCTGGCTGGCAAGAACCTGCCGCTGGCGATGCGGCTCGACTGGAACCTGACGCCCAATTCCGAAAGCATTGCCGCCGCCGTCAGGGAGATGGTAAAGGCAACCTAAACAGGGGGCAGAACAAGATGAAAGCAGCCGTTGTCCAGGGCAAGGGCCGGCTCGCTATTGAGGAGCTACCGGTCCCCGAGCCGCCGCCGGGCACGGTGCGCCTCAGGGTGCTCTACTGCTCCATCTGCGGCTCGGACGTGGAGCGCCTCTACAGCCCGGCGTGGGACGAGTTCCCGGAGCGGATGCAGGCAATGGTGGCCGGCTCAATCCTCGGCCACGAGTGGGTGGGCCGGGTGGACAAGCTGGGGGAAGGTGTCACCGGCCTGGCGGTGGGTGACCGGACGGTTGATATCCACACGCCCTGTGGGCAGTGCTACTACTGCCGGCGCGGCCTGGGCGAGCTCTGCCTGGGAGGCCGGGCGCGCGGCCACCCCTACGACGGCGTGGGCATGGCCGGCCCCGGCCGCTGGGGGGCCTTCGCCGAGTACGTTATCCGGCCGGCCGGACGCCTCCTCAAGGTGCCGGAGGGCATCGATGACCGCCAGGCGGCCATGACGGAGCCGCTGGCTACCGGGGTCGCCGCCGTGCACCATGCCGGGCTGCGCCCCGGAGACTCGGCCTGCATCATCGGGGTCGGTCACATCGGCCTGTCTGTCCTGGCGGCTGCCAGGGCGGCCGGGGCGGCCCCGCTGATTGCCGTCGACAAGAACAACGCCCGCCTTGAGGTGGCCCGGGAGATGGGAGCCAACCTCACCCTGGACCCCGACGAGACGGACGTAGTCCGGGCGGTGGTAGATGCCACCGAGGCCGGGCCCGACGTGGTAATACCCTGTGTCAGCCAGCAGGTGCCCGGCATCCTGGAGCAGGCCTTTGAGATGGTACGGCGCGACGGCCAGGTGATACTCATCGGCCCGCCGGCCCCGGCCGCGCTGAACACCGGACGGTGGCTGGTGAAGGAAGTATCCGTCAAGGGGGTTGTCCACATGGGCGAGAAGATGTTCCCCGCCCTGAAGCTCATCGAGCACGGGCGGGTGAATATCGAGCCGATGCTGACGGCCACCGTGCCGCTTGCCGAGGTCCAGCGCGGCTTCGAGGCACTCCGGGACGGCCGGGAAATCGCCGTGCTGGTCCAGCCCTAGCCACCGCCACGGCCAAGCCACGCACTGCCTCCCGGCCTGCCGCTGCGGGAAGACCGGGCGAAGAACTTCTACGGTGACTTCAACGTCGGTGCCCGCGACGGCAGCATGGTATACGCCCACCCCTGGACTGACCATGACCCGAAGAAAGGGATGGGCTACCAGCCCGGGGGCGGCGCCGTTTGTAGCCGAGTGGGTCAGCCCCTGCCCGGGGAGACCGTGGCAGGGGCTGACCTTTCTCGTTCCCGGCGCAGACGGGCCGGGGCCTTGAGGCGGGTACCACCCACCACCCCGGCCTGCCCCGATTGACTTCATCCGGCCGCCGATTTAGACTTTATCCAGCCGCGATGGATACCGAAAAGCCCCGAGAAAACCAGATGAACAACCCTCCGGAGGGACCGCCCCGGGAACCTGACCACACCATCCAGGACGCGGTCAAGGAAACAAAGGAGGCCGAAGCCTCGCTCTCCGAGAAGGTCGAGGCCCTCCATGACACCATTGACAGCCTGGCCGAGGGTGCACAAGCGGGGCGGGGGTGGCGCAAAGACGACTACATCAACACGCTGGAAGCGCTGAAAGCCCAGGTGGCCGAAATACAAACACAGTGGGAATCGGTACGCGAGAACATCGACGCCGAGCGCCGGCGGATGGAGTCCCTCCTCCAGTCATTCCCGGGCATCATCGAGCTTTCCACCCTGCATGCCCAGTCACTGCGTCTCAACCACCTGGAGCAGCTCGTCTCAGAGTTGTTCCAGGAACTGCACACCAAGAAAAGTGAGGCCAGGTCGCGCAAGCAGATGGTAATCTCGTTGGTGGCCCTGGGGGTGACGGTTGTGCTCTGGGGAGTGTGGATACTGATATCCCTCTTGAAATAGGCCGTGACCCCCCGGCAAGGCACACCCCGGAGCCTTTTTCACACCCTGCCGCGCCTAGCCCAGCCGGCCGGCCGCCGCCAGCCGGTCGGCCACCGCCTTCAGGCCGAGCGCCTCCAGCTTAGCCCGGGTAGGCCGGCCCGTCTCTACATTCCAGCCGCGCAGCTCGTAGTACCGGTCCTTCAGGGCCTCCCACTTCTCCCGGTCGAGCGGGGCCGCCAGCGTCTCGCTGCCACCAAGGAGCCGCTCGAACCAGGCCTGGCCGATGTCATCGTCCTCGCGCCGGCGGTCCTCCCGCAGCACCATGATGGCCCGGCGCAGCTGCCATATCTTCTCGGCCGCTTCCCAGAGCCTCGCCACGTCATAGTGCTCGCCGGTCACCGCCGAGAGCGCCCGGCTCTCGAAAATCTGGATGTCCATCCCCGGCGGGTGGAAGAAGGTACTGGGTGACGAGGTGTAGTCACAGATGGGCAGCGAGTTCTTGAGCTGCTGGTTGTTCTGCACCCAGGCCGTCTGCCGCTCGGTGCCATCGTACACGTTCTTCTTGTCCGTGCCGCGCCAGTCTCCCCCGGGTACTCCAAAGTGCTCGGCCACGCTGACGTACGGGCCGAAACCGGACTGGTAATCATGGCAGGAGTTCCACGGGTCGCGCACCTCGGTGGCCCAGTGCAGGGCCGAGCCAACGCACTCAATGTGGTGCAGGGTATAACCACGGGCCGGGTACTGGTCCCTGTACACCGCCATTGCCCTCGGCCCGAGCTGCTCGGCCGCCCGGCCAACCCCCTGCGAGAGGGGGCTCTTGCCTTCGGCAATCTCGCCCACCAGCTCCGTCAGAAAGGCATGGTGGGCCTTCTGCCCGCCGTACTCCGGGTCAAACATGTTGTCTATCTGCGGCAGGGTAGATAGCCCCAGGTCCGCCTTGGTGATGGCCCCGCTTCCAATCGCCGTGGTGACGTATATCATCATCCCCAGCAGCTCATAGTTGTTGACGCCCAGCTTCTGCGCCAGGATGTTCCCTTCCCAGTACCCCTTGGCGCTGCCCCGGCTGAACCAGCCGTACCAGGCCTCCACGCACATCTGGGCACCCTGGCCCACGCCGGGCATCTCGTAGAAGCCCATGCACTGGTACTGGCAGCCGTGGCAGCCGGCGAAGCGCTTCAGGTACCGGGTGCGCATCTCGCTCGCGATTGGCTCACCACACAGGGGGTACCGCCCCCAGGACTGGGCTGCACCCGTCAGCCACTCGCCGGCCGCCTTCCTTTCAGCAATCAGCCCCAGAAAGTCATCCGGCCGGGCCACCCTGAGCGTGCCGCTCCCCTTTACAACGATGGCCTTCAGGTTCTTGGAGCCCATCACCGCCCCGTAGCCACCCTGGCCGGCGGCACTGGCCG
This sequence comes from uncultured Dehalococcoidales bacterium, assembly GCA_964493955.1. Taxonomy (GTDB): domain Bacteria; phylum Chloroflexota; class Dehalococcoidia; order Dehalococcoidales; family Fen-1064; genus CAZBPZ01. The sequence continues at coordinate 2,860 of CAZBPZ010000068.1, read as the reverse complement.
TCTCGTTGAGGATGATGGCAATGCGGACGAGGTTCTCCCCGGCCGGCCCGATGGTCAGCACCGCTGCCCCGGGGTGACTCTTGAGGAGGAGCTTCTGCGCCTCGAAGGTATCAAGGCCCCAGACACGGCCGGCATCCCTGAGCTCCACCTCGCCATCATCTATCGACAGGTAGAGAGGCTTACTGGCCTTACCCACAATGACCAGACCGTCATAGCCGGCGTACTTCAGCTCCGAGGGGAACTTCCCGCCGACGCCGGAGAAGGCGAACAGCTCCTTGGGGTAGCACTGGGGGGCAATCCCGCAGATTTCCGCCCGGTTGAACGGCCCGACCGCCCCCGTCAGCGGCCCGACCGATATCAGCAGCGGGTTGTCCGGGTGGAAGGCCTCCACCGCGGGTGCCCCCATCTCCCAGAAAATCCGGGCGTTCAGCCCCACCCCGCCGAGGAAGTCTTGCGGCGCAAAGTCAGAGGTCGGCACGGTGGAGATTTTTCGCTCGGTCAGGTTGACCCAGAGTATTTTGCCCGTCCAGCCACACGAGCTAGCCATCCTTACCCCCTCTCCGCCCCGGATACCACCCGCAGGGCACCCATACTACAGTACTCAACACAGATGGGGCCTTCCGGCCGGCCCCGGCAGAGGTCACACTTGAAGGCCACATTGTCCACCGGGTGGAGCCTCACGTTGCTGGGGGTGAAGGGGCAGGCCCTGACACACTTACCACAGCCATCGCAGTTCTCGGCATTGATGTACTTCACCCCCGTCTCCTCGTCAATGCAGAGCGCCAGGTCCTTGTAGGGGCAGGCCAGATAGCAACTGGGTGACTGGCACTGCTGGCAGACCTTCACCGAGTACTCGGCCGAGAAGGCGTCCCGTATCAGCACTGTGCGTGATAGCGACGGCCCCACCTCCCCCTCGTGGTAGAGGGAGCACATCAGCCCGCACACCCCGCAGCCGGCACACGCGTCCGGGTTGTGCACGATGACGGCCGATACCGGTAGCGCCTCAAGCTCCTTCTTCAGCGAAGGAGTACAGGCTGCCGCCACCGCCCCCATCACCAGCACCGCCCCCGCCCGCGTGATGAACTCCCGCCGGTTGATTCCGTCGGGCCCTTTTTTCACTCTCGCCATTGGCGGCTCCCTCCCCGGGTGGCTGCCCGTACCCGCAACCTCAACCCGGCCAACCCTCTCCCACGCCTACCCCCCGCCGGGCAGGAAGGAAGGGGCGAGAGCTTCCTACCACTTGGCTTGCCGGTAGTGCCACAGGCAGGTACCGGGCCACCCGTGAAATCAGTCGGCCAGATAATACTCCCCATGGACTGACTTTGCAACCGTCTTGCGAGGGCCTGGGGCAGCTTGCTGGGGCCTGTGCCAGATAACACTTCCAAATCCCTATTGATTTTGCAACCAGACGGTGGTAACCTTGGCCTGCCCTCACCTGATTCCAAGTGCCCGAAGGAGGCAAAGAGATGCGCACCAGATTGACCGCCCTCGTAACTGCCCTGGTCCTCCTGTCCCTGGTTACCTCCTGCACCCCGGCCGGCACCACAACCACCCGGGAGACCTACTGGCCCACCGAAGGCTGGCGCACCTCCACCCCCGAGGAGCAGGGCATGGACCCGGCCCGGCTGGCCCAGCTCATCGACCACATCAAGCAGCTGGGCCTGGACGTGGACGGGGTGCTGGTGGTGCGCCACGGCTACATTGTCCTGGAAGAGTACCTGGACTTCCTGAATGACAAGGACTGGCTGCACCCCATCTACTCCGTCACCAAGAGCATCACCGGGGCCTGTGTCGGCATTGCCATGGAGAAGGGCCTCATCACCGGCCTGGACCGGGAAATGGTGGAGTTCTTCCCGGACAGGACAATCCAGAACCTGGACGAGCGCAAGCAGCGCATCACCCTGGAGCACCTCCTCACGATGACGGGTGGCATGGCCTGGAACGAGTGGCAGTACCCCTACACCGACCCGCGCAACGCCTGGATACAGGCGCTGCGCAGCCCGGACACGGTGCAGTACATCCTTGACCTGCCGATGGCGGACGAGCCGGGCGAGGTCTGGAACTACAACGGCGGCTTCACCTACCTGCTGGCCGAAATCGTGACCAATGCCAGCGGCCAGAGCATCCTGGACTTTGCCACCGAGCACCTCTTCAAACCACTCGGAATAGAGAACCTGAACTGGCGAAAGGACTGGAACGGCCGGTACGACGTTGCCGGCGGCCTGGAGATGACGGCGCGCGACCTGGCCAAGTTCGGCTACCTCTACCTCCACCACGGCCGCTGGGAAGACCGGCAGGTTGTCCCGGCCGACTTCGTGGCCGAGTCCACCCGGACGCATAACATGGTCTCGGCCGTGACCGGCTACGGCTACGAGAGCTGGTGGACCCACCCCGACGACGGGGTCTACTACGCGGCCGGCATCTACGGGCAGCGCATATACGTGGCGCCGGAGCTTGACCTGGTAGTGGTCTTCACCGCCAACATCCGCGGCCCGGACCCGGAGGGCCAGATGCGCCGCTGGGTGAGGGACTACATCATGGCAGCCTGCAACGATTAGCGGCCGGCCCGGACGCCGGCTCTTACGGGTGAAGGGCCTCCTGGGGCATATGGCCGGCGCATGCAGCCCGAGCCTTCCTGCCGCCAGGCCTCTACGGCAAAGCCCCGCAGCTCCGGCCCGGGGCACTTCCCTGTTGCCGCCTTCAAGACACAGCCCACCGCTGACGACGCCGCCAGGGTCACGGTACGGGTAGCCTGCCCCTGTGGCCCGGTCAACCTCTAACAGCTACGCCTCGGATGATATTCAGGCCAGGGTCACGGTACGGGTAGCCTGCCCCTGTGGCCCGGTCAACCTCTAACAGC
>CAZBPZ010000067.1:0-8682 GCA_964493955.1 uncultured Dehalococcoidales bacterium | reverse complement strand
TCCCGCTCGGCCTGGAGCCCAGGACCGGCAACGAGCTCCGGCAGGCCCCACGCCACCCGGAGGTGGGCCTGGTCTTCCCCGGCCTGCTGCTGCGTCTGCTGGTGCTGGCCCTGCTGATGGGCTTTGGTGTCTTTCTGATATTCGCCTGGGCGCAGGCGCACCTGAGCCTGGCCGAGGCGCGTACGGTGGCTTTCGGCGCCATGTCGGCCTTTCAGTGGTTTGTTGCCCTGATTTCCCGCTCGGACGAGCACAGCACCTTCCGGCTGGGTATCTTCCGCAACCGGCTCCTGGTCGGCGCTATTGCGGTGGCGGTGGGGCTGCAGGTTGCCGTTGTCTACCTGCCGCTGCTGCGGGCCGCCTTCCACACCGTGCCGCTTGGCCCGGGGGCGTGGGGCATCATTCTGGCGGGCGGGCTGGGCCTGTTTTTCCTGGAAGAGGTGCGTAAGGTATTCTTCCCGGGGCTGTTCAGCCGGGGCAAGTGGCAGCCAGCGCCGTGGTTCCGGCGTCAGGCCGGGTAAACGCGGGCCAGGGCATCGGCCAGGCGGGGCACGGTGGGGTAGCCGGGTAGCTCCCCGGGTGTTACCCACCGTGCCTCGGTGTGCTCCCAGTCGGTCCTGATTCTGTCCGGCTCGGCCACGTGAAAGAGAAAGGGGTGCACCACCCAGCGTACCCCCAGCCCCTCGTCTTCCACCGCCAGGCTCTCGCCCCGGCGCACCAGTTGCACGTCCTCTGGCCCCAGGCCCGTCTCCTCGCGGATTTCGGTCAGGGCCTGGGCCTCGGGGGTGGACTCGATGTAGCCGCTGACACCGGCCCAGCGGCCGCGGTAGCTGCCGACGCGGTCACTGCGGCGCAGCAGCAGCACCCGCCCGCCTGATTCCAGGAAGCAGGTAACGACATGGCGTTCCTCGAGCGTTGCTGCCAGGTTGGCCTCCGCTGCGGCGTTTCTAGTCCAGGCTGTCCAGGTAGCTGGCCACCCAGGCGAGGGCCGCCTCGGCGGCGGCCCGGCGGTTCTGCTGGCGGTTGCCGCTGAAGTTGTGCTGGTGGTGGAATACCCCGCCGGCGTGGGCCAGGCCCAGGTAAAAGAGGCCCACCGGTTTGCCCGGTGTGGCCCCGCCCGGCCCGGCGATGCCGGTATCGGCCAGGCAGATGTCCACCCCCAGCACCCGCCGCCCGCCCTCGGCCATCTCGCGGGCCACCTGCGCGCTCACCGCCCCGTACTGCTCCAGGCTGCGGCGGCTGACACCCGCGAGCCGCGCCTTGACCTCGTTGCTGTAGGAGACGATTGCCCCCTGGAAGCACTCCGAGGCACCGGGCACGCTGGTGATGAGGGTAGAGATGAGGCCGCCGGTGGCCGATTCGACCGCGCCGAGGGTCAGCCCCTTCTCCCGCAGCCGGCGGACGATGTCTTCAGCCGGTGTGTTCATAGCGGCACGAAGAACCCCTGCAGCAACCGCTCTACCGCCTCCGGGTCGGCGTCGACCTCGCCGCCGGTAAGCTCGTGGATGATTTCTTCAACCACGCGGTGCTTGCGCGGGTCGGCCAGCTCATCAAGCTGCACATAGATGCGGGCCCGCCGCCCGACGCGGAAGTTGGTGCGTTCCTCCGGTGGTAGTGCCAGGAAGCGGTCAATGATACCCAGCAGCCGCTCTTTCTCGGCCGGCAGGTCCCCCTCCACCTCCTGGAGCAGGTTGTTGATATGGTCGCTGACGAAGCGGGAGCGGCAGTTGAGGTTCTCAATCAGCAACCGCAGCTCCTGGACCATCTCTTCGTCGGTGAGCTGGGTCCAGGTGCCGCTGATGATGTCTTCGTACATCGGTAGCCCCGGCCCAACGCTCAGGGTGCGCAGGCGGATGAAGTCCGGGTTGATGGCATTGAGGACACGGGCCGTCTCGATGGCATGCTCCTCGGAGTGTTCCTTGCCCCCCAGCCCCAGCAGCACGTACTCGGAGAGGGAGATGCCGGCGGCGACGACCTTCTGGCCGCCGGTAATCTGCTCTTCGGGTGTCACGCCCTTGTCCATCAGCTTGAGCACGGTGTCACTGCCTGATTCCAGCCCGATGTGCAGGCGCGTCAGGCCGGCCTCGTGTATCTGCTGCAGCTCCTCCAGAGTCTTGCGGGCGGCCGTCTTGGCACGGCCGTAGCTGGTGATGCGGTCCACCTGCGGGAAGGTCTGCCGGATGTATTTCAGGACCTCCACCAGCTCGGGGGTGCGCATGATGAGGCTGTTGGCGTCCTGCAGGAAGACGGTGTGCCCGCCGCCGTAGAGCCAGAGGGCCACGTTGCGGGTGCATTCGTCGGTGGGCTGTTGCAGGAGGGCGCGCGCCACCTCCTGCAGGCGGCCCGGCATGCCGGAGCGCCAGGCAGTGGCGACAAAGCGGTCATAGATGCGTTTTACCGCATCTATGTCCTGCTTGATTTCTGCCACGCTTCGCAGCTGGAACTTCTCCGTCTTGTACATCCCGCAGAACCGGCAGCGGTTCCAGGGGCAGTTGCGTGTCAGGCGCAGCAGCAGCGAGAATGCCTCGCTGGGTGGCCGGAACGGGCCGAGTTCGTAACTGTCCTTCATGGTCACGGGTACCCTCACCTTGATTATAAAACAGGGCTGGCGTAGAATACCACGAAAGCCGGTTACCCTGGCCGGCGCGTTCAAGAGGTGTCTGGATGGGGCTGATATCACTGGTGCTGGGACTGGCCGGGGGTGTCTGTGGTGTGATGGGGGTGCTCACCCTTTTCGGGGCGCTGCCACCGTTTCTGGAGGCGGAGGAGGCCATCGGTCCGCAGTGGGGTACCACCCTCTTCTTCTGGGGGCTGGCGGTGCTGCTGCTCTTGTCCAGCATCGCCATCAACACCGGCCACCGCGAATCGCCTTTTGAGTAGGGCTAGCCCTGGCTGCCGGCGCCGGTGATGACGATTGTCTCGCCGTTGACGTAGCGTGAGGCGTCCGAGGCCAGGTAGAGGGCTGCCCCGGCCACGTCCTCCGGCCGGGCGATGTTCTGCTCGGCCGGGGTCCCCTTCCAGAGGGCCTCGCTGAAGCGTGTCATCACCAGCCCCGGGGCAATGGCGTTCGCCCGGATGCCATGCCTGGCCCACTCCAGTGCCATTACCCTTGTCAGCATGATGAGGCCGGCCTTGGTGACGCTGTAGATGTGCAGCATGCTCGGGTTGATGCCGGCGGTAGAGGCGATGTTGATGATATTACCGCTGCCCTGGTCCCGCATCACCCGCGCCACCATCTGGCTGAGCATGAAAGGCCCCTTGAGGTTGACATTCATCGTCACGTCCCAGGCCCACTCCTCGGCGTCAATCAGCGGCCCCATGTAGGGATTGGTACCGGCATTGTTGACCAGGATGTCAATCCGCCCGAACTCCTTCACCACCGTGTCAACCAGCGCCCGGGACTCTTCCGGCCTGGCGACGTGCGCGGCCACGGCCAGGCCGCGGCGTCCCGTACCCCGTATCTCCTCGGCCACTTTCTCCAGGTCCGGCAGCTTGCGGCTGCTGACGATGACATCGGCCCCGTTTTCGGCAAAGGTGAGGGCGATGGCACGCCCGATGCCACGGCTACCACCGGTTACGAGGGCTACCTTTCCTTCGAGCGAGAAGCTGACAATGCTCACGTTGGCTCTCCTTCCAGTTTGGTGGGGTAGTCAAGAAGATACCACACCGGCGGGCGTGGTTCAAGGTTACCGCTCCTGCCGGCCGGCCGCCGGGCTACTGCCGCTCGGGGAGGATGACAACCTTGCGGAACTCACCCTCGCCGATACTCTCGGTGGTAACATCCGGGTGGTCGGCCAGGGCCAGGTGGATGATGCGCCGCTCGTAGGCGGGCATCGGCTCCAGCGAGAACGGCAGCCCGCGGGCCTTTACCTGCTCGGCGATACGTATCGCCAGGGCCTGCAGGGCCTCGGAGCGGCGCTGCTTGTAGTTCTCCACGTCCACCACCACCGGCATGTAGACCTTGGTCTGGTGGCTGACAATCAGGCGTACCAGGTACTGGAAGGCCGCCAGGGTCTGGCCGCGCCGCCCGATGAGGATTCCAAGGTCTTCCCCGGTGATGTTAAACGCCAGGGGGCTGGTAATCTGCTCCTCGCCGTTGGTGGTCTGCAGGACCTGGTGGCTCACGCTGGCCTCGAGGCCGAGGAGCTCAAGGAGGCGGGTGATGACCTGGCGTGATGTTTCGGCCACGCGCGCCTCGTCCGGTTCAGGCACCGGTACCTCGTCCTCCCCACCGGTGGCCTCTTCGGTTACCCCGGCTGGCGGGCCGGCCGGGGGTGCTGCCGGCGGCTCAATCCTGGTCACCCTTATCCGCGCCTCTTCGGCGCCGATTCCCAGGATGCCGGCCTTACCCTCACTTACGACGTCTACCCTTACCTCTTCGCGGACGGCGCCGAGTTCCGCCAGGGCCTTCTGGATGGCCTCTTCCACCGTCCGTGCGCTGAACTCCCGTGCTTCCATTATCCGCTACCTCTTTGGCTGACCCGGCTGGCAGGGCGGGGACAGCCCGTTCCTTGGTCTCAGCTCTTTTCTTTACCTCGGCCGTTACCGGCCTGGCCGGTTTCCGGATGCCGGTGAGGCGGGCTGGCAGGAAGTCGGCCAGGCCTCCCCAGCCGCTGATAAAGTACTGCATCACGATGCTGATGATGTTGGACGTTACCCAGTAGAGGGCCAGGCCGCTGGGGAAAGACAGGGTGAAGAAGGCGAACATCAGCGGCATCATCCAGAGCATCATCCGGCTCTGGGCCTGCTGGGTGGGGTCGGCTGTCTGAGGGGTGACCATCTTCTGCTGGAGCCACATCGAGCCGCCCACCAGGATGGGCAGTATCATGAACCGGTCTGGCTGGGCCAGGTCCAGCCACAAGAACTGGCTGCCGAGCGGTACCAGCGAGAATACCGATGCCCAGGGGGTGTACAGGTGGCGGGAGAGGTTGAGGAAGTCCTCCGGGTTGACGGCCAGCACCCGGAGGATGGACTGGTAAAGGGCAATCCAGATTGGCATCTGGATGAGCATCGGCATGAGGCAGCCGCCCGGGCTGACCCCCGCCTCCTTCATGAGCCGCATCTGCTCCTGGGCCAGCTTCTGGCGGTCCCGGGCGTACTTCTTGCGCAGCTCGGCTATCTTGGGCTGGAGCTCCTGCATCCCCTTGCTGGCCATGAGTTGCCGGCGCGTCAGGGGGTACATCACGCCGCGCACAATCACCGTGAGGACGATGATAGTAAGCCCGAAGTTGTTGAACAGGGCATGGGAGAGCACGATGAGCACGTTAATCATCGGGCTGAGGATGAGGGTGTCCCAGACTTGTCCGATTATCTCCGGCACGTCTTACCTCATTCGCTCTCCAGGGAAAACTTCTGGCTGACGCCAGTGGCAACGTCGATGGCGTAGAGGCTGTTGACCATGGTGTGCACGTAAACGGTGCTGTCGCTGGCAAAGAGCGGGGCGTGTACCCTTTCCCCGATGTCGGCCAGCAGTCTCTGGGTCTGGGTCCGGGTATCGATGGCGAAGACCTTGCCTTCGTGCCGGGAGCGGTTGGTGGCACCAGCGGCCACCACCAGGGTATCGCCTACCAGCACGGGGGCGGAACTGACCGGGGCACCCAGGTCGTAAACATGCCGGAGGCTGCCGGTGGCCGCATCAAGGGCGTACACCTTGCCGTCCAGATTGGGGGCATAGACCACCCCGTTGTGCACCAGCGGGGTGGCCCAGAACCAGCTCTGCGGGGCCTGGGTCTCTGTATCGTCGGCCGGGAAACACCAGATTTCCTGGCCGGTAGCGGCGTCCACGGCGTAGAAGCGGCGGGCGAACGAGCCGACGTATACCCGCCCGCCCGCCACCGCCGGCGTGGCGGTGAGGGTGCCGTCGGTGTGGAAGGGCGCGGCCCACCTGGACGTGCCGTCATCTACGTTCAGGGCGTAGAGCGAGCGGCTGAAGCTGGTAACGAAGACGGTGTCTCCCACCACTACCGGGGCCGACCAGATCTTTTCACCGGTGTAGAAGGGCCAGTTACCCGGGGCCGGTTTGAAGCCGTCATCGTAGTCAAGCGCGAAGACGTAGCCGCTGCTGGTCCCGAAGATGATGCGGTTGCCGTGGACTGCCAGGCCACCGATGATAGCCCCGGCCGGCGAGCCATCTGGCAGGCGCGGGTTGTACTCCCGCATCGTCTGCTCGCGGAGGCCGTTCTCGTCGAACCTGATGGCGTAGACCTTGCCGTCGTACCCGCCGACAAAGACAACATCGCCGCTGATGACGGGTGAGCCGTAGATTGGCACGGCCGAGGCACTGGCCGGGGTGCAACCGAAGCCGCCGGACGGTACCTGGACGGTGAAGGTCACCGGTGGGCCGACGGGTGAGCCGTCGGCGGGGTCCAGTGCCACGAGCTGGCCGCTCATTGACCCCACAAAGAGGATGTCCCCGCTGACGATGCCACCGGCCCAGCCCTGGGCGATGCGCCGTGTCCCGGCGGCGCACCCCGCCAGGGTGGCGCTAGCCAGCAGCACGGCTACCAGCAGCAGGGCAAGCTTACCCTTGCGCGAGAGTGCGAATGTTTTCAATTGCGATACCGCTACGGTACGGGGTCATAGCCGCCGGGGTTGAAGGGGTGGCAACGGGCAATTCTCTTCATGCCGAGCCAGATTCCTTTCAGCAGACCATACCGGCGAATGGCTTCGTGCGTGTACTCCGAGCACGTGGGGACGAAGCGACAGTTGGGCGGCGTGACCCGTGATATTGTCATCTGGTAGAGCCTGATAAGGCCCAGGGCTATTGTCTTCACCTGTCAATCCAGCTCAGGCCGCCATGAGCCCGGCCTCCTTCAGCAGGCCGGCCACCTGCCGGTAAAGGCTGGTGTAATCTGCCCCGGCCGCTGGCGGCCGGGCGATGAGCACCACGTCCCAGCCCGGCTCAAGGGGCAACTGGCGCATTATTTCGCGTAGCCGCCGCCTGACACGGTTCCTCACGACCGCCCCACCAACCCGTTTGCTGACAGATATCCCGTACCGCGAGAGCTCACGGTTATTGGGTACGGCCTTCATTACCAGCAGCGGGCCCGTCCAGGCACGGCCTCGCTCGTAGACCAGGGCGTACTCGCTCGGTCTGGTGATGCGCTCTCTTCCCGCCGTCGCTCTGCCTCCGACCGACGCCGTCCTCAGACAACGGTCAGGCGCCGGCGGCCCTTGAGCCGCCTGGCCTTCAGCACCGCTCGACCCCCGCGGGTAGCCATCCTCTTCAGGAAGCCGTGTTCCCGTTTTCTCGGAATCTTCTTCGGCTGGTATGTCCGTTTGGGCATCGCCCTGGCCTTTTCAAGTTTTCAGCGCAGCTACCGGAATCAGCTCTGGGTGGCAGGCGGGGCCTCAGGCTCGGCGGCCCGCATCTGCCGCACGTGGGCGGCCACGTAGGGCAGCAGTGCCAGGTGGCGGGCCCGCTTGATGGCGGTTGCCAGTGCCCGCTGGTGCTTGGCACAGATACCGGTGCGCCGCCGCGGCTCTATCTTACCGCGGTCAGATATGTAGTTGAGAAGGCGTTCCGTGTTCTTGTAATCAATCGGCTCGTTCTTGTTAACGCAGTAGTGGCAGACCTTGCGCCGTGGTGGGAACCGGCGTCCCCACCGCCTTGAACCTGACCTGCCGGCCGATTTACCTGTTTTTGTCCTTGGCAACGTTCGCAGCTCCGCTAGAAGGGTATATCATCCGGGGAGAACTCGGTGTCCTCCGGCTCTTCTATTTTCTCAGCCGGGGCAGCCGGCTGCCTGTCAAGGAATTTAACACGGTCCGCCACAATCTCGTTGCGGTAACGTGTCTGCCCGTCCTGCCCTTCCCAGGAGCGCAGCCTCAGCCGCCCCTCCACGTAGACCAGCCGCCCCTTGGAGAGGTACTGGTTGCACTGCTCCGCCAGCTTGCCCCAGCAGACCACGCTGAACCACTCCGTCTCTTCGCGGCGCTCGCCTTCCTGGGTGGTGTAGCGCCAGTTGGTGGCAACCCGGAAAGAGGTGACGGGCCGGCCGCTCGGGGTGAAGCGCATCTCTGGCTCACTGCCGAGGTTGCCGATGATTGTCATCCTGTTGACACTGACCATCCTGCTGACTCCTTCCGCCGGCCTCACCCGTGCCGGTCGGCCGTGCGTGCGCTCAGTCCAGTTTAACCAGGAGATGACGCAGGATATTCTCGGATATTCTCAGGTTGGCCTCAAGCTCGCGGTTGTGCTCCGGCTTTAGCTGGAAGCGGACCAGGGCGTAGATGCCCTGGGTGTTGTGCTTGATGGGGTAGGCCAGCCGCCGTTTGCCCCAGCGCTCCACCTCGGTGACGGTGCCGCCGCGGCCGGTGATGTACCCGCTCACGCTGTCCAGCACTGCCTCAACTTCTTCTTCGGAGGCATCCGGCCTGACGACGATAACCAGCTCGTAGCTTACCAGCTCCTCGCCTACCGGCTCTACAACTTTCTCAGCTGCCATTTGCTCCACCGTGCCGCTTCCCGGCACATAACTCAATAAAGTATACTATACATTGCCTGCCGGCGGCAAAGCAACTCCGGTTAGCCTTGACACACTTACCCTCACCTGTGATAGACTGGCCCTTGTAAGGGGGTAGTTTTCCTGCTGCCCCGCTAGCTTGTGGCCCCGTGGTGTAGCGGTCTAACATGCCACCCTGTCACGGTGGAGATCGCCGGTTCAAATCCGGCCGGGGTCGCCA
>CAZBPZ010000066.1:3575-8702 GCA_964493955.1 uncultured Dehalococcoidales bacterium | reverse complement strand
AGTTCATTCCACCCTTTTTACCCTGGTGCCGCCTGGCATGACTCTGGCGCTACCCCGCCGCCAAGGTGCTACCGGCCAGGCCCCGGCGTCTCGTCACCGAGCGGGATGGTGGTGCCGGTGGCCCGGGCAATGAGCCTGCCGTCCTGATTGGTGACTGTTACCTCGGAGATGCCGACCCGCCGGCCGCTGTGCAGTACCCGGCACTCGGCCGTGAGTTCATCCCCCACCGCCGCCCCGCTGATAAAGTGCAGGCTGAGCTGCGTGGCCACGCTGGGGAAGCTGAGGCTGTTGGAAGCGTAGGCAAAGGCCTGGTCTGCCACCGCCGTGATGATACCGCCGTGCACAAAGCCGTTGAAGTTAAGGTACTCCGGCCGGACGGACATCCTGACGAGCGCGTAACCCGGCGACAGCTCTTCCAGCCTCAGGCCAAGGAAGGCCGCCACCGCCTCAGAACCCGCCCTGGCCAGGAGCCGGGCCACCACCTGGGACGGATTTTGCTTCCTCTGCGGTGTCATCCCACCTCCGGCGGTTAGCCGAGGCCGTGCTTCCGGGCCACCTTCCCCATCTTCTCAAGGGCACCGTCAATCGCCCAGTCGTCCACGCAGTAGGAGACACGAAAGTGCCCCGGCCCGCCGAAGCCGCTGCCGGGTACCGCCAGCACCAGCTCCTCCTGGAGCTCCCGCACGAAGGCCACGTCATCAGCCACCGGCGCTTCCGGGAAGAGGTAGAAGGCGCCCTGCGGCCTCACCACCCTGAATCCCAGCGCCACCATGCCCTCATAGAGGCGGTCCCGCTTGCGCTGGTACTCGGCCACCGATACCGTCACGCCCTGGAGCCTGGCCACCAGCCGCTGCATCAGCGCCGGGGCATTGACAAAGCCGAGCGTCCGGTTACAGAAGACGAGCCCGCCGAGAAGGTCAGAGCGGTCGGCACACCCCGGGTGGAGTGCCACAAAGCCAATCCGCTCCCCCGGCAGGGCCAGGTCCTTGGAGTAGGAGCGCACCACCAGCGTGTGCCGGTGGAACTGCGCCGGCGAGGGAAAGGAAAGGCCGTCGTAAACGAGGTTACTGTAGGCCTCATCGCTCAGGATATAGACGGGCCGGCCGTACTGGCCCTCTTTTCGCTGCAGCACCTCGCCAATACCGCGGAGCACCTCCGGCGGATAGACCACCCCGGTGGGGTTGTGGGGGGAATTGAGGATGAGCGCCCTGGTACGCTCGCTGATGGCGGCCTCAAGCTCGTCCAGCCGCGGCAGGAAGGCGCCATCGCTCGCCAGCAGCCGCGGTACACCACCCACGTTGTCAACGTAGTTGAGGTACTCCACGAAGAACGGCCGAAAGATGATGACCTCTTCGCCGGGGTTGATGAGTGTCTTCAGGGCCACGCACATACCGCCGGCGGCACCGCAGGTCATCACCACGCCATCCGCCGCGAACTCAAGGCCCAGCTCACGCCTGAGCTGGGCCGCCACCGCCGCCCGTGTCTCATCATAACCGGCGTTGGGCATGTAGCGGTGCATCCCGGGGACCGGCCGGCTGGCAAGCTCCAGCAGCTCCCGGTGAAACTGCGGCGGCGGCTCCATCACCGGGTTGCCGATGGAGAGGTCGAAGACGTTGCGCTCGCCGTACCGTTGCTTGAGCCGGGCCCCCTCCTCAAACATGCGCCGTATCCAGGAGCCCTCCTGCATGCGCCGGCGCACGCCCTCAGACATGGACATTGCCCATCTCCTCGCGGCCAAGCCGGAACGCTTCAAGGTTCAGCCGGTGCAGGCGCTCCGGCAGGCGTTGCCGGATGGCCTGGTGCCACTCCTCGGCGGCAAACGGCATGAAGCGGGAAAGGCACCCCAGCATGAAGATATTGAGCGCCCTGACATTACCCAGCGCCAGCACGCGGTCGGTACCATCAACGATGCAGACCCGCTCCGTTCTCTGCCTGAGGATGGCCTCCACCCCGGCGTCATCCGGGTAGCGGGCGGCCCCCAGGTTGACCGCCAGCGGCGGCAGGGCATGGTTATTGACAATGACCAGTGCCCCCGGCCGCAGGTAGGCGGCCCAGCGCGCCGCCTCCAGCTTCTCAAAGGCCAGCAGGATGTCCAGGTCACCCTGCTTGATAAGAGGCGAGAAGACCCGCTCGCCGATACGCACGTGGCTGATGACGCTGCCGTTGCGCTGGGCCATGCCCAGGGTATCAGTCTTCTTGACATCATAGCCCGCCGCCAGCGCCACCTCACCGATAAGGTCGCTGGCCAGGATGTTACCCTGGCCACCCACTCCCGTGACAAACAGGTCCAGTTTTTGCTTCTGGCTCATCATACCTCAGGCAGCGCCACGATGGCCTTGCGGGGACAGACCTGCTGGCAGACAGTGCAGCCCGCCCCGGCACACAGGGCCGCCTCGATGCTCACCTGCCCGCCTTTCTTCTGGATGGCCGGGCAGCCGAGCAGCAGGCAGACATCACAACCATCGCACCGTCCGGTGTCAACCGTGCGGGCGGTACCCGTCCTCGGCGTAATGACAGCACAGCCGCCACGGGCGATGATAACAGAGAGCTCCTCGCTGGCCAGGGCAGCCCGGACCGCCCGCCGCAGCTCCCTGATGTTAAAGGCATCAACCACCCGGACATCACTCACGCCGACTCCTCTCACCACGCCCTCAAGGTCAACCTTGGTGGCCTGGAGACCCTGGGCCGAGACACCTGTCCCCGGGTGGTCCTGGTGACCGGTCATGGCGGTGGTGCCGTTGTCCAGTATCACCAGCGTGAAAGTGCCCCCGTTATAGACAGCGTCCATCAGCGCCGTCACCCCGGAGTGCAGGAAGGTGGAATCGCCAATCACAGCCACCACCTTTCGCCCCAGCCCGGCCTTCTCCATCCCCATCGCCTGGCCGATGCTGGCCCCCATGCAGGCGGTAGTATCCATGGCGTTCAGCGGCGGGAAGGTGCCCAGGGTGTAGCAGCCGATATCACCGGTGATGACGATGCCCGACTCACCGACCCCCTTCTTACCCCCGGGCTGGCCAAGACGCTTACCCAGGCCGGCCAGCACGTAGAACATGCCGGTATGCGGGCAGCCCGGACAGAGCAGCGGCGGACGCCGCGGCAGGTCGGCCAGGCCGTCAACGGGAGCAGTCTCCGCCGCCTCCGGCAACAGCCCGAAGCGCCGTGCCCCGGCCTCCACCACGTCCGGGCTGAGCTCGCCGATGCGCGGGATGAACTCCTTCCCGACCACCCTGATACCCAGCGCCCGGAGTTCCCCCTCCAGGACAGGGTCAAGCTCCTCGATGACAACCAGGCGTTCCACCGCGGCCGCGAAGTCCCGCAGCGCCTGCTCCGGCAGCGGGTACGTCATCCCCAGCTTGAAGAACGATGCCCCGGGAAAGACCTCGCGGGCGTACTGGTAGGCAACCCCGCTGCTGACAATACCGAGCCGGCTGTCACCCATTTCCCGGCGGTTGACGGGGCACTCCTCGGCGTACTCCGCCAGCTTCACCAGCCGCTCCTCCACCAGGGGCCGCCGGGCGCGGGCATTGACCGGCAGCATGACGTACTTGCCGACGTCCCGCGGGAAGGCCGGCTGGCGCCCCAACCTGGGATGCCGGCCGGTAACATCCACCACCGACTTGGAGTGCGAGATACGCGTCGTCGTGCGCACGAGCACCGGGGTATCAAAGCGCTCGCTGAGCTCAAAGGCAAGCGCCATCATCTCGTAAGCTTCCTGGCTGTCAGCCGGCTCCAGCACCGGCACCTTGGCCAGGCGTGCCAGGTGACGGTTGTCCTGCTCGCTCTGCGAGCTGTGGGCACCGGGGTCGTCCGCCTCAACCACCACCAGCCCGCCGCTCACCCCGGTGATGGCGGCCGCCATAAAGGGGTCCAGGGCCACGTTCAGGCCGACGTGTTTCATGCAGGCCAGCGCCCTTACCCCGGTGTAGCAGGCCCCCAGCGCCACCTCCATCGCCACCTTCTCGTTGGTGGACCACTCGGCATAGACGCCATCGAAGCGGGCAAAGGTCTCAAGGATTTCGGTACTGGGGGTGCCGGGATAAGCCGCCGCCACCTGGGCCCCGGCGTGGTAGGCCCCCCAGGCCAGGGCCTCGTTGCCGGAAAGGAGTCTCTTCATGCTCCGCCTATTATACCATGCCGGCCAGCCGGATTCAGCACCTTGTCCACCCTGAGTCCCCTCTTCCCCGCAAGCACCGTTTGCGCTACAATAGGCGGCACAACGCCCGTAGCTATCCGCTGCAAGGAGGGCACCATGCAGAAGCTGACACCCAACGTATACGTCGAGACCGGTTTCCGCGGCTGTAACCCGGGCTTTGTTGTCACCAGCGAGGGCGTCGTCATGATTGATACCCCGCAGATGCCCGGTGACGCCCTCAAATGGCGCCAGGAAATCGCCCGCCACGGGCCGGTACGCTACATCATCATCACCGAGCCCCACGGCGACCACTACTCCGGCTGCCACTTTTTCGAGGGGACCATCATTGCCCACGAAGGGACACGCCAGGCAATCCTGGCCTCTTCGCCCGAGCAGCTCAGGGAGCGGCTGCAGCAGACGGCCCCGGAAGAGCTACCGCTCCTCAAGGACTTCAGCTACCGCCCACCCACCATCACCCTGACAGAGAGCCTCACCCTCTACGTCGGGGAACATACCTTCCGCCTCATCAACCACCCCGGCCACACCCCCTACCAGGTAGCGGTCCACATCCCCGAGGAAAAGGTGGTCTTCACGTCCGATAACCTCTTCTACCGCGTGCAGGCCTACCTGCACCAGGCACTCCCCCACGAGTGGATTGCCTCGCTGGACCGCCTGGCCGAGATTGAAGCCAACTACCTCGTCCCCGGCCACGGCGAGGTCTGCGACCCGTCCTTCATCCCGGAGATGCAGGCCTTCATCCGCGCCTGGATTGATGCCGTCTCCGGGGCCATCGCCCGCGGGCTGAGCCTGGAGCAGGCCCAGGAGGAAATCTCGCTCCTGGACCGCTACCCGATGCAGCCCGGCAGCGAGGCAATGGGCCCGATGCTGCAGCGTATGAACGTGGCCCGCCTTTACGAGGTACTCTCCAAGAAGAAAGACTGAAGAAGGACTGGTCGCAGCCCGTAAGGGCCCTAGAAGGTACCCAGGGTAACACC
>CAZBPZ010000066.1:0-3475 GCA_964493955.1 uncultured Dehalococcoidales bacterium | reverse complement strand
GAAGAAGGACTGGTCGCAGCCCGTAAGGGCCCTAGAAGGTACCCAGGGTAACACCAAGCTCAATCTGGGCGCTATCACGGATGACGGTCAGTGTCATCACCTCACCGGCGGTGCCGTACTCGCCCAGGTAGGAAACCAGCGCATCAACACTGGCCATGAGCTGGCCATCGGCCCGGATGATGAGGTCGCCCTCCCTCATGCCGGCCACCTGCGCCGGGCCGCCCGGCACGACCCGGACGACCAGCGCCCCGCTGACCGAGTCACGGCCGGCCGCCTCAGCCTGGCGCGGTGTCTGGTCGGTCACCTCCACCCCCAGCCAGGGGTAGTCAAAGCGCCCGGTGGCAATGATGGCATCGGCCACCCGCTTTACCTTGTTGGACGAGACCGCCCAGGAGACGCCGCTGCCGATTTCCGGCTGTACCCGGGCCACCACCAGGCCAATGACACGGCCGTACTCATCGAACATTGGCCCGCCGGAATTGCCGGGGTTGGCGGCGGCATCAAACTGGATTAGGTTGGCAATGGAGCGCGAGGTTGTCCCGTCGCCGATTTCCTCCACCTGGTTGAGCTGGCTCACCACCCCGGCGGTAACGGTGCCCCCCTGCCCGAAGGGACTGCCCACGATGGCCGCCGCCTGGCCAATCTTCAGCCGGGAGGAATCTGCCAGCACGGCCGCGGGCACCCCCAGAGCGGTACCGGCCTGCAGCACCGCCACGTCACTGCGGGGCGAGCTACCAACCACGGTAGCCGGCGAAATACGCCCATCCGCCAGCACGATGTACACGTCGGTCATCCCCTCTATCACATGATAGGCCGTGACGATGTGGCCGGCGTCATCATAGACGAAACCCGCCCCTGCCACGCTGGTACCGTCACTCACCTGCACCACGGTGTGGCTGGCAGCCTCGTAAACATCCTCAACCCGCACCCCCGGCTCCCGCCGCACCAGGTCCTCGGTGGTGGCCGCCACATCCGCTACCTGCTGCTCCAGCCCGCTCAGCCGGGCCACCACGCGCGGCAGCTCCTGCCCCAGGGCAGAAACGGCCTCCGCCTGCTCATCCACCCGGGCCCGGACATCCTCCAGCCCGGCCTGCATCTCGTCCGCCAGTACCTCCACCTCGTCCCCGATGGCATCCACCGTGGCCAGGGTCTTCTCCTGGCCAAGCACCACGTCCTGCAACTGTGCCTTCAGGTCATCAACCTGGCGGTCCAGCCGGTAGGCATAGCCCCCCACCGCCCCGGTCGCCAGCAAGAGCAGCACCATGATGACCCCAGCAAGCTTTGCTCCCATGTCACTCCCCCAGGTATTACCGGGATGTCAGCCGCAGCCCGTCCGGGCCAGGGCCACCTCGCTCGGGGACCCCTTAGCTCCCCGTCGCCACGTCACAAGGTGGGCTGGCAGGGTGTCACCCGGCGGTTACGCAGTTGTAACCTCGCCTTAACCTTGCACCGGCAAGTTTTACGCCACGGTAACCGCCGTGCCCTACCCTGAGACTAGGCCATACGATTCTCTTCATCATTTCCTGGGTGAATGAGCCCGTTCCAGCCGCGGGCTCATTCACTTTTTGGGGACACCTGCTATCCGGAACGGTCTCCGCGCAGCAGGGACACCACCTGGCTCGGCCGGTCTGCCACCGCCACGCCCGACGCCGTGAGGGCCACTATCTTCGACTCCGCCGTACCGGCACCGCCCATGACAATGGCCCCGGCATGCCCCATCCGCTTACCCGGTGGAGCGGCACGGCCGGCAATGTAAGCCACCACTTTCTTGGGGTAACCGCTCCCGGCAATATAGGCAGCCGCCTCCTCCTCGGCATTACCGCCGATTTCCCCGATGAGCACCACCGCCTCGGTGGCCGGGTCATGCCGGAACATCTCCAGCGCGCCGACGAAGCTAAGGCCAATTACGGGGTCACCCCCGATGCCAGCGCAGGTACTCTGGCCCAGCCCGGCGCGGGTGGTATGCCAGGCAATCTCGTAGGTCAGCGTGCCGCTGCGGGAGACGATGCCCACCCGCCCCGCCTTGAAGATATGGCCTGGCATGATACCCACCTTGACCCGGTGGGCCGGGCTGATAACCCCCGGACAGTTCGGCCCGATGACGGTGACGCCGCCCCGCGCCTCCGCTCGCTCCATGACCTCGATAGAATCACGCACCGGCATGCCCTCGGTGATGATGACAACCGTCTTGATACCGGCGTCGATAGCTTCCACGGCGGCATCACGGGCAAAGCGGGCCGGGACAAACAGGATAGAGGTATTGGCCCCCCGCGCCACCGCCTCGGCCACCGTGTTAAAGACAGGCACCCCGGCCACCGTCTCGCCGCCCTTGCCCGGTGTCACCCCGGCTACTACCGGTGTCCCGTAGTCCAGCATGGCGGTGGTATGAAAGCTACCCTCGCGGCCGGTAATGCCCTGCACGACGACGCGTGTATCTTCACCTACCACAATGCTCACCGCTACTGCGCCTCCATCTCCAGTACTCCGGCCACCGCCTCTTCCATGGAAGGAAAGCTGTGTATACCGGCCGCTTCAAGTATGCGGTTGCCCTCTTCCTGGTGAGTCCCCATCAGGCTTACCGCCACCGGTTTCCGGCTCCCCGTCTCGCGTACGGCCGCCACCACTGCCTCGGCCACGATGTCACAGCGGGTGATGCCACCAAAGATATTGACCACCACCCCCTTTACCTCGGGCTTGTTGAGCACCAGCACCAGGCCGCGCTTGGTACGCTCTACGTCACCACCACCGCCAATATCCAGAAAATTAGCCGGGCGGCCGCCGAAGTGGTGCACCAGGTCAACCGTGGCCATCACCAGGCCGGCGCCGTTACCGACGACGCCGGTCTCCCCGTCAAGGTCAACGTAGGCCAGGTTAGCACTGCGCGCCTCCATCTCACGTGGCGTGGCCTCGTCCACCGGCCCGCGGGCAGCAAACTGCGGCTGGCGAAAGAGGGCATTATCATCAACTATCAGGCGGGCATCGGCCGCCACGAGGTCGCCCCCGGCCGTCCGTACCAGCGGGTTCAGCTCCACCAGCTCGGCGTCTTTCTCCAGGGCAACCCGGAAGAGCGTCACCGCCAGTTCTCCGAGGCGCGTCCGGGTGTCACCCGGCAGAGCGAAGCCGACCAGCAACCGTTCGGCCTGCGAGCGGCCGAAACCGCTCACCGGCCCGGCCTGGCAGCGCGCAATCTGGTCCGGCGCCGCCCGGGCCACCTCCTCGATGTCAACCCCGCCCCGCGGTGAAAACAGCACCACGTAGCGGCGGTGCCCCCGGTCGATGGTGACAGAGAGGAAGTACTGCTCGGTAATTACCAGCTTTTCCTCAACCAGCAGGCTCGTGACCGGCAGCCCCTTTAGCGATGTGCCCAGCAGGCGGGCCGCCTCCTTCCCGGCCGAGGCGGCATCGTCGGCAAAGCGGATGCCCCCGGCCTTCCCCCTTCCTGCCACCGCCACCTGCGCCTTCAGCACCACCGGTT
>CAZBPZ010000065.1:0-9093 GCA_964493955.1 uncultured Dehalococcoidales bacterium | reverse complement strand
CAATTCCTTACCCGGTACACCAGCCAGAGGAGGTGAAGCGTCACCAGGCTACCGGTCGAGTACAGCCGGTTGCGCCGGCGGGGCTGATAGGCTAGAATGTGGCACGATACAACGGCGACCAGGTGTGGCCGCACACTGTTCCAGCGGGAGGGGGTGGACGGACTGAGTTCTCCAGCTTGCTGCAGGCTTGAGGGCGTGTACTTACGGCGCTGGTGGTGGGCACTGCTCGGTATCCTGCTGCTGGTGTGGGGCCTGAGCGGGTGTCAGCCGGAGACGAAGCCGTCTGAGCAGACACTGGCCCCGGCCGGGCCGGGTAGCTGTGCTGAATGCCACGCTGACACCACCATTATCGCCGCCAGGCGGCTCCAGGTGGCTGCGTCAGCCCACGCTGATGCGGCCAACCTCCGGCGCAACAGTGCCGCCTGCGCTATCTGCCACACCAGCCAGGGCTTCACTATCCACCTGGCGAAGGGGACCACCGATATTGGAAAGGATATAGAAGACCCTGCGCCTATCGGGTGCCAGACCTGCCACAAGATACACACCCACTACACCGCCGAAGACTATGGCCTGCGGGTTGAGGGGCCCCTGAAGATAGAACTGACCGGTGACGTGGTTGACATGGGCCGCAGCAACCTGTGCGGCCAGTGTCACCAGCCAGGCTGGGGCTACCCGCCGCCGGTGCCGGGCGGTCCGGATGTAGAGATTGGCTCGCGGTTCTGGGGGCCGCATTACGGCCCGCAGGCAGCGGTGGTGGCCGGCGTCGGGGGGTACGGGTCTTTCGGCAGCACCAGCGTGCACTATACCTTCGCACCCGAGGGTTGCGTCACCTGCCACATGGCCCGGCCGTACGGCACGGAGGCAGGGGGGCACACCATGGGCATGCGCTATACCGAGGCGGGCCACAGTATGCCCAACGTGAGCGGCTGCAACAAGTGCCATGCCGGAATTGAATCATTCAACCAGAACAACATCCAGGCCGATGTCACGGCCCTGCTGGAGGAGCTGCGCAGCCTGCTGCTGGAGGCTGGCCTGCTTGACAGCAACAACCAGGCTGTGCCGGGCACCTATTCGGCTGATGAGGCCGGTGCCCTCTGGAATTACCTGCTCATCACCCATGATGGTAGCCTCGGTGTCCACAACCCGGCCTTCACCCGCGAGATGTTGAACCGGGCCATCGCGGCGCTAGAGAAGAAGTAGATGCGGCCGGGTAGGGAGTGGTGGTTTTGCGGTAAAATGGAATCTCAAGGATGGTGCGTTACGTGGTGGCGGCACCATCCTTAGTGCCTCCTTATTGTATGTGCAGGTGCAGCCTAGCTTCCCGGCTTTACAGGGGTATCGGCGGGCGGAGCGGAGTAAGAGGGGGTGGAGCACGGCGTGTTCAGGCAGAAGAAGTTCCTGGTGGGTGGTCTACTGGTGGCGGCTGCTATCGGCTACCTTGGCTTCATGGGGCTTCGCGGGGCAGCCAGCTACTACTACACGGTGGCGGAGTTTCTGAGCCTGCCGGAAACACCCTATGAGCAGAGTATCAGGCTCAACGGCACGGTGGCGGCGGGGTCAATCGTACGGAAGGGGCTTGACCTTGAGTTTACCCTCGTTGAGGGCGGGGCCGGTGACGGCCGGGGTGTCCCGGTGGTGTACCGGGGAGCCGTGCCGGACACTTTCGTGGACGAGGCCAATGTGGTGGTAGAGGGGAGCCTCGGCCAGGATGGAGTTTTCAAAGCGAAGAGCATTCTCATGAAATGCCCTTCCAAGTATGAGGCCGAACCATGATGGTGTGTCGCTAGATGGGTGAACCCGGCTACATCTTTCTCTGGCTGGCGCTGCTGGCGTCGTTGTATTCGGCTTTTGCCCATGTCATCGGAGAAAGGAAGAACAAGGCTACCCTGCTGCAGAGCGCCCGGAACGGTCTCTACGCTGCCTTTGGCCTGATAACACCTGCCGTGGGGGTGCTTCTCTATTCTCTCCTTTCGCATGATTTCGGGCTGGAGTACGTTTACTTCTACTCAAGCCGGGCGATGTCACCCCTGTACCGTTTCACGGCACTCTGGGCGGGTAACAGTGGCTCGCTACTGTTCTGGGCCTGGCTGATGGCCCTGTTCGCCACGCTGGTTGCGCTGCGGCACCGCCGGGCGGCCCGGGTACTCGTCTCTTACGCCTCGGCGGTCAACATGGTTACGCTGGCCTTTTTCATCGTCCTGCTGCTGGCGGTGGCCAACCCGTTTGCACGTCTTGCCGTCACGCCGGCCGACGGACATGGTATGAACCCGCTGCTGGAACACCCCGCCATGATTATTCACCCGCCGCTGTTGCTGGCAGGCTATGTTGCCATGACCATTCCCTTTGCCTTCGCGGTGGCGGCCCTGGCGGCTAACCGGCTGAGCGGGCGCTGGTTGTCGGCTGTGCGGGGCTGGGCGGTTGTGGGGTGGCTCTTGCTGGGAACAGGCAACATAATCGGGGCCTGGTGGGCCTACGTGGAGCTGGGATGGGGTGGCTACTGGGCGTGGGACCCGGTAGAGAACGCCGGGCTGCTTCCCATGCTCGTGATGACGGCTTTTCTCCACTCCAGCATGATGGAGCGCCGCCAGGGCCTCTTTCGCACCTGGAACGTGTTGCTGCTGGTGGCTGCCTTCAACCTGGCTATTTTCGGCACGTTCCTGACCCGTTCCGGCGTTCTCCCTTCCGTTCACGCCTTTCTCGACACCGGGCTTGGCCCTTTTTTCGCCATCTTCTTGCTGATAGCATCTCTGGGCCCGCTGGGACTGCTTGTTTACCGGCGCGGCAGCCTTGCGGCCGGCGGCAGGGTAGAATCACTGGTGTCGCGGCCGGGAGTTTTTCTCCTCACCAACCTCATCTTCGTCGGGGCGGCCCTGGTGGTGCTCTTCGGCACCATCTTCCCGCTCCTGTCCGAGGTCTTCGTCGGGCGGCAGGTAGTGCTGGACCGCTCCTTCTTTGACCGTGTAGCTGTGCCGCTTTTCCTGGTTGTGCTGGCCGTTATCCCGTTCTGCACGGTGCTGGGCTGGCGTAGTGCCGGGGTGCGGCAGCTCGGGCGGGCGCTGCTGTGGCCGGCGCTGGGGGCCGCCCTGGTGGTTGCCCTGCTGCTGGGGCTGGGGGTCCGCCAGTGGTACGCCCTGATTTCGTTCCTGCTCTGCGCGTTTGTTGCCTTCGGCATCCTGTGGCGGTGGTACGGCGAGGTCTCAAACCGGCACCGCAACAAGGGCATTCCGCGCTGGCGGTCACTGGTTGAGCTTTTCTCGGCCAACCATCCGCGCTACGGTGGCTACCTGGTGCACCTCGGCGTGGTACTGCTGGCGCTGGGCATTACCGGCTCCACCGCTTTTGCGCAGAGCCTGGACGTGACGCTCATCCCCGGACGGGAAGCGAGTATCGGTGGCTACACGGTACGATACGAGGGCCTGGCCCTACAGGAGGCAGCCGACCGCAGCCGGGTAAAGGCCAGCCTGATACTGCTACGGGACGGTCGTCCCGCCGGCAAACTGGAACCGGAAAAGCAGTTCCACCGTAGCTTCGAGCAGCCGGTCACCGAGGTGGCCATCCGTTCCAGTCTGGTGGAAGACCTCTATGTCATACTCATCGGGTGGGACGACAAGGGGGCGGCCAGTTTCAGCCTGCTGGTCAACCCGATGGTCAGCTGGATGTGGATTGGGGGCGGACTGCTGCTGCTGGGAGGTGTGGTGGCACTCTGGCCAACCCGGGCCAGACCGCCGCTGGTGACGGCGCCGCCCAAGGACAACAGGAAGGCAGGTAATGGCAGCGGTTCTTAGCGTACTGGTGGGACTGGCGGCGCTGGCTTTCATTTTGTGGCCGTTCTGGCGGAGAAGCAGACCACCGATGGCAGCATCGCCCCGGGACACGGCGGCCGATGAGGAGGTACGGCGGCTTGAGTTTGACCTTGACTCCGGCATCATCAGCCCGGAGGAGTACCGGGAGCTTATGAGCGGGAAGCGGCCGCCCGCCGCAAGACCGGGACGTGCCCGCCCGGCCGCAGATGTGGACGAGGAAATCGAACGCCAGGTGCGGGCCCTGCGCAAAAAGAGAGCGCGCACCTGTCCCCGGTGTGGCGCCCGGGCAGGCCGTACCGACCGCTTTTGCCCCGCCTGCGGCGCCAAACTGGGGGGTGAGGGGTGATTAGAAAAATTGTCCCGGTAGTCATGCTGGCCGTGGCCCTCGTGGCGGGGCCGGTCCTGGCCGATGACTCCAGCGGCACCATTGAGGGCCGGGTAGTCAACAGGACGGCCGGCGAGAGCGGCGTGGCCGGGCTTGAAGTAACACTTACCGCCCGGGCGGCCGACGCTTCGAGTGATACCGCTACCACCACCACCGCCCCGGATGGGACTTTCGTCTTCAGCGGCCTGGCAACCGGGGAAGGCTTCAGTTACGGACTAGCGGTAGTGTTCCAGGGAGTAGAATACACCAGGGAAGCCCTGACGTTTACGGCCGGGGAGAAGACGCTGGTGGTGGAGCTTCCCGTTTACGAGACGACCACCACCGACGAGGCCATCTACGTGGTGCAGGCCCACACCATCATTCACCCGGAGCAGGACAGGTTGGTGGTGCAGGAGTACCTGCTCATAGCCAATGCCGGCGACCGTACCTACATCGGGCGGGACGCCCCGCTCTACGGTGATGGAGAGCGCGCCACCCTGCGGTTCCAGCTCCCCCCCGGGGCCAGCCCCCCACAGCAGACCTTTGGCCTGCAGCCGGGTGCTATATTTACCACCGAGGAGGGCTTTGTCACCACGGGCCCGGTCAGGCCCGGCATGCAGGAGGCCGGCTATACCTACTCCATCGCACTGGATGGGCCGGTAACAGTTGGCCTGCCGGTGGACTACCCGGCAGCCCGCTACGACGTGTTTGTCCGTGGCGGGGGGCTGAAGCTCCGGGCTTCGGGCCTGGCAGAAGCCGCGCCGCTGCAGGTGGAAGGGGCTACCTACCTCCGCTACACTGCCTCCGACCTGGACCGCGGCGCCGCGGTGGCACTGACTATCCTGGGCCAGGAGGGTGGCGGGGTACCGGTCCTGGTCTGGTGGCTGCTGGGAGCAGCCGCCGGCGTGGCGGGGGCCGCTTTCCTGTACCTGAGGAACCGCCGTGGCACTGGCTTGGCCAGGGTCGATAGCAGGCAGGCGGCGCTGCTGGCACGGCTGGCCAAACTGGACGATGACCACGAGGCAGGCCTGATAGCCGACGATGTTTACGAGCGTGAGCGCCGGGCCGCGAAGGCGGAGCTGGCCAGGCTGATGCGCCGAGACAACCGTTAGCCTGCCTGCAGGGGTACATGGAAAGACCGGTAGTGCTACAGGTACAGAAACTGCGCCGGCTCTTCGGGAGCTACCCGGCCCTTGGTGGTATCAGCTTTGATGTCCGCCAGGGGGAATGCCTGGCCATCTTCGGTCCGAACGGGGCCGGCAAGACGACCCTCATCCGGATACTGGCCACGGCGATGCGGCCCACCTCCGGCACGGCCACGGTAGATGGCAGGGACCTTCGCCGCGAGGCCGAAGCAGTCCGGCGGCGTATCGGGGTGGTCAGTCACCAGACGTTTCTCTATGGCAGCCTTACGGCCTGGGAGAACCTGGACTTTTACGGAAAGCTCTACGACGTGCCGGACCGCCCGGCACGTATCACCGAAGTCCTGCGGAGGGTGGGGATGCTGGCACGGGCGCATGGGCGTGTCGGCACGTTTTCTCGCGGCATGCAGCAGCGCGTCGCCATCGCACGGGCGGTGCTGCATGACCCGCCCATCCTCCTGCTGGACGAGCCGGAAGCAGGGCTTGACCAGGAGGCGGCCTCGTGGGTCTGGGATGTGCTGCAGGGAGATACCGGGCGGCCCCGGACGGTGCTGCTGGTAACGCATGACCTGGAGCGTGGCCTGGGGCTATGCCACCGCCTTATCATCCTGGACCGGGGGCGGGAGGTATTCCGGGCGGCTGCCGGTGAGCTTGACATTACCCGGCTGAGGGAGGTCTACCACCGGGTCACGGGGGTGGCGGCGTGAGCTTCTGGCAGAAGGTGCTGGCCATCACCTGGAAGGACACGCTGGCCGAGATTCGCAGCCGTGAAATTGTCTCCTCGGTACTGGTCTTCGTTATCCTTGTCATCGTGATTTTCAATTTCGCCTTTGGCTCTGACCCGTTGACTGTCAGGACAGTGGCGCCGGGGATGCTCTGGGTGACCTTTGCCTTCGCCGGCGTCCTCAGCCTGAACCGCAGCTTTATCCCCGAAAAGGAAGAGGGCAGCCTCGAGGGCATGCTGGTAGCGCCGGTCAGCCGCGAGGTGGTCTACGTGGGCAAGATGCTGGGCAGCTTCATCTTCATGCTGGCAATTGAGGCGGTGGCCCTGCCCATTTTCGTGCTGCTGTTCAACCTGGAGGTACTGTCCCTGCAGCTGGTGGTAGTAACACTGCTGGCCACTCTTGGCTTTGTATCGGTGGGGACGCTGTTTTCGGCGCTGGCGGTGAACACGCGCGCCCGGGAACTGGTGCTCCCGGTACTTTTCCTGCCAATCGTGGTGCCGGTGGTGATAGCGGCGGTGAATGCCACCGAGAGCGCCCTGGCCGGTGCTCCCTGGGCCGAGATGGCACAGTGGCTGGGTATCATCGGGGCTTTTGATTTAATTTTCCTGGTGGTATCATTCCTCGTATTCGGGTACGTGATTGAGGAGTAGCGAGGGGAAGGACTGATGAACGACGGTTTCAGGTTCAGGCTGGCCCTGTGGGCCCTGAGCTTTACCACCATGATAGCCGCCTTCTACCTGGTGTTCCTCTGGGTCCCCACCGAGGCAACGATGGGTGTGGTGCAGCGTATTTTCTATTTCCACGTCCCTCTGGCCTGGGTGGCACTCCTGGCTTTCCTCGTGGTCTTCGTCTGCAGCATACTGTACCTGTGGAAGCGTGACCACCGCTGGGATGTCAGGGCATGGGCCTCGGCCGAGGTGGGGGTGGTCTTCACCACCCTTTTTCTCATCACCGGGTCAATCTGGGCCAAGCCCATCTGGGGGGTGTGGTGGACGTGGGACCCCCGCCTCACGGCGGCCCTGGTGCTCTGGCTGGTGTACATTGCCTATCACCTGGTGCGGGCCTATACGGTGGACAGGGACCGCGGGGCACGCTTTGCCGCCGTGGTTGGCATTGTGGGTTTCCTGGATGTGCCGGTCGTAGCGCTGGCCATCACCCTGTGGCGGACGCAGCACCCGTCCCCCGTGATTTTCGAGGGTGGCCTCGAACCTGCGATGATGGCCACCCTGATGACAGGCCTGGTGGCATTTACGGCGCTCTACGCATTACTGACGGTGCTACGCAGTGACATGCGTTACGCCGAGGCCGAAACAGAGAGAATGCGGGTGCTGGCAACCTTGCCGGCGCAGAGAGGTGAGTAGAAATGCAGAACGCTGGCTACCTGTTTGCTGCTTTTGCTATAATATGGGCAGTTGTCTTCGGGTATATCCTGGTCCTGCTCCGGAGGCAAAGAGCGGTCCAGCGCGAGATTGAGGCACTGAAAGAGACCTCGGAAGAGGGAGGGGAATAGGCGTGCCTGGTCTTATGGCAGCGGACCCGGCGATAGTGGTGCGGGAAAGGAAGCATCTGGCCGGGAGCTACAGCGGGGTGGTGCCAGGATAGGGTGTGAGGCTGGTGGGGACCATCGGCGGGGAGCGGCATTGTACAGGCCGGATGTAGCAAGGGCGAGCCCCGGGGCGCCTTCTGGAGAGCTGGAGCACCGTACGCATGAGCGCTCATGCCTGCTTTCGGTGTCCGAGGTCCTGCACTCACTGACCGACCTTCCCGGGGTAGACGTTGTTCTGGGTGAAGTGCTGGACCATGTGCTTGAGATAACAGGTACGGACACGGGGGCATACTGCTGCTGGATGACAGCGGGCAGCAGCTCCGGTACCGGGTACACCGGGGGCTTTCACCTGAATATGTCCGGAAGATGGTCTGCAATGTGAATGAGGGCATCGTGGGGAGGGTATCCTGCACCGGCCGGTCGCTGATTGTGGGTGATGCCCAGTCGGGCCCGCTGCCATGCCACCGTGACCTGATTGTCAGGGAAGGGCTGCATTCTTTTGCCAGCGTGCGCCTGCCTGGCTGCGCCCGGATTCTGGGCGTTATCAATATTATCAGCCGCCGCTTCCGCTGCCGGCCGACGGGAACGGGAAGACA
Source organism: uncultured Dehalococcoidales bacterium (assembly GCA_964493955.1). Taxonomy (GTDB): domain Bacteria; phylum Chloroflexota; class Dehalococcoidia; order Dehalococcoidales; family Fen-1064; genus CAZBPZ01. The sequence goes on along the minus strand of CAZBPZ010000065.1, from coordinate 917 downwards.
AAGGTAAAATGAAGTGCAGCGTCTGCCACCAGCCGATAATCATCGTCGAGCATGATGGCATCGAGCTTGACTACTGCACCGGTTGCGCCGGGGTATGGTTCGATGCCGGCGAGGTTGAGCTGCTGCTTGACAAGCTGGGGCTGGAATCGGCTGGCCTCGAGGGGCTGCACCTTTCCGCCGAAGTGAAGACGCCCGAGGCCAGGCGGCGTTGCCCGGTCTGCGGGCGCCGCATGAAGAAAGTGACCGTGGGCGAGGAGTCCCGGCTCGTGATAGACGCCTGCCCGGATGGTGATGGCCTCTGGTTTGATGGCGGCGAGGTTGGCCGGCTCGTGCGGTACCTGGCCGGGCAACAGGCAACCTCCGGAGACGTCCAGGAGCAGGTCGTCCGGTTCCTGGGCGAGGTGATAAGGCTCCCCGGGAGGACCGGGCAGGAAAACGCCAGTTAGGGCCTGGCGGCAGGAAGCGATTCCCTGCACTTAGATTAGAGGTGAACACATGGCAGCCGGAACAGTTATTGGAATAGTCATTGGTGGCATTGCGCTCGTCCTGGTTATCTGGTTCGTGGCCATTTACAACGGCCTCGTGCGCGGGCGCAATCAGGTAAAGAACGCCTGGGCGCAGATAGATGTCCAGCTGAAGCGGCGGCATGACCTCATTCCCAACCTGGTTGAAACAGTCCGCGGCTACATGAAGCACGAGCGCGAAACGCTTGAAGCTGTGACCGCCGCCCGCAACCTGGCCCTGCAGGCGGTGGGGCGCGGTGTCGGCGCTCAGTCACAGGCAGAGCAGCAGCTCAGCGGGGCGCTCTCGCGCCTGCTGGCGGTAGTTGAGAACTACCCGGACCTGAAGGCCAACCAGAACTTCCTGGCGCTCCAGGAGGAACTCACCTCCACCGAGAACCGCATCAGCTTTGCCCG
>CAZBPZ010000064.1:0-9501 GCA_964493955.1 uncultured Dehalococcoidales bacterium | reverse complement strand
GATGAGCCTCTGGGCCCGGGTGCGTGTCAGCCCCGGGCAACTCCGGCCGATGAAACGGTCCAGGCGTTCACCCGATTGGTCGGCCGACAGGTGGTAGAGCACCTCACCGGTCATGGTCCTGCCCGGCTGCCGGGAGCCGGCGGGGCGTGTTTTTGGCGCAGCACCTGCCACAGTACCAGGGCTGCTACCAGCACCGCCCCCAGGCTGATAGAGGCATCGGCCAGGTTGAAGGCGGGCCACCAGCCCACGTCGAAAAAGTCGGTCACGTGGCCAATGTGCAGCCTGTCGGCCAGGTTGCCGGCCGTTCCTCCCAGTACCAGGCCAAAGGCCAGGACACGTGGCAGGGTGGCCAGATGGGGGTACCGCCGGTAGACCACCACCGCCCCGGCCAGCATCGCCATCAGGCCGATTACCCCTACCACCGTGAACACCAGGAATTGTCCCGGGAAGATGCCGAAGGCGGCGCCGGTATTCTGCACGTGGACCAGTCTGAAGAAGCCACCCTGGAAGATGACCTGGCCCTCCGGGTACGACCTTACCCATGCCTTCAGGGCCTGGTCGGCGCTGGCGATGAGCAGGGCGATGCCGGCGAAGGTCAGCGCCCGCCGCCTAGCTGGAGGAGAGTCTGCCTCTGGCATTCTTTGCCTGGTTGGCCTTGCAGTTGACGCAGAGCTTGGCGTGCGGCAGGGCCTCAAGGCGTTCCCGGGCGATTGGCTTGCCGCAGGCCTCGCACTTGCCGTAGGTGTTGTCCTCGAACTTGGCCAGGGCGGCTTCAATCTCGGCCAGTTGCTCGCGGGTCTGTTTTTCGAGGGCCAGTCGGCGCTCGAGCTCGAGGCTTTCCGTTGCCTCTTCTTCCCGCTTGCCAAACGGACTGCCCTCGCGGCGCTCCTCGGCCTGGGGGCCACTTGTCTTCAGTTGCTCAAGGTCACCGAGCAGGCGTTCCTTCTCCTTGAGAAGGCGCTCGCGCAGTGCGTCATACTGTCCGGCCACGTCTCTTCCTCCTGCAAGGGCAACCCGCCTGGGTAAGTGGGGACACTAGCGCGATAGTTACCGTCTATTATACTTAAAATACATTGTCAAGGGCAATATCGGGGTGGCGCCGGAAGTCCAGGCCTCGCCGGGGCTGGCGGCAGTTGCTTCGCCGTCCCTGGCGGGATAAAATGGCCCCAGTTACTGCCCGACGGGTTTGACCGGGAGGAAGAGCATGGCTGAAGAGCTCGGCAGAATCGAACGCCCCAGTGCCAGCCGCTACCAGCTCGGCCGCCGCCTGTACATGGTGCCGCTCATCTACGCCCTGCGGGACGCCCCGGCTGACTTCCTGGAGCGGTTCGAGCGTTACTGGCAGGAGGTGCAGGAGTACCTCTGGAACCTGGAATCAAAAATCGGGGTGGTGCGGCGCGTTTACCACGAGTCGGTGGCGCGCGGGGGTGAGGAGGGCCTGAAGCTGCTGGAGCGGCTGAATGCCGCCAGCCATGCCATCGCCCGCCGCATGTGCGAGGCCGGGGCCGTTTTCGAGCCGGTTGAGGATGCCGAGCTTGAGAACGAGTGCCTGGACTGGGAGCGTTGCCTGATGCTCGGCTTCCTCAGCCGTACCGCCGCCGACCACATAAACCAGCTCTACCGTGACTCGTCCCGCCGCCGCTGGGAGCACATCGCCCGCCGTATTGACGAGAGCCTTGGCTCGGATGAAGTGGCCGTGCTCTTTATGCGGCAGGGCCACCAGCTACAATTCCCGCCGGATATTGAGGTCTTCCTGGTGGCTCCCCCCTCCCTGGATGCCCTGCAGCGCTGGCTGCGTGACCAGTCACACGAAGGCCCGGCCCCGGCGGACCAGCCGGAGGGTGAGGCGGAAGGTGGCGGCGGGGAAAGCAGCGGGGAGTGAGTCTTACCGGGGGTTCTCGGGTTCCCGCAGGTACTCCTCTACCAGGTGGACGAGCCGCTCGCCCTCACCCTCGCTCAGCCGGCTACCCTGCTCCAGCCGGGTGAAGGCGGTATCGACCTCGGGGTTGGCGTGCCGCAGGCGGTCCAGGCGCTGGTTGAGCTCTTTTACTTGCTCGTTTAGCCCGGTCAGGTCCAGCTCCAGGCCAAGGTAGTCGTTCAGGAAGGCAATCACGGCGCGGTAGCCGGCCGGGTCCTCGCTTGAAATCAGGTAGAACGGCACCGGCAGCCAGAGGTTTGCCCCCGGGATGCCGCGCCGGCGGGCTGCCCAGAGAAAGAACGAGTTTAGCGTGGGCTTGCCACCCGGCGGGGTCTGGTAGTCCACCTCGCGCGTCAGGCGGTAGCGTTGCAGCTCCTGCTTCATTTCTTCGGAGCTCATCGTCCCGAAGAGCTGCCGCGGGGCCGAGTGTGGCCCGAGGGCAATCATGCTGCCTACCGTGAAGACTTGCCTGACATGGCATGCCTCGGCTACGCTGAGCATGCACTGGAAGAACTGGTACCACTCGGCCACCGGCGGCGGGCTGCGGAATATCACCAGGTCTTTGTCCGGGGCGGCGTAGAACCGGCTTTCGGGGAAGAAGGCCACGTCGCCGGCAATGGTGACACCGCTCAGCGGGAAGAAGCCAACCGGTTCAATCTCGCAGAACGGCTGTGCCTGCAGGCCCCGCACGAGGTAATCGGTCACGCGGGAACCGAGGCGCCCGGCATCCATTGCCCAGCCGACAACCATGGCAGGCTGGCGCAGTTCCGGCCGGGCGGTGTAGCGTACTGGGTCGGTCACTGCCGGTCTTCCCCCTTCTTGAAGAGCTCGTCAATGTGCTCCTGTATCCACTTTTTGTCTTCTTCGGTGATGCCGCCTGCCCGGGCCTCCTGCTGCCGCTGGTCAATCCGCTCCCGCACCTCCGCCGGGAACTGCTGGTAAACATTGGCGATGACAGTCTCCATCTGCCGGGCCATTTCGTCCAGGGCGGACAGGTCAGGGCTAATCCCCAGGATTGCCGCGAATACCTCCACCACCGAGCGGGCGGCCCGCGGGTAGGGGAAGGGCACGCGCGAGAGGTAGTCTGGCACCTCACCCATCAGGCAGATGCCTTCGAGGTCGTGCTGGCGGGCCACGCCTATCAGCAGCCCGTTGAGGCCGGTAATGCTGCCGATGTTACCCCGCCCCTCCACCTCGCTCATCAGCACCGTGCCCGGGTAGCGCTTCAGCTCCGCCAGCAGGGAGCGGCTGGAGGCCACCGCCCAGACCCGGGGGCGGAGGGAGTGGTGCGTGAGGGCCACCGCCGCCCCGGACGTGTAGATGCGCCGGCACCCGAAGCGCCGGGCAACATCCACCACCAGGTTGGCCATCCGGTAGGCCCTGGCCCCCTCGGCGTAGCCCTGGCCGCCGTCGCTGGGCTGCTCCTCGCCGACGAAGAGCAGCACGTCCCGCTGCGGCAGCCGGGCCAGGTAGAAGCGGCTGGAGGGGAACTCAAGCTCGTCCAGCACCCCGCCGCGGATGGTGACCCGGTTCGGGTAGAAGAAGTCCCAGGGCTCAATCTGACCGAGCTCTTCGGCTTCAAGCTGCTGGCGCAGGGTATCGACCGCCAGCACGCCAACGTTGCCGATGCCGGGCCAGCTGGCGAACATCACCGGCTGCCGTAGCGACGGTTCGTGGTAGAGTACTACTCCCAACGCGGTTCTCCGGTGGCGGACTGCAATCTTAATTCTAGGCTGGGTAGGGCGCCGGGGCAAGCCACCCCGGCGGAGGCGGGCCTTCAGCTAGAGGGTTACCTCGCTCCGGATGTCCCGGCCGGCGGCCACGTCCTGCAGGAATGCCTCCACTACCTGCCGCCAGGCGTCGGGGCGGTAGCGGGCGGTGATGTGCCCCACCCCCCTGAGCAGGGCGTAGCGCCGGTTGGGCAGGGTGTCCCGCAGCCACTCGGCCGCCGGGAGGAGGGCGTCCTCTTCGCCGATGACAACCAGGGCGGGCATCTCCAGCCCGGCCACACGCTCGAGCCCGCTGACCACCGTGCCCCGCACGAAGGTCGGGGCGTGGATGGCCCCGTTTTCCGAGAAGCGCGAGAGGCGCTCCAGCCATTCTTCCCGCGCCGCCGGGTCGGTCATGACGGTCCGGGGGGCCAGACCGTCACTTATGAGGCGGTAGCCCACCACGTCCATCACCCCGTAGCGCCGGATCATGGTGCGGCGGGTGACCAGCTGCTGTTCCATCTCGGCGGGGGAGAGCACTTCCTGGCGCCCCACGCCGGTACCGGCGCAGTCGCAGAGAATCAGGCAGCTTACTTTCTCCGGGTGGGCCAGGGCGAAGGCCAGCGAGACCCCACCCCCCATGGATACGCCTCCCACCACGGCCCGCTCGATGCCAAGGTGCACCAGGAGGCGGTTGATGTCGTCCGCCATGATTTCCCACGAGTAGTGGTCGTCCCCGGCCGGGGCGGACGACATCCCGTGGCCGCGGGCATCCGGCAGGATCATCCGGTGGCGCCGTGTTAGCCAGGGCAGGTGGCGGTGCCAGTCGCGTGCACTGGCCGTCAGGTCGTGGCTGAGCACGAACGGTTCTCCCGCCCCGTGCACCTCGTAGTGCAGGTTGATGTTGGCAGAGCTGAGGACTGGCAAACCGGGGGCCTCCTTCGCCGGGTGTGGCCATCTTAGTTCCTGGCCGGTGGCCTGTCAAGCCGGGGGGTAGGGACGCCGGGCCAACTCTCATGCTAGAATGGTGGCACTTTGGACACCCGGAGGCACGGAAGGCTTGCTGCTGGAGTTGAGGGTCAGGGACATCGGCATCATCGAGGATATCGCCTGGAGCCTGGGCCCCGGCCTCAATATCATTACCGGCGAGACCGGGGCCGGTAAGTCGCTGGTGGTTGACGCCATTGAGGTGCTGCTCGGGGGGCGGCTGGACGAGGAGATGGTCCGTCACGGGGCGGAGGAGGCCCGTATCGAGGGGGTCTTTGCCCTGCCCCGGGGCGGCTGCGGTGCCCTGGCGGGCGTCCTGGAGGAGCGGGGTGTCCTCGCCGGGGCCGAGGATAACCTTGTCATTACCTGCCAGTTGCGCCGCCAGGGCCGCAGCGTCATCCGCCTCAACGGGCAGGCGGTGCCGCGCAGCTTCCTCCAGCAGGTGGGAGGACTGCTGGTGGATATCCACGGCCAGAGCGACCACCTTTCCCTGCTGGACCGCCGCCGCCACCTGGCCTACCTGGACGGCTACGCCGGCACCGGGGCCCTGAGGCAGGGCTTTGCCGCCCTGGTGGCTGACCTGCAGCGCCTGGAGGGTGAGATGCGGGCATTGCAGCAGGACGAACGTGAGGCCGCCCGCCGGCAGGACTTCCTGCGCTACCAGGTGGAGGAAATCGCGGCGGCGGGGCTGCGCCCCGGTGAGGACGACGAGCTTGAGCAGGAGCGGCGTGTCCTGGCCTCGGCGGAGCGGCTGAAGGCGGCTGCCTTCGAGGCCTGCCAGCTCGTTCAGGGTGAGGATGCCGCCGGCCCGGCCACGCTTGACCGTCTCCACGTTGCCGCCGCCGGCCTGCGCCGCCTGGTCGAGCTTGACCCCGCCCTCGGGCCGCTGCTGGAGTCGCTCGAGGCGGCGCTCTACGGGCTGGAGGAGGCAGCCCGCGACATCCGCCGCTACGCCGAAAGCCTGGAAGACAACCCCGCCCGGCTGGCAGAGGTGGCCGCCCGGCTGGAGCTGATTGCCGACCTCAAGCGGAAGTACGGGCCTTCGATTGCGGACATCCTGGCCCACGGCGAGCAGGCCGCCGCCGAGCTCGAGACCATCAGCCATTCGGCCGGGCGTCTCCGGGAGCTCGAGGCGCGGGTATCGGAGCTGCGCTATCAGATGGGCCAGGCGGCGGCCGAGCTTTCGGAGCAGCGGCAGGCCGCGGCCGTCAGGCTGGCGGAGGATGTTGAGGCCCAGCTCCGGGACCTGGGCCTGGAGGCGGCCCGTTTTCAGGTGGTACTGGAGCGGCGGGAAGACCCGGGCGGAATCCCCCTGCCCGACGGTCAGACCTGCGCCTTCAGCCCGGACGGGGTGGACCTGGTGGAGTTCTACGTCTCGGCCAATCCCGGTGAGCCGCTGAGGCCGCTGGTCCGCACCGCTTCCACCGGCGAGATGTCCCGCTTCATGCTGGCCATCAAGACGGTGCTGGCGGCGGCGGACGATATCCCGGTGCTTGTCTTCGACGAGATTGACATCGGCGTGGGCGGGCGCAGCGGCGAGGTCATCGGCCGCAAGCTGTGGGACCTCTCCCGCCACCGCCAGACTATCTGCGTGACCCACCTGCCGCAGATTGCCGCCTTCGCCGACGCCCACTACCGGGTACTCAAGGAGGTCGCCGGGGGGCGCAGTGTCAGCCGGCTGGAGACACTGGACGAGGCGGCGCGTATCGAGGAGCTCGCCGCCATGCTGGCGGGCAGTGCCGTGACCGGTGCCGCTCGCCGCCACGCCCGCGAGCTCCTGGAGAGTGCCCGTGCCTGGAAGGAGCCCGGCCGGTAGAGGGTGGGGGCCGTGTCCCCTAGCTGGCGGCGGTGCGGAAGCGCAGCACCGCCACTGTCCCGAAGATGGCGGCAAACACGGCCAGTGCCACCATCTGTGGTACGGCCGAGGCAAAGTCCGCCCCGAAGAGCATCAGCTTGTTGAAGCCGGTGGTGGCCCAGCCGTGGGGTGTGACGAGGGCCAGTGACTGCATCCAGCGTGGCGTGATGAAGAGCGGCCACCAGCAGCCACCCAGCGGGGCCATTATCAGGGCCGAGAGCACCCCGATGGAGCCGGCGCTGCGCTCCGTCTTGGCCAGGGTGGCCAGCATCACGCCGTAGGCGGCTGACATGAGGACCATCAGCAGCGAGAGGATGATGACGGCCGCCGGGGCGATGCCGAGGTCTATGCGGAAAGCCAGGATACCCACCGCCCAGAAGATGGCAATCTGCACCAGCCCTTTGGTGGCGGTGCCGAGGTAGATGCCGGCAATGATGGTGGGGCGCTTCACCGAGCTGGCCAGCAGCCGCTCCAGGGTGTGGTTGCGCCGTTCGCGGACGATTGCCTCGGCCGAGAGGGCCGCGGCAAAGAAGACGAACATCACCAGGTAACCCGGGATGACGAAGTTCGAGGGCTGCTCGGCCTCGACCTCACCCACCTTGTCCACCACGTAGCTGATGAGTGACCTGTCCAAGCTGGTTGGCGGGCCGGAGAGGGGCCGGGCAATCACCGTGGCGATGTTGGGCATCCGGCCGGTGGTGATTCCCTGCTCCACCAGCAGCCCCACCGCCGAGCTGGTGACCACCTGCTGGGCGCCGAGGCGGGCGGCCAGCGACCTCGCCAGGCCGTTCAGGGCGGCCCGGGTGTTGAATGCCTCCGGGTCAGCCACCACCCGCAGCTCCGTGCCGTAACCCATCATCAGGCCCTCGGTGAAGTCGGCCGGGAACTCCAGGAAGCCGGCAATCTGCCCGGCTTCTACCTTGCGGCGCGCCTCGTCGGCGTCTTTCTCCCAGATGAAGACTGGCTCACCCGGCCCCAGCTCTGCCTCGTCTGCTGTTTCCAGGGCGGCAATGAGCTGGTGGCTCAGCCCCTCGGCCTCGCGGGTGGCCAGGTGGAACGTGAGGCGGCTGTCCTCGCCCCCGACGCCTGAGAGGATGTTGTTGAAAATGATGATGAAGATGAAGGGAAAGGCGACGAAGAAAAACAGCGCCGTGCGGTCGCGCAGGAACAGCCTGAGGTCCTTGAGGGCCAGGTACCAGACCAGTCTCGGCTGCATGGTCGGCCTACCTCCCCCCCGGTAGCGCTCTGAAGAGCAGGCGGCTCACGGCGAAACCGGCCACCGCCACCCCCAGCATCACGGCTATCTCCGGCCAGACATCACCCAGCGTCCCGCTCCCGGTGATGAGGGTGTGGAAGGCCTCGTTGGCGTAGGTGTTGATTGATAGCTTGCTGGCTATCTCAAAGGCAGAACCTTCCTCAATGGGGAAGAAGGTGCCGCTTATCATCACCAGTGACATCGTGAAGACCACGCCTATCCAGGCTGCCTGGTCCGGGGTGCGGGCCACCGCCATGATAATCAGGCCGAAGCCACTGGCGGCGGCGGCGAAGACCAGCGCCACCACCAGGGCAGAGAGGAAGGTAAGCGGCGTGAAGAACTGGAAGACGGCGTAGGCGAGCGCCAGCAGGATGAAGGTCTGGATGAAGCCGCGGCTGACACTGGCCAGGAACTTGCCGGTGAAGAGCTCGCCGACTGTCAGCGGGGTTGTCAGCAGCCGCTCCAGTGTGCCGAGGCGGCGCTCCTCGACCAGCGCCTGGGCACTCAGCGTCAGGGAGAAGAGCACAAACATGGTGATGATGCCCGGCAGGAACTGGCTCACGACATCCGGCCGGCTCCCCACCGCCTCTTCCACCACCGCCACCAGCGGGGCCTGCCGCTCCCTCTCCAGGAAGCGGCTCACGGTGGCATCGATACGCTCCGGCGCGATGCCGCTGCCGGCCAGTGTGTTACGCACCTCGTCCCGCACCAGTAGCCCGCGCGAGATTTCCTCGGCCAGCCCGCGGATGATTGAGGCCACCACCTGGCCCTCGTAACCGCCGTTTCCGCGCTGCCAGAAGACCAGCCTTGCCGGCTCGCCGGCTGCCAGCCGCTCGGAAAAACCGGACGGGATTACCACCACCAGCAGCACGTCGGAGCGCTCCAGCTTCCGCCGTGCCTCGGCGCGGGAGAGTAGCTCTACTTCCAGCTCGTCCAGCGCCTCCATCCTGTCCAGCAGCACCCGGGCGTACTGCCCGTCCGGGTCTTCGTTGACAACCCGGGCGGTGGCGTGGAACTGCGCCGGCCCACCGAAGGCGCCGTACATCAGGGCGAGGACGGCTATCGGGAGCAGCAGGGCAAAGGCAAGGTCACCCCTGTCCTGAAGGAAGATGCGTACCTGCAGCCGGACTATCTGGAGGGTCCTTGTCATCGCTCTGGCCTAGTCACGCAGGCTTCGCCCGGTCAGCTTCAGGAAGACATCCTCCAGCGTGATACTCTCCGGAGCGCCAAGCCGTGCCTTGAGGTTGTGGGGCGTGTCCAGGGCCACTATCTTACCCCCGTCCATGATGGCTACCCGGTTGCAGAGCCGGTCGGCCTCCTCCATGTAGTGGGTGGTGTAGAGGATGGTTATCCCGTCGGCCCGCAGCCCCTCGATTGTCTCGTAGATGCGGTTGCGTGACTGCGGGTCAATCCCCACCGTCGGCTCGTCGAGGAAGAGGAGCCGGGGGTGGCCCATCAGCGAGACCGCCAGGTTGACACGCCGCTTCATGCCGCTGGAGAACTTGTCCACCCTGCCCCTGGCGCGGTCTTCCAGGCCCAGCAGGGCAAGGCGGGCCAGCGCCTGCTCACGGGCATCACGGCTGCTCAGGCCGGCCATCCGCCCGAAGAAGACCAGGTTCTCCAGGGCGCTCAGCTCGGCGTAGAGGGCCAGCTCCTGCGGGCAGACCCCTATCAGGCCACGCACCTTCTCTGCCTCGCGCCGCACCGAGAAGCCGGCAATGGTGGCATCGCCGCGGTCGGCTTCGAGGACGGTGGAGAGGATACGGATGGTGGTGGT
>CAZBPZ010000063.1:6456-9593 GCA_964493955.1 uncultured Dehalococcoidales bacterium | reverse complement strand
CTAGCACTTCGTATAGCCGCAGCCCGGGCACTTGAAACAGCCTTCCTCGTAGGCCAGGAGTCCGCCGCAGTCCGGGCACTGCCCCGCGATATTACGCACCAGGCCGTAGTCAGCCGGCGGGGGCTCGGCACCCTCTTCGTCCGGGTCCTTCTTCACGTGCCGCTCCAGCACCCCGGCAATGGCGTCGGCGCAGGAGAGCACCGCCCGGCCTTCCTCCCAGGCAATCGAAGGACAGCGGATACCGCGGAGCTGCTTGATGAGTGACTCCATGCCAACCCCGGCCCGCAGCGCCAGTGATATGAGGCGCCCGATGGCCTCAAGCTGGGCCGAGGCGCAGCCGCCGGACTTCCCCAGTGTCAGGAAGACCTCGCAGACACCGCCCTCATCCGAGTTGACAGTCACGTAGAGCGCCCCGCAGCCGGTGCGCACCCGCTCGGTGACGCCGGAAGTGACCTTGCTCCGCTTGCGCGGGGTGATGCTGACGCCCTCGGTCCGGGCCGGCGCGCTGCGACCGGTGCTCATCGGCTGGTTCTCACGGCTGCCGTCACGGTAGATGGTAATCCCCTTGAGCCCTTCCTCGAACGCCATCATGTAAACACGGGCCACGTCTTCCCTGGTGGCCGTCCGCGGGAAGTTGACCGTCTTGGAGACGGCGTTGTCCGTGTACTTCTGGAAGGCAGCCTGCATCCTGACATGCCACTCCGGCGCAATGTCATGGGCGGTGACGAAGACACGCTTGACGTCATCCGGCACACCCTTGATTTCGCCAAGGCTGGCGCCGCCAGCCAGCTTCTCCATCAGTTCCTCGGAGTAGAAGCCACCACGGCGGGCCGCCTCCTCAAAGTAGGGGTTGACCTCTATCATGCGCGTGCCGTCCAGGATGTTACGCACGTAGCTGAGGGCGAAGAGCGGCTCGATGCCGCTGGAGCACCCGGCGATGATTGACAGCGTGCCGGTGGGGGCAATGGTGGTACGGGAGGCGTTCCTCAGCCGTGGACCGCCCTTAACATCGTAGATGCTGCCCTCGAACGCCGGGAAGACACCCCGCTCCTCCGCCAGCTCCTCCGAGGCACGGTCAGCCTCCTGGCTGATAAAGCGCATCACCTCCCCGGCTACCCGGAGCGCTTCTTCCGAGTCATAGGGCAGCCCGAGCTGGATGAGCATATCGGCAAAGCCCATCACCCCCAGTCCCACCTTGCGTGACTTCTTCGTCATCCCGGCAATCTCATCAAGAGGGAACCGGTTCACGTCAATCACGTTGTCCAGGAAGCGTATCGCCGTCTTCACCGTCTCCCGCAGCTTGTCCCAGTCAATCTCAACCCGGCCCGCCACCGACCGCAGCATGTGGGCCAGGTTCACCGAGCCAAGGTTGCAGGACTCGTAGGGCAGCAGCGGCTGCTCACCACAGGGGTTGGTGCTCTCAATCTGGCCGAGGTGCGGGGTGGGGTTGTGCTGGTTGATACGGTCAATGAAGACCACCCCGGGGTCACCCGTCTTCCAGGCATGGGAGACAATGAGGTCAAACACCTCACGGGCGTTGAGGTGGCCCTGTACCTCGCCGGTGCGCGGATTGATAAGGTCGTAGTCACCGCCGGCCCTGACCGCTTCCATGAAGGCATCGGTCACGGCCACCGAGAGGTTGAAGTTGGTGAAGGCGGTGGGGTCATCCTTGGCGGTGATGAACTTGAGAATGTCCGGGTGGTCAACCCGCAGGATGGCCATGTTGGCCCCGCGGCGCATACCGCCCTGCTTGATGACGTCGGTAGCGGCATCAAAGGCGCGCATGAATGATACCGGCCCGCTGGCCACGCCCCCGGTGGAGCCAACGCGGTCGGTCTCCGGCCGCAGGCGTGAGAAGGAGAACCCGGTACCCCCGCCGCTCTTGTGGATGAGGGCCGTATTCTTGATGGCCTCAAAGATGGACTCCATTGAGTCCTCAACCGGCAGGACAAAGCAGGCCGAAAGCTGCCCCAGCTCGCGTCCGGCGTTCATCAGCGTCGGCGAGTTGGGGAGAAAGTCAAGGCTGGTCATCAGGCGGTAGAACTCGGCCTCCCAGCGGCCCACGTCCGCCTGCGGGTCATAGAGGCGCTCGGCTCCAGCAATCGCCCGGGCCACCCGCTGGAACATCTCCTCCGGTGTTTCCACCGGCTGGCCCGTCCTGTCCTTGCGCAGGTAGCGCTTCGCCAGCACCTGCCTGGCGTTATCTGTAAGCCTGAGCCCGGTAACCGGCCGCCCGGCCGGGCCAACATCTCTGGTAGTCACTTCCGGTCTTACCTCCTCCGGCTCGCTCGACTCGCCGTCGAGGAACTCTTTCACCATTGCCAGTATCTCAGACCGGCTGGTGAGGTGCTTGTCCTGCCGGCGCGACGCCGGCAACATGTCTTCCATCCCCGGCAGCGGCTGCAGCACGCCCATGTTCCCGCGGCTGATGAGGCGCTTCTCCTTCTCCAGCCGCTCCATGACCTGCCGCGTCAGCTGCTCGATGCGGTTGCGGTCGGATATACCCATGCTCTCGGCCGCCTGGAAAGTGGCCCGGGCAATCTGGTTGCGGGTAAGCTGGGTCAGCCGGCGGCCTTCATCACTGGCACCCTTCACCTGGCATCCCTCCCGCGCTGTGCCGTCACTCCAAGTCCTTCTTCCGGAATGAGCGGCAGCTGGGCCTCACCCGGCGCCTGCTCCGGGCTGCCCAGCAACGAATCGACCTCTTCCTTGAGTACCGTTATATCCGTGAACTGGCGGTAAACGCTGGCGAAGCGGATGTAGGCAATCTGGTCCAGGGCCCGCAGACGCCGCATCACCATGTCACCGATGGCGCGGCTGGGCACTTCGGCCTTACCCATGGCGAAGAGTTCAGCCTCTACCTCGTCCACCAGGTGCTCCACCCTGTCCGCCGCCAGGGGGCGCTTCTCGCAGGCCTTGCGTACCCCGGCCAGAATCTTGGCGCGGTCGTACGCCTCGCGCCGCCGGTCCTTCTTGATGACAAACAGGCTTACCGGGTTGATGCGCTCGTAGGTGGTAAAGCGGCCCCGGCAACCGAGGCATTCCCGCCGCCGCCTGATGCCGTCATCCACCTCGCGCGAATCAACCACTCTTGAATCATCGTGTCCACAAAACGGGCACCGCATCTACTGCTCCAC
>CAZBPZ010000063.1:0-6356 GCA_964493955.1 uncultured Dehalococcoidales bacterium | reverse complement strand
GCTCCGAAGTGAAAAGGCCCAAAAAAGAAAGGGCACGGCCCTTGGCCGTGCCGTGGGTCAGGTTCCGGGCAGGCCGGGGCCAGGCAACCCCGGCCTGCCCGGCAGGTGGGACGTCGCTAACGGGCAGCGGGCACGGACCCGCCACCACGGCACCGCGCTTCCCCACCAGCAACCCGCCGGGCGCGGAGGCTAGTAGGGGAAATTGCGCACCGGCGGCTTGCTGGCCCTCGGGGAGACGGAGAGACGCCTCTGGTTATAGAGCGGGCGGCGCAGGAAGGCCGGGATATCAAGCTGGTCCTCGGCCTTCCACTCCTTGAGGTAGCGGTTGAACTCGTCGTCCTTCTCCTGGTCAGCCCCGGGGAGTTCATTCCTCGCCTCGAAGCCGGTAGCAATCAGCGTGATTTTAACTTCCTTGTCCATGCTGTTGTCACGGACCACGCCGAAGATAATGTTGGCCTCCGGGTCCACCGCCGCCTTGATGACCTCGGCCGCCTCGTTGACCTCGAACAGTGTCAGGCTTTCGCCGCCAACCACGTTGAAAAGGACACCCTTGGAACCCGCCACCGAGACATCAAGCAGAGGGCTGGCCAGGGCCGCCTTGGCGGCATCGACCGCCCGGCTCTGCCCCGAGCCCTGGCCGATTGACATCCAGGCCGGGCCGGCGTCCTTCATGATTGCCTTCACATCGGCAAAGTCCAGGTTTATCATGCCCGGCACGGTGATGACCTGGGCAATCGCCTGGACGCCGTGGCTCAGGACGTCGTCGGCCATCCTGAAAGCCTCGTCAACCCCGGTCTTGGGGTCGCAGAGCTCCAGCAGGCGGTCATTGGGGATGATGATAAGGGTGTCCACCACCTTGTCGAGCAGGCGGGTAATACCCTCATTGGCCACCTCGGCCCGCCGCGTGCCCTCAAAGGTGAAGGGCCGGGTAACAACGGCAATGGTAAGCGCCCCGGCCTGCATGGCAATATCTGCCACTACCGGGGCCGCCCCGGTGCCACTGCCACCGCCCATGCCGGCGGTGATAAACACCATGTCTGCCCCGCTGACAAGCTCGCGTATCTCGTCACGGCTTTCCTCGGCCGCCTTCTGGCCCATGACCGGGTCGCCGCCAACACCGAGACCCCGCACCAGCTTGTCGCCCAGCTGCACCCTGACGGGGGCCTCCGTCGTGGCCAGTGCCTGGGCATCGGTGTTCATGGCGATGAACTCAACCCCCTTGATATCCTGCCGCACCATCCGGCTGATGGCGTTGCAGCCACCGCCCCCCAGACCAATAACCTTTATCTTGACAGGGTTAGGGACAAAACTCGTCCTTGCCATCTCTTCCTCCTTAATAAATCAGCTCGGGCCATGCTCAACCGTCATCTGAACAGCGCCCTGATTCTGGCCACCAGGCTGCGGAGCCCGAGGAAGCCTCCCCGCCGCCGCAGGCCCGGGTCACTCCTGGGTTTCATGCCCCAGAGCAGCAGGCCAACCCCGGTGGCGTAGGCAGGATTATGCAGGTTGTCCGAGATGCCGTAGATGTCCACCGGGTAACCCACCCTTACCGGCATCCGCAGGAGCTCGCGGCCGAGCACGTCGATGCCGGCCAGGTTGGAGCTGCCACCGGTCAGGACGAGGCCGGCCGGTACAAGCGAGTTGAGCTCGTCGCGCGGCAGCTCCAGCACGATGAGCCGCAGCAATTCCTCCACCCTGGCCCGGATAATGTCGCAAAGGCCCTGGTAGGAGATGCTGTGGCCGTTCTGAGAGATGGTCTCCATCTCCTCCCGCTCTTCGGCCGTTTCGTACACGTTCATGACGCTGCCGTACTTGCGCTTCATCAGCTCGGCCACGTCAAACGGGAGCCCCAGGCCAATGGCAATATCGCGGGTGAACTGGTAACCGGCCACGGGGATAATGGCACTGTGCCAGATACTGCCATCGCGGAAGACGGAGATGTCGGTGGTGCCACCACCGATGTCCGCCAGGATGATGCCGGCCTGCTTCTCGTCCTCGGTCAGTACGGCCTCGCTGCTGGCCAGTGGCTCGAAGACCAGGTCCTCGATGTCCACGCCCACCCCGCGAATGCACTTCACCAGGTTCTGGACCGAGGACACCGCCGCGGTGATGACGTGGGTCTCCACGTCGAGCCGGAAGCCGTGCATGCCCACGGGGTTACGCACCCCTTCCTGGCCGTCAACCGCATACCCGCGGGGAATCATGTGCAGCACGCGCTCCTCGCTGGGCACCTTGAGGGTCTGGGTCACCTCCAGTACCCTCTTCAGGTCATCCGGCCGGACAAGGCGGTCATTACGGGTAATAGCAACGACGCCGCGGTTGTTGCGTGCGCTGATGTGGCGGCCGGTAACACCCACGTAGGCGGAGTCTATCCGGTAGCCGCTGGCCTGCTCGGCCCGGCGCACCGATTCCCGGATCGACTCCTTGGCCTCGGGTATGTTGACGACCATCCCCTTGTGCAGGCCGGCGGAAGGGGTAAGACCCACCCCGGCGACACGCATGAGACCACCATCGTTGACTTCGGCAACAATGGTGCAGACCTTGGTGGTCCCAACATCAATTGCACAAATAGTATTTCGCTTGCTCATTCGTCCCTCCTTAGGTCGGGTGTGCGCTGTTTATTCTCTCTATCTCCCCTGTTACTCACATCGGTAACCCCCTTTTCTCGGCCCGTAAGGGTGTGTCTCCCCGAGTCTAGTTCTCAGAAAAGGAAGCGCCGGCCAGGCCCATGCCGCCGCCTGCCCGCGCGTCACTCTGCCAGTCATCCTCAGGCAGGCGCTCCGCCACCCGCAGCCTGGCGCTGCGGCTGCGCGGGTTCCGGCTGACCTCGGCCGCCGTTGGCGTGATGATACGTCGCCGCACCAGGCGCAGCCTGGCCCGGTGCCCGCAGATGCAGACCGGCGTCCCCGGCGGACAGAGGCAGCTGGCGGCCTCCCGCCTGAAGAACTGCTTGACAAGCCGGTCCTCCAGCGAGTGGTAGCTGATGACCACCAGGCGGCCACCGGGGCCCAGCAGCCCCACCGCCGCCTCAAGCCCGAGCTCCAGGTTATGCAGCTCACGGTTAACGGCGATACGCAGTGCCTGAAAAGTCCTGGTAGCAGGGTGGATGCGGCCGCGGCGCCCGCCCACCGCCATCTCGACCGTGCGGGCCAGCTCCAGGGTGGTGCGGATGGGGCGCTCGGCCACGATACGGCGGGCAATACGCCGGCTCCGGGTCTCCCCGCCGTACCGCCGCAGCAGGCAGGCCAGCTCGTCCTCGGACAGGCGGTTCACGATGTCCTCGGCCGTCTCGGTCTGGCCGGGACTGAAGCGCATGTCCAGGGCAGCCTCCCGCTGGAAACTGAAACCACGGGCGTCGCTCTCTAGCTGGTACGAAGACAGGCCAAGGTCAAAGAAGATGCCGTGCACGGGGTAGAAGTGGTAGCGCCGTGCCACCCCGGCCAGGCTGGCGAAGTTCTCGTTGACCAGCAGCACCGCGTCACGGAAGCCCTCCAGCCGCCGCCGGGCGATGGCAATAGCCTCCGGGTCAGCATCGAGGCCGAGCAACTGCCCGCCGGGGGCACTCCGCTCCAGGATGGCCCGGGCATGGCCGCCGCCGCCCACGGTGCAGTCGATATAGCGCCCCCCCGGCCGTACCGCCAGGGCCTGCACCGCCTCGGCCAGCATTACCGGCACATGATCGGTTGCCGACACCGCCAGACTCCTCACCGCCGCTCCAGACCTTCAATAGTCTGCCAGGCCTGCTGCCTGGCCAGGGCCTTCTCCTCGGCCCAGAGTTCCTTGTTCCACACCTCAAGGGTGGTGTTGGCCCCAACAACCACCGCCTCGTCCTCAATGCGGGCGTGCTGCCGCAACGTAACGGGCAGGGCAATCCTGCCCTGCCCGTCAATATTCAGGCTGAAAGCGTTGGCAAAGAGGGCACGGTTCAGGCGCCGCATCTTGCTCGGCGCCAGCGCACCGGAGGTCAGGCTTTCCGCCACCTTCACCCACTCACTGGCGGTGTATATGGTGATGCAGGGCTCCACCCCTGCCGCCGCTACGAGCCCCTCCTTCAGGTCCTTGCGGAACCGGGGGGGTATGGGCAGGCGGCCCTTCTCATCAATCTTGTAGATATATTCGCCAAGGAACATTCCGGCGCTTCCGGCACGCGTCCCCGTACGGTACTAGATGCTCCTGCCTGCCAGACTCCTTTCGCTGTGGGGCAGATATTTCCCACCTTTCCCCACGATTCACCACTTCCCGCCATTCTGCCACACCACTTTCCCTTTGTCAACCCCCTTTTTGGCAACTTCTCACAAAAACAGGCCCAACCGGCCCGGCTCGCCTCCTCAAAACGCGCCGTTTTGGCCGAAAGCACCGCTTGTGGTACAATAACTCACGAAAACTACCCCGGGCGGCCGGCAATATGACCGGCCGGTACGGGCCAAGGGGTAATACCCAGTGCGGATTGACATCCTGACCCTGTTCCCCGAGATGTTCCAGGGGCCATTCAGCACCGGCCTCTTTGCCCGAGCGGTGGAGCGCCACCTGGTAGAGGTGGTGCTGCACAACTTCCGTGACTACGCCCACGACCGCCACCGCACCGTGGACGACTACCCCTACGGCGGCGGGGCCGGCATGGTACTCAAGCCCGAACCCATCTTCGAAGCCGTGGAGGCGCTGAAGGCGGAGATGGCCCCGGAAGAAGCGGCCCGGCTCCCCGTGGTGCTGCTGACACCGCAGGGGCGCCTCTTCACCCAGCAGATTGCCCGGGAGCTAGCGGCACAGCGGCGGCTGGTCCTGCTCTGCGGGCGCTACGAGGGCGTCGACGAGCGGGTGCGCCAGTACCTGGCCACCGACGAGATTAGCATTGGCGACTATGTCCTCAGCGGCGGCGAGCTGGCGGCGATGGTGGTGGTAGATGCGGTGGTGCGGCTCCTGCCGGGGGTGCTGGGCTCAGAAGAGTCACCCCGGGACGATTCACACGTCCACGGCCTGCTGGAGTACCCCCAGTACACGCGCCCGCCGGTGTACCGGGGCTGGGCCGTGCCGGAGGTGCTGCTCTCCGGTGACCACGCCCGGATTGCGGCCTGGCGCCGCGAGCAGGCGATCATACGCACCGCCCGACGGCGGCCGGAACTGCTGGAGCGGGCCGGGCTGACACCCCGCGAAGCGGCGCTGGTGGCCAGCCTGGGCCAGCCCCAGACTCAGTAGATACAGGAGTTACTCGGTAAATGGATGCTTCGTCACTCGTAGAGGCAGGAACAAACCCCAACATCCCGGAACTGGCCGCCGGGCAGCTCGTAAAGGTCAGCACCCGGGTCATCGAGGGAGACAAGGAGCGCATCCAGGCGTTCCAGGGAGTGGTCATACGTGTCCGCCGCGGCGGTGCCGGCGCCAGCTTCACGGTACGGCGTGTCGCCTACGGCGTGGGGGTGGAGCGTACCTTCCCCTTCAACTCGCCGCTGGTGGAGAAGGTGGAAGTCCTGCGCGAGGGCAAGGTACGCCGCTCGCGGCTTTTCTACCTGCGGGGGCTGAGTGCCCGCAAGGCCCGCATCAAGGAAAAGCGCCCCAGCCCCAGGAGCACCTAGCGGGCCAGGCATTCCCGCGGAGCTGGTATGCAGTATGCGGAGGTGAGTGTCAACTCGCCGGTCGCCCGGCGGAGGACCTTCAGCTACTCCATACCGGCCCACCTGGCACTACAAGCCGGCCAGGCCGTGCTTGTCCCGTTCGGGCAGAGGCTCCTCCAGGGCATCGTCTTCGAACTGACAGACCAGCCGGCCGTAGAAGAGACACGTGAGATTGTTTCGGCCATCGGGCCCGCACCTGTCCTGACGCCGGCCCAGCTTGAGCTGGCCCGCTGGATAAGCGATTACTACCTCTGCCCCCTCTTCGAGGCAGCCGCCCTGATGCTACCCCCCGGGTTCGAGCGGCGGACCCTCACTTTTGTCATCCCCGGCCGGGACAACGTCCCCGCCAGCCTTTCCCCCGGGGAACGGCAGCTACTGGAGCAGGTGCGCCGGGAAGGCAAGACTGAACTTTCAAGGCTGCAGCGCACCTTCGGCCGGCAGACGCAGCGGCTGGTACGGCAGCTGGAAGGCCGCGGCCTGCTGGAACGCACCTACGAGCTGGCACAGCCCCGCCTCCGGCCGGCCACCGAGCACGTGCTGGAGCTGGCCATCACGGCCGGGGACGCCAGGGAGCAGGCCAGAGCCCGGCAGCGGCGGGCACCACTCCAGGCCCGGGTGCTTGCCTTCCTGGCGGAACAGCCCGGCCCCGTCTCCCTTACCGAACTGAAACAGCTCGGCAGCAACGCGGCCGCGGCTGCCCGGTCACTGACCGCCAGGGGCCTGGTCAACCTCCGGCTGGTCGAGGTG
>CAZBPZ010000062.1:0-9679 GCA_964493955.1 uncultured Dehalococcoidales bacterium | reverse complement strand
CCTTATAAAGGCTGGCGGCTACGTGCGGGGGCAGGCGTGTTCAAGACCACTCGCCGCTAAACTGCTGCCGCCGCTTGATGGCGTACAGTGCCGCCTGCGTCCGGTGGGCCAGGTTCAGCTTGTGGAGAATGTTGCTCACGTGGGTTTTCACCGTCTTATCGCTGATAATCAGGCGCTGCGCTATCTCATCGTTGCTGAGGCCACAGGCAATCAGTTCAAGCACCTCCACCTCCCGCGGGGTCAGCTTCTCCTCCAGGGAGCTCGGGTTCTTGCCGGAGAGGGTGTACATCAACCTCCGGGCCACCGCCGGGTGCAGCGCCGACTTGCCGGCATGCACCGATTTCACAGCCTCCACCAGCTCCCCGGGAAGAGCGTCCTTGAGCAGGTAACCATCCGCCCCGGCCTTGATAGCAGGAAAGAGCTTATCATCACTGGCAAAGGACGTGACAACCACCACGCGCACTTCCGGTCGCAGCCGCTTGATGCTGCGGATGGCCTCCACACCATCCATCCCGGGCATGACCAGGTCCATCAGCACCACGTCTGGCTCCAGCCGGGTTGCCGCCTCCACCGCGGCCTCTCCACTGCTGACCGTACCCTTCACCTCAATACTACTCTGAGTCTCCAGAAAGCCGACCAACCCCTGTCTGATCACCGGGTGGTCATCAACAATGAGCACCCCGATTTTCTCTGCGGTTTTCACGACCGACCTCCTGAACTGGCAGTGTTGTGCCGCCCTTTATAAAAGCAAAAGACCTGTTCTCAGGCCAGGCGTCCCGGTTTCGCCTCCAGCGGTAGCTTTCCCTTCCGACCAGAAGGCACCACCAGCCGGACACAGCAACCCTTCCCCGGGACTGAACGCAGCCGCAACTCCCCACCTACCAGCACCGCCCGCTCCTGCATGCTCCGCAGCCCGATGTGGCCAGTCCTGAAGGCCCTGGCCGCGCCGAGGGCCTCAAAGCCGCGCCCGTCATCCGCCACCAGCACCAGCAACCGGTCACCGAGCCCGTGAACCCGCACCCTGACCCGCCGGGCACGGGCATGTTTGCGAACGTTGGTCAGGGCTTCACGGACAATCTGACAGACTATCCTCTCTACCGGGGTATCCAGCGCCGGCAGCTTCCCCCGGACATCAAGGTGGCAGGAAACACCGCTCTCCTTAAGTGATTCAAGGCACTGGCAAGCGGTGCTGACCAGGTCCGCCGGCTCACTCTCCGGGGGATGCAGGTCCCGCACCATCTGCCGCAGGCCACGCACACACTGGGCCAGGATATTCTGTACCACCGCCAGCCGCTCTGCTCCGGCACTGAAACCCGCCCGCCTGGCCAGTGTCTCGCAGGTCCTGGCCTCAAGCTGGGCGCCGATGATACCCTGGAGGGGGCCATCATGCAGCTCCACCGAGAGGCGCCGGCGCTCGTTCTTCCCGGTGGCAATGACCTGGTCAAGCAGGCGCTCAACCTCGGCCTGCTTTGCCCTGACACGCTCAAAGAGCCGGGCGTTCTGCACGGCAATGGCCGCCTGGCAGCCCAGTATGGTCAGGAACTCCAGGTCACTATCAGGAAACGGGGCTTTATCCTGCCGGCGTGCCATCGCCATCACCCCGACGACCTCGCCCCGTATCACCAGTGGCAGCGCCAGCCGGTGATAGCTGCCCCCGGTGCCACCACCGGCCGTGCCCACGGCCGCCGGGCGGAGAAGCGGCACCCGCTGCTCTACTGCGGCCGTTGCCAGCTCTCGCAGGCCAGGCGTGGCGGCCTTGCTGCCGGACCAGCGGGCAACCGCTTCCAGCAGGCTACGGCCTTCCTCGGCGAACAACAGCAGGGTGGCATCAGCGGCCACCCCCTTTCTGGCGGCCTCAAGCGCCAGCTCCTTGACCCGCTCTTCATCAAGCTCCGAAAGCAGCGCCCGGCTGACCTCGAAGAGAGGCAGCAGGGCACGAAGGCGGGCATTCTCACGCTGGAGCCGCCCGCGCAACAGGGCACTTTCCACCGCCGCCACCAGCTCCCGGCCGGAGACCGGCTTGCAGACAAACCCGAGTGCTCCCAGCTCCAGTGCCGCCACGGCGTTATCGGTGCCGCCGTAAGCAGTAACTACCAGGCAGGCAACATCAGGCGCTACCTGCCGGACGCGGCGCAACAGCTCCAGGCCGCTCATGCCCGGCATCCTGATATCGGTCACGAGCAGGTCAAAAGGCTTCCTGGCAAGCTGCGCCAGGGCATTGCGGCCCGAGGCCGCCCCGACCACCGAATAACCACGCCGCCGCAGCTGCATTACCATTGCCTCACGCACAAAGCGCTCATCATCAACCACCAGTATCTTTCCAGCCACCATTCTGCCCCCGGCAGTGCCATTACGCACATTCTGCCTGCTTGATGGCATACTATGGAGCGCCCGGTGCGTCATACTACACATCCCCTGGCTGCGACCCAGCCTAGCACGAAAAGAGACTTTTGTCAATACTAGCTAACGTCAATATGCCTGATGGCTATTCTGGCCCTGCCCTGCCAGCCGGTACTGGCTATGATAAGGGCTCATACGCATTCAGACATCGGCCATCAGACCGAACCTGCCTACAACTCCCGGAGTAGCCTCCCGGCCGCGGGTTGACCCCACGTCCCAAAACAGGCACAATGGGGCAGCATGGCAGCGCTTTACATCATCTCCGGACTGCTCGGTGCCTCCGTCGGCAGCTTCCTCAACCTGTGTGCTGATAGAATCCCCCGGCACCTGTCACTGCTCGGCCCACCCTCTCACTGTGATAGCTGCGGCCGGCGCCTGACATTGCCGGACCTCGTTCCTGTCCTGAGCTACCTCTGGCTCAGAGGGCGCTGCCGCACCTGCGGGGCCACCATCCCCCGCCGCGTCCTCTGGCTGGAGGTGGTCATGGCCACCACTTTCGTCCTGCTACTGTGGCACTACGGCCTCACCACCGAGTTTGCTCTGACCGCCTTCTATACCTCGGTCTTCGTGCTGCTGCTCGTTATCGACCTGGAGCACCAGCTCCTGCCCAACGCAATCATCTACCCCGCCCTGGCAGTAGCTGTCCTGCTGAATGTTTTCGTGCCCCTGCCAGGTGCCCTGGCGGCTGCCCCGGACGCATTTACCTGGCTGCACCCCTACCTGGCCGGCAGCACCACCGGGCTGACGGGCGGGGCCGCCGGGCTGCTGTTACTGCTTGTCCCGGCGCTCCTCTTCCGGGGCGGGATGGGCTTCGGCGATGTCAAGATGGCAGCCCTGATTGGACTGGTCGTTGGCTTCCCGCTGGTACTGGTGGCCGTGGTCATGGCCATCATCGGGGGCGGAATCATCGCCGCCCTCCTGCTGGCGCTACGGCTGAGGAGCCGGAAATCAGCCATCCCCTTCGGGCCATTCCTCTCGCTGGCGGCCATTGCAACCATGCTGGCCGGCCAGCCAGTCCTTCAGTGGTACCTGGGCTTCTTTCCGCCGGTCTGAGGCAACACCATGCCCACCAGGACGCGATTTCTCATTGCCCCGCAGAGCTTCAAGGGCAGCCTGACCGCCACCGAGGCGGCCCGGGCCATGGCAGACGGCGTGCGCCGGCTCCTCCCCGGGGCATCCATCACGGTGCTGCCGCTGGCCGACGGCGGTGAAGGCACGGTTGAAGCAATCGTGACCGCCACCGGCGGCCGCCCTGTCCGCACCCGTGTCACCGGGCCGCTGGGCGGCGCGGTCACGGCCACCTGGGGAATCTCCGGAGACGGCAGGACCGCCATCATCGAGATGGCGGCGGCCTCGGGCATCACGCTGGTACCGCCGGCCCGGCTTGACCCGCGGCGCGCCACCACCTACGGCACCGGCGAGCTCATCCGGGCCGCCCTGGATGCCGGCTGCCGCCGCTTTATCATTGGCCTGGGCGGCAGCGCCACCAACGACGGTGGCGCCGGCATGGCACAGGCCCTGGGGGCACGGCTACTGGACAGCGAAGGGCAGGACCTGCCCTTCGGGGGTGCCGCCCTGGCCCGGCTGAAGTGCATTGACACGGCCCGGATGGACCGGCGGCTGCCAGACTGCTCCTTCCAGGCAGCCTGTGACGTCTCCAACCCCCTCTGCGGCCCGAGCGGCGCCTCGCACGTGTACGGCCCGCAGAAGGGGGCCACACCCGACATCTGCCATGAGCTCGACCAGGCCCTGGAGAACTACGCCGCGGTACTGCGGCGCGACCTCAGGGTGGAAGTGCGCCACCTGCCCGGGGCCGGGGCGGCCGGCGGCCTCGGGGCCGGGCTGGTAGCCTTCCTCGGGGCCGAGCTGCGCCCGGGATTTGACATCGTGGCCGAGGCCGTGGGCCTGTCACGTCTCCTCGCCGATGCCGAGATAGTCCTCACCGGCGAAGGGCGGCTTGACCGCCAGACCTTCTTCGGCAAGGTGGTGGCCGGGGTGGCAGCCCGTGCCCGGGCACTCGGCCTGCCCGTGCTCGCCATTGCCGGCCGGGTCGAGGTAAGCGGGCCCGAGCTGGCCGCCGCCGGCATCAGCGCCGCCGCCAGCCTCTGCCGGGCTGACCTCACGGAGGACCAGGCCATGAAGCAGGCCGCCAGGCTCCTGACAGCCACCACGGCCCACACCCTGGCCAGCTTTTTTCAGGCCCACTCCCCGTCCGCTGAGGACGGCCCGCATTGACACCCCCACCACCCCCGCCTAGAATGCACACCAGGAAAAGGAAAGGCGAAAAAGGAGGCAACATGAAACGCAACCGCCTGCGTGAGCTGCTCGATGCTGGAAGGCCCACTCTCGGCACGCACATGGTAATCCCCTGGCCCGGGGTCGTCGAAATCATCGGCCGGGCCGGGGTGTTCGACTATGTCGAATTCGTGGGTGAGTACTCCCCCTTCAGCCTGGAGCTGCTGGACAACCTGGGCCGGGCACTTGACCTCTTCCCCGACCTGTCCTCCATGATGAAGGTCGAGGAGCAGACGCGTGGCTTCATCGCCACTCGTGCCCTCGATGCTGGCATCCAGAATGTCCTCTTCACCGACTGCCGCTCGGCCGGGGAGGTGCAGGAGTGTATCCGCCTGGTGCGCCCCGAAACGCCCGAGCAGGGCGGCACCCACGGCACCGGCATGCGGCGCATCTCCGGCTACGGCTCGTACGGCGGCGGGGCGGACTGGGTGGAGGCAATGAACCGCGCCGTGATTGCCATCATGATAGAAAAGAAGGCCGCCATGGACAACCTGGACTCCATCCTGGCGGTGCCGGGGGTGGACATGGTGCAGTTCGGGCCGGCCGACTACTCCATCACCCTCGGCAAGCCCGGCCAGACCCGGGACCCCGAGGTACAGCAGGCCCAGCGTGAGATGATCCGGGCGGCCCTGGCCAGGGGGGTAGCACCCCGGGTGGAGATTGCCTCCTTCGAGCAGGCCGAACCGTTCCTGGAAATGGGGGTGCGCCACTTCTGCATCGGCTGGGACGTACGTACCATCTTCACCTGGTGCCGCCAGCAGGGCGAGGCAATGCGCCGCCTGCTGGAACAGGCCTAGCACCGTGAGATACCTTCAGAGCCAATATAGTCTATCTGCCCAATACCGCGTTTGCCGGGCCGGAGCAGGCCTGGCGCCGTGAGACATCTTCAGGGGGGAACATGCCCGGACCGCGAGTTTTTGTGACACGCCGCATCGCCCAGGAAGCCCTTGACATGATAGGGGCAGCCGCCGAGCTGGAGGTCTGGCCTGAAGAGCTGCCGCCTGACTATTCCACCCTGCGGGAGAAATCGGCCACCGCCGACGGTCTCCTGACAATGCTGAGCGACCGCATTGACGCCGAACTGATGGCGGCCTCGCCCCGGCTCAGGGTCGTCAGCAACTACGCCGTGGGCTACGACAACATAGATATCGCCGCCGCCACCGGGCGCGGCATCTTGGTAGGAAACAACCCCGGCGTCCTGACCGACACCACGGCCGACCTCGCCTTTGCCCTGCTGATGGCCGCCGCCCGCCGTATCGTGGAGGCCGATGCCTACACCCGGGCCGGCCGGTGGAAGACATGGGGGCCGATGGTGCTCCTCGGGCACGATGTCCACCACGCTACCCTGGGAATAGTGGGCCTGGGGCGCATCGGGCAGGCAGTGGCCCGGCGCGCCCGCGGCTTTGATATGACGGTGCTCTACCATGACATGCAACCCAACCCCGCCGCCGAGAAGGCCCTGGGGCTGGAGTTCACCGCCAGCCTGGACGACCTCCTGGCCCGCTCTGATTTCGTCTCGCTGCACGTACCGCTGACCGCCGAGACCAGGGGCCTCATCGGCCGGGCCGAGCTGGAGCGGATGAAGCCCACGGCAATACTGGTAAACACCGCCCGCGGGGCGGTGGTTGACCAGGCCGCCCTCTACGAGGCCCTCAGGTCGCGCCGTATCGCCGCCGCCGGCCTGGACGTCACCGCGGTGGAGCCCATCCCCCCGGACGACCCGCTGCTTTCGCTCGATAACCTCGTCATAACCCCGCACATCGGCAGCGCCAGCCACCGCACCCGCCGCCGCATGGCCATCATGGCAGCCGAGAACCTCCTGGCCGGGCTCCGCGGCGAGCTGCCACCCAACTGCGTCAACCCGGCGGCACTGGGGCGCCACCGGTAACCTCCCGGGGCCTGATACCCAGCCTACTGGACGCCACCGGCACCGTGGCCTACAATGGTGGCAGGTAAATACCATAAGCCGCGCTCTCCAGGAAAGGGGAAAGAGAAAAGAACGTGAAGATAACGGTCATCGGCGTTGGACAGTGCGGGAGCCAGATTGCCGACCAGTTTGCCCGCCTCAACCGGCGCGCCCGCAGCCAGCGGGGCCTCACCATTGTCCCCGATGCCTTTGCCGTGAATACCGGAATCGCCGAGCTTGAGCGGGTGCAGCACATCCCGTCGGACTACCGCCACCGGATTCTCATCGGTGGCGGACGCACCCGCGGCCACGGGGCCGCCAAAATCGGCGAGACCGGGGCACAGGTGGCCCGCGAGGACCGTGACAAGGTAATCACGGCCGTCCGCGAGACAAAGCGCTTCCACGAGGCTGATGCCATCCTGGTTGTGGCCGCCACCGGCGGCGGTACCGGCTCCGGGGCCATGCCCATCCTGGCCGAGGCGTTCAAGGAGCGCTTCTGGAGCAAGCCGGTCTACTGCATGGCCGTCCTGCCCTTCGAACACGAAGAGGACGCCGAGGCACGCACCATTTACAACACGGCGCTCTGCCTCAAGGCAAGCCACTCCGTGGCCGATGCCGTCTTCCTGGTGGAGAACCAGCGCTTCCTCCGCAAGGACAGTACCCTCCGCTACAATAACGAGCGCATCAACGAGCTTATCGTTGAGCCTTTCTACAACCTGCTCTGTGCCGGCGAGGAGAGGAACGCCAAACGCATCGGGACGCGTGTCCTGGATGCCGCCGACATCACGGAAACGCTGGGCGGGTGGACCACCATCGGGTACGGGCGCTCCCTGGTGGACCTCATAACCCTGCCCTTTGAGTCCGACCGTGACTACCGCAAGTCAGGGGCCAGGCTGGAGCGCGGGCGGCTCGCCCTCGACGACGCCATCAGCTCCCTTTCCGCCCAGTGCAACCCTGCCGAGGCTACCAGCGCCCTCTACCTGGTCTCCGCCCCGGCCGTCGAGATGCAGGCCAACCTGCTGAACGAGCTCAGCCAGTACCTGCGCAACCTTGCTCCCAATGCCATGATGAGGATTGGAGACTACCCGGACGAGCGCGGCGTGATAGATGTGGTCGTCATACTCTCACGCTTTACCAGGCCAGGTCTCCTGAAGAAGTACTTCCAGAAGGCAACGACCCTGCTGGAGCGCACCCGGAAGCGTGAGGCCAAGGTCAGGCGCCCCTTCCCGCCGGATGAAGATGACGCCGCGGCCCAGCTGCCCACCCTGCTGTGACACACCCGGGTGCCAACCCCACCTGCCGCCAGAGCCGCGCCAGAGGGGGAAAGGAGAAGAAGATTGTGAGAGGTGGAATTCCTCTGGGACGTATCTTCGGGATATCGCTCCGGCTCAACTACACCTGGTTCATTGTTTTTGGCCTGGTCACCTGGTCACTGGCAGCCAGCTACTTCCCGGCGGTCTTCCCCGAATGGAGCACCGGCAAGTCCGTGCTGGCCGGCATCCTCACCAGTCTCCTTTTCTTCGGTTCGGTACTGGCCCACGAGCTGATGCACAGCATCGTTGCCCAGCGCCTCGGCATCCCGGTGCACAGTATCACCCTCTTCATCTTCGGGGGCGTCTCCCAGATAAGCGAAGAGCCCAAGCGGCCTCACGATGAACTGCGTATCGCCCTGGCCGGGCCCATCACCAGCCTCGCCCTCGGGGCGGCCTTCTGGGCAATCTGGTACTGGCTCGGCCCCCTGTCCGATGTCGTGCTGGCCATCAGCTTCTGGCTGGGGCTGATAAACCTCTTCCTGGCCGCCTTCAACCTCATCCCCGGCTTCCCGCTGGATGGCGGGCGTGTCCTGCGCTCTATCCTGTGGCTGCGCACCCACGACCTGAGGCGTGCCACCCGCACCGCTTCCAACGTGGGACGGGTGGTCGGCTACGTGTTCATATTCATTGGCATATTCTTCATCTTCCAGGGGATGTGGCTCAACGGGCTCTGGCTGGCGCTAATCGGCTGGTTCCTTGAGAACGCCGCCATCGGGAGCTACCGCCAGGTTGCCCTCCAGGACACGCTGGCCGGCCATACGGCGCGCGAGCTGATGACGCCGGAGTGCGTAACCGTACCCCCTGACCTGACGGTGAGCAGCCTCGTCAACGACTACGTCCTCACCACCGGACGGCGCTGCTTCCCCGTGACCGATGACGGCCGTATCCTGGGCCTGGTAACGCTGGCCGACATCCGCTCCGTACCCCGCGAAGAGTGGCCCTCACGCACCGTGCAGGAGGCAATGACCCCGCTGCAGAAGCTCAAAGCGGTATCCCCGGGCGAGGATATCTCCACCGTCCTGCACCTGCTGGCGGACGAGGACATTAATCAGGTGCTCGTCATGGAGGATGACCGCATTGCCGGGGTCATCGGGCGGGACAACCTGCTGAACTTCATCAACCTGCGGGGTGAGCTCGGTATCTAGCGTGCCTGAGGCTCGGCCCCGCAGCCGGGGCAGGAGCGGGCCGAAGGCGCGAGGCACCGCCCGCACTCCGTGCAGCACTTCCTGCGCCGGACTTCCCTGAAGGCCCTTTCGATGGCATTGGTAGCATGCACCTTCTTCCAGTGGCCCTGGGGGCAGTCCAGGAACGGTAGCAGTTCGTCCAGGTCCATGGCCAGGCAATCAACTGCATTTGGGGCTACCTCCTGCCATCGGTCCGCCCATTCCCGGTAGTGCGCAACGGCTTCTCTCCTGTATGGGCCTGGTAGATATGCCCCTGGCTTCCTTAGAGACACGGTTCCTTACCGGCCGGTAGCTCCCCTGCCGGTCTGCGGGTACCCGGACCCCGTCCAGTAGCCCAAACTCGGTGAGGAGATTGCGCTTACGGTACCCATTGCGGTAGCCACGGCGGATGTCGCTGCGCTCATAGCGGCGCCCCCGCACATGTTCCAGGACCTCCCCATCCATGGTGCTCTCAAGCAGCCTCTTCACCAATTGGGCTGTCTCTGCCTTCAAGTCTCCCCACCAGCCCTCTTCACCTTGACCCCTTGCCACGGTTCCTCCAGTGCAAGCTCGGTCAGGTCTCTGACCTGTACCATGGGGGT
>CAZBPZ010000061.1:0-9883 GCA_964493955.1 uncultured Dehalococcoidales bacterium | reverse complement strand
TCATCAACCTCCCCAAGCTCAAGACGCACTCGCTGACAGTGCTGACGGGTGCCGTACATGTTCTTGATGGCACCCGTCAGCACTGTCAGCGAGTGCGTCTTGAGCTTGGGGAGGTTGATGATGACGTCTGCCTCGGCGGCGAGGCGCGAGACGAAGGCCTCGGGCAGCCGGCGGCCCCGCCCGCTGACCTTCACAAAGCCGGCCTCGCGCAGGTTGACGAGGGGCACTCCAAGCTGCCGGCACGCCTGGCGGAGACCGGACATTTCGAAGCTTTCGGGCGTGTCGATGTCGTCGCCCACGGTGACCTTGCCCCCGGCCTCGAGCAGGAGCTCAATCACAGCCGCCACCAGGGCGGGATGGGTGACAATACCCCGCTCCGGCGGGGAAGGCGGCGGCAGCAGGTTGACTTTGACGAAGACCCGCTGGCCCGGCCGCACCAGGTCGTCGAGTCCACCCGCCAGCTCAATGGCATGCCTCACCGCCGGCCGGATGGTAGCCGGGGTGTAGTCGCCGGCGCGGGTAATGGCAACACGCGGCTGGCTGGCCGGGTACGGTGTGGCTGACACGGGTAATATTGTAGCGCCGGCCGGGTGGATATTGCCAGCCGTTTGACCCGGGCGGGCGGGATGGCTAAGATGTGCCTGTAGTTATGCTCGAAGGCCGGGGAGGTGGGCAGGATGGAGATAACAGCGGATACAAAGATAGAGGCCCTGCTGCAGGAGTACCCTTTCCTGCTGGACTTCCTCGTCGGGAAGTCGGAGCGGTTCAAGGACCTGGAAAACCCCGTCATGCGGCAGACACTGGGGCAGGTGGCCACCCTGCGCCACGTGGCCGCCGTGGTCGGCCTTGAGGTGGACACCCTGGTGGCGGAGATAGCGGCCGAGGTGGCGCGGCGGGCGGGTGGCGGGACGGCCGCCAGCCGCCAGGAGGTCCTCAAGGGTATCATCCGGGACCTGCACCGGGGGCAGGACGTGGAAGCGGCCAGGGCACGCTTCCGCGAGCTTGTCAGGGACATTACCCCCGGCGAGATTGCCGAGCTGGAGCAGCGGCTTATTGCCGAGGGACTCCCGGAGAGCGAGGTGCGCCAGCTCTGCGACGTGCATGTCCAGGTCTTCAAAGAGGCGCTGGAGAGGCAGGCCGTGCCACAGGCCGGGCCGGGCCACCCGGTGGACACCTTTATGAAGGAGAACCGGGCGGCCGAGCAGCTGCTTGGTGACATCCGGCGCCTGCTTGCAGAGGTGGGAGACCCGCCCGATGCCACCCGGTTCGCTGCCCGCCGCGACGAGCTGGCCGGTCTGCTTGAGGACCTATCATCCATCCACCTCCATTACCTGCGGAAAGAGAACCATCTCTTCCCGCTGCTGGAGGCCCGGGGCGTCTCCGGCCCGACCCAGGTGATGTGGGGCATCCACGATGATATCCGCGCCGGCCTGAAGCAGGCGCGTGCCCGTGTCGCCGCCGACGAGGTGGCGGCGGTCAGCGACCTGAAAGACGCCCTCCAGAAGATTGACGACATGATCTACAAGGAAGAGCATATCCTCTTCCCGATGGCACTGGAGACGCTGACCGAGGCCGACTGGGCCAAGGTCCGGGAGGGGGAGGAGGAAATTGGCTATGCCTGGATACGGCCGGCCGGGGCCGCGGAGTCGCCGGCAGCGGGGGCTGCGGCCGAGGTACCCGCTGGCAGCATACGCCTCGGGACTGGTGCCCTGAGCGTGGAACAGCTCGGGCTGGTGCTGGACCGGCTCCCGGTTGACATAACGGTGGTGGACGAGAATGACCGTGTCGTCTACTACTCCAGGGGCGCCGAGCGCATTTTCCCGCGCAGCCCGGCTATCATCGGGCGCACGGTGCAGAACTGCCATCCCCCGCAGAGTGTCGGCGTGGTCAACCGCATCCTCGAGGCTTTCCGGAGCGGAGAGAAGAGCGAGGCCGAGTTCTGGATAAACCGCGGAGGGCGCTTTATCCTCATCCGCTACTATGCCCTGCGTGCCGCCGACGGTACCTACCGCGGCTGCCTGGAGGTCTCGCAGGACGTGACCTCTATCCGGGCCCTGGAAGGGGAGCGGCGCCTGCTCGACTGGGACTAGGGGCCGGGCCGGGGCCGGCGTGAGGGCGCCGCGGCGGGGCCAACCGTGAGCAGGCCGCACGGTATCCTTTGGCGGCAGAGTGTCTGATATTCTGATATGAAGAGCCTGCTCAAGCGGCCTGACCTTGGTGTCCTCTTCTCCGGCCTGCTGCCGCTCTTTGTCCTGGCCCATTTCGGCCACCATATCGTCGGTGCCATGCTGCGGCCGCTGATGCCGATGATACGCACCGAGCTTGGCCTCAACTACACGCAGGCGGGGGTTGTCTTTTCGGCTTTTGCCATTACCTACGGCATCGCCCAGCTTCCCGCCGGCTGGCTGGCCGACCGCCTCGGGGCAAGGGTGATGGTGGCCATCAGTATTTCCGGGGTGGCGCTGGCCGGGGTGGCGGTGGGCCTTTCGCAGACCTACCTCCTGCTGGTGGTCTTCCTGGTGCTGGCGGCCCTGCTGGGTGGCGGCTACCATCCAGCGGCGGCGGCTGCCATCTCCGCCAGCATCGCCCCGCAGCGGCGGGGGCGGGCGCTCGGCATTCACCTTATCGGCGGCAGCAGCGCCTTCTGGGCGGTGCCCCTCATCGCCGCCCCGATTGCCGTGGCCTGGGGGTGGCGGGTGGCCTACATCTCCCTGGCCATGCCGGCCTTCGTGCTGGGGGTAGCACTTTACCTGCTGCTGGGCCGCCGCCAGCGGCGCATCCTGGCGGGGCTGCCCGCCCAAACTGCCCCACCACCCCCGGTTGAGACTGTCCGAATCCGCTGGCGGAGGCTGGTGCCTTTCATTGTCATGAGCGTGTCCGCCGGCACACTGGTGCAGTCGGTGCTGTCCTACGTGGCGCTCTATGCCGTTGACGGGCTGGGTGTTGCCGAGGGGACGGCCGCCATGCTGGTGGCGGTGATGCCGGCCGTCGGGCTGGTGGCGGCCCCGCTCGGCGGCTACCTTTCCGACAAGCTCGGCCGGATACCGGTACTGCTGGCGGTGTGCCTGCTTTCGGCCCCGCTGCTCTACCTGATGGGCCTGGCCACCACGGTGCCGGCGCTGGTGGTGGTGATGCTGCTGCTGGGGCTGGCCAGCAACACCCGCATGCCCACCTCCGAGGCCTTCATCGCCGGCGAGACACCGCCGAGCCGGCGCTCTACCATCCTCGGCATCTACTTTTTTGCCGGGGCCGAGGTGGCCGGCCTGGTGACACCGGTAATCGGTAACCTTATCGACCGCTATGGCTTTGAGTTCACGTTTACCGCTGCCAGCCTCAGCCTGGCGGCGGTGACGCTCGTCAGCGCCTTCTTCCTGTGGACGGCACGGGGGCAGGCCGAAGCGGCTGGCGGACCACCGGGCAACGACGGGATGGAATAAAGAGAGCGCCTTCACGCTGCGGATGCCGTGCCGGCTGCTGCACCAGTGGTATCAGCCTTCGCCGGGCGCGGTTGTCTCCGTCGCCGGTACCGTAGCACCGCCGATTCCCGGGGACAACCGCCTAGATGATGGAGCGGATGTCCGTTATCCGGTCCGGGGGGCGGGGTGGAGTGGCCAGGGTGGCCACCAGGCCCGAGACGGCCAGCAGGATGGCGAACTGGACAAAGGCGCTCATGTAGCTGCCGGTGGTGTCGTAAATCCAGCCGGCGTATATCGGCCCGGCGATACCCACCGGCGTGATGAACATGCGGGAGAACCCGGCGATTGAGCCGAAGCTCTTGCGCCCGAAGTACCGTGCCCGCATCAGCGGGTTGACTGTCATCGGTATACCCTGGCCGATGCCGTACATGATGAACCAGGTGATGATGGAGGCCGTTGTCCCGTAATGCAGGAAGATGAAGACGCCCAGGCTCTGCAGCAGGTATGACGCGGTGATGAGGAAGCGCAGGTAGCGAACGGGGATGCGGTCGGCTATCATGCCGCCGACGAAGCGCGCCGGTATGCTGGCACCCACCCAGATGGTCATCATGCCGGCGGCCACGAGGGGGTCGATGCCGCGGTCGGTCAGGAAGGGTATGCAGTGGATGCTCATCACGGGGACAACCAGGCCGTGGATTGCCTGGGTTGCGACCAGTACCCAGAAGGTGCGCCGGTGCATTGCCTGCCTCAGGGTGAACTCCAGCTCGGAGACCTCGGCGGCATAGCTGATGCCGCGCTCCACGACTTCGGCGGCGGGCTGCGGCCCGGCCTCGAGGCTGGCACCGTCCGGCATCAGGCCGTAGAACTCGGGGCGGTGCGGCCTCAGGAAGAACCAGGCCAGCGGCAACCCCACCGCCCCCATCACGATGCCGCCGGTAAGACAGGTGGCACGCCAGCCCTCCTGGGTGATGAGCCAGGAGACGAGCGGCATCACCAGCACGCCGGACAGCCCGGAAAAGACCCACTTGATGCTGAGCGCCAGGCCGCGTTTTTTCACGAACCAGTTGGAGATGGTGGTATCCAGCGGGAGTGTCAGGGCAATGTTGGTGCCGGCCCCGATCATCACCCCCCAGGCCAGGTAGAACATCCAGAGAGAGTGGATGTAGTTCATCAGAATCAGCCCCAGGCTGATGAGGCTGACGCCGGTCATGACGACCCAGCGGGGGCCCCAGCGGTCGGTCACCCAGCCGGTGAGCGGGGCTTCAACCCCGCCCTGGAAGCGGCTGATACTGGCGGCTACCGATGTCGCGGTGCGCCCGAAACCGAGCTCGGCCGAGATGGGCTTGAACAGGGCAGAGAAGCCGTAGGTGCCAAAGCCGTGGCCCCAGAGGGCCAGCAGGCCGCCGGCAATAACTGTCCACCAGCCGAAGAATACGCCGGTGGGCCAGGGTCTCTTTCGGCGTGGCCGTGTTTCCAGCCGGTAGCTCTCGGTGCGCATCGGGATACCCAAGTCTAGGCAGTTCTTGCCCGTGCGTCAAACGTGCCGGCAGTGGAGCCACCGCCGGGGCAGATGGTATCATGCGGGTGGAGCACAATGGACCGGGATAGGGCCGTCAGGACGTTCCTGGAGCGGCTGGACAGCCTGAGGGGCCTGCCGCTGGTGACCGACGCCGAGATGGCCGGGCTGTTCGGCGGGGAGGTGGCGGCCGTCCTGGCTGAGCTTGACGCCGTGAACCGTGCCGGGGGTATCTGCCGCCGCTGCCGCGAGCACTGCTGCCGCCTGGTGCGCTGCGAGCTATACTCACCCCGCTTTAGCAACTGCCCCCTGTACGAGCTCCGCCCGGTGGTGTGCCGCCTGCATTTCTGCCACCGCTTCCCCGGGGCCACCGCCAGTCTCATGGAAGACCTCAGCAGCATATTCTTTGAGGCGGTGCTGGCGGCGGGGCGGGCCGGTAGTCCGGCGGCTGCCCTGTTCGACTGCCCCCCGCTGGGCAGGGTGGCGCCGCGGCTGGTGGCGGGAGCTGCCCCGTGGATGGCTGGTGTCCGGGACGGTACGGTGCCGCCGCACCGGGCCGAGGCGGCTATCCGGGAGATGGCGTTCGCCTTTCATGCCGCGGCGGGCTGTGTTGCCTGAAGAGGGTGTGCCCGGTGTTGCGGAAAAGGGCGAGGTGCGGCCATCCGGCCGCACCTCGCTTGTTTTATCGTATCTGCCGTTCGGGCTAGTCTCTCTGGCCGGTTATCTCGTACTTCAGGTCTGAGTCTATCCAGATGTAGCGGTAGAAGCCGGTCGTGCCCATTTCGGCCGTCGGGCCAATTCCCACCTCGCCGGTGTACCCCTTGAGCCACGGTGCCCAGAAGGTGTAGCCGGAGGGGGCTGGCAGGGGAACCTCCCAGACGAGCTCCATCTGGCGCAGGTTCTCGGCGCGGGTCATGTCGGCCCGCACCTCGGGGTCTAGCTCCACCTTAACCTTGTCAATGAATTCCTCGGCCAGCGGGTCCACCACGTTGGAGAAGTTGTAGATAGACGTCGGCACGCCGCCGTTGGCCGAGCCGAGAGCGGAGGTGGGAGAGGCGTTGCCCCAGTAGGAGTAAATCATGTCCTCGTACTGGCGCCCGTAGATGAGGGAACCAAAGGCAGCATCCTCGTGGACGACAATCTCCATGTCAACGCCGACGGCTGCGAAGTACTCCTTGACGATGGACATGATGTCGGCGGCGCTGGCATAGATGTTGACCTTGCACTTGAACCCGTTGGGGTAGCCGGCCTCGGCCAGCAGCTCCTTGGCCTTGTCCGGGTGGTACTCCCAGAGCTCTTTCAGGTTCGGTGGCAGTTCCTCGTAAGGCGTGTAAACATTACTGTGGGCCGGCAGGACTGGCCACGTGACGACGAAAGCATTGCCGCCGTAGTAGTCCTCGGCGATGGCAAACTGGTCAATCGCCATTGAAAGGGCCTGCCGTACGAGCTTGCTAGCCCACGGGGAGCCTTCGATATCTGTCCGCATGAAGATGACCTGCGAGCCGGAGGGCGATTGCAGGCGGAACTTCAGCTCGGGGTTGGTCTCCATCAGGGTCGGCGCTTCCGACCAGCCTACCCCCATGATGTCCAGCTTGTGGGTGCGCAGGGCTGCTAGCTGGGTCGAGTAGTCCGGGATGACGATGCCGCGCAGGGTGTCAACGTAGGGCAGCTTGTTGCCCGGCAGGAGCGGGTCCTCCATCCAGTAGTTGGGGTTCTTCTTCCAGGTGGCGGAGCTGGCCGTCACCACGTCAGTCAGCATGAAAGGCCCCGTGCCGATGACGCGGTCCACGGTGCGCAGGTGGTCAAACTGCTCCACCATCTCCTTGGCCGTAACCGGGAACCAGTAGAGGTCCTGCAGCATCCCGACGCTCGGTTCAAAGTAGCGGTAGGTAATCTCCCACGGCCCGGTCTGCTCCATGCTGCTCCACTCTTCGGGCGGCACGTCTGCCGGCCGCACCCATGAACTGAGCGGGTTGCCGGTGTAACGCTCGTAGGTGGCCAGCCAGTCCTCCGGCGTCATCTCCCGGCCGTTCACCGGCGGCTTGTCGTGCCAGCGGACACCCTGGCGCACCTGAAGGACGATGGTCTGGAGGTCCACTATCTCCCAGCTCTCGGCCAGGCAGCCGGTCAGGAACTCGTCCGCCATGTAGTGGCCGCGGAAGTCATTCTCGCCAGTGCCCTGTGGCCCCTTGGCCCAGTCCACGATGACAGGCGTCTCGTAAATAGGGGCGCACATCCAGCCGCTCAGGGAGGAGCGGACGGGGTCGATGTTTTCCAGGGCGGAGGCACCCATGTAGAAGGTAACCGTTCCGCCGTACTTCGGCTTCTCCACCTGTTTGCCGGCAATGTTGGTTACCATCTCCACTTCGGCCGTCGGGGTAGGCACTGCCCCGCCCCCTTCCACCGGCACCTCGGTCTCGGCGGCCGGCTGGGTAACCTCTCCCTTGATGACCTGGCCCTCCTGCTGCTCCTGGGTCTCGGCCGCGGGCTGGCAGGAGACCAGGACCAGGCTTGCTACCACCAGACAGGCGATAACTGCCATGATGATTCTCTTCACTGTTCTCACCTCTCGGAGGAGATTAAGTAAGACCGCAGTAAGTCTGTCTATCACATTACACACCTCCTCAGGCACACCGGGCGGCAGGTGCCTATGAGACCTCGTTCTGCTGTTCACGTGCCTTTGTCATCTTGGCAAGGGCCTTCTTGGCACGCTCGGCTCCCCACTCACCCATGCCACCCATGCCACCCCGCAGGCGTGGGTCAATCAGGTCGCGGACGGCGTCACCGAACATGTTGATGCCATAAACGGCCAGTGTCAGGGCCACCCCCGGCCACAGCGCCATCCAGGGGGCCTGGTACATGAACTGGCGCGCCGGCCCGCTCAGCATGCCGCCCCAGCTCGGCATGGGGGGTGGAATCCCGAAGCCCAGGAAGCTGAGCGATGCCTCGGCCAGGATAACGCCGCCGATACCCAGTGAAAAGCCAATGATTATCATTGGCAGCACGTTCGGCAGGAGATGGCGCAGCACAATCCGCGCCGTGGAAGCCCCCAGGGCACGGGAGGCCTCAATGTAGGCGCTTTCCTTTACCCAGAAGGCCAGGGCGCGTGAGCCACGGGAGGCACCAATTCCGCCACCGATGCCCAGCACCAGTATCACCTGCAACATCCCGGCGCCGATAACGCTCATCAGTGTCAGGTAGATGACCAGGCCCGGGAAGCATAACCAGGCATCCACCAGGCGCTGGGCCAGCAGGTCGGTCTTGCCGCCGATGAAGCCAGAAGTCAGGCCGATGGCGTTGGCTACCACCGTACTCAGCGCCGTGGCGCTGAGGCCCACAATCATTGAGATACGGGCACCGTAGATGACCCGGCTCAGGACATCGCGCCCCACATTATCGGCCCCCAGCCAGTGTCTGGCCGAAGGGGCTGCCAGCCGGTCCTTCAGCACAAACTCGTTCATGCCGTAGGGGGCGAGCTGGTCGGCGAAGATGCCGGCTGCCAGTAGCAGGATGACAATCACCAGGCCCACGGTGCCGAGCGGCTTCTCCCTGACGAGGCGCACCAGGAAGCCGGCGTAGCGGTTGCGCTTTCTGGGTGCGGCTGTGACCTCGGCTGTCGTGGTCTTTTCACTCATGTCTTGTGCCTCACAGTGGTGTTGTCCTAGCGGTACCGTATCCGCGGGTCGGCCCAGGCGTAGCTGATGTCGGTGATAAGTATCATCAGCATGGTAAACCCGCCGTAGATGAGGTTGGTACCGGAGACGAGCCAGTAGTCCCTGCGGGTGATGGTCTCCAGCAGGTAGCGTCCCATCCCGGGCAGGGCAAAGATCTGTTCCATGATGACCGAGCCACCAATCAGCATGCCTACCTGCGGGGCGAACATTGTTATCAGCGGGATGAGGGCGTTCTTGACGGCGTGCCGCAGGACGATTACCCTCTCCCGCAGGCCCTTGGCCCAGGCCGTGCGCACGTAGTCCTGCCGCAGGACCTCGAGCATGATGGTGCGCAGGTACCGCATCATGCCGCCCGTCATGGCGGTACCCACCAGGAAGGCGGGCAGAAAGAGCTGCTTCAGGTTCTCAACGGGGTTGACGGAGAACGGGACGTACTCTATCGGGGGTGACCAGTTGAAGTAGATTGACCCGTAGACAATAGCAATTGTCGCCAGCCAGAAGGCAGGCGTAGCCAGGCTGAGGATGGCAAAGCTCCGCGCCACGTAGTCGAGCCACGTGTCCTGCCGGATGGCTGAATAGATACCGATGGGTATGCCGATGACGTTGGCAATGATGATCGTCAGCAGCCCCAGCTCGAATGTCACCGGGATGCGGTCTTTCATGTCCTCGACGAGGGTACGCTCCGACCACAGTGACTTGCCGAGGTCGCCCCGCAGGAAGATACCACTCACCCACTCGATGTACTGGACGTGAACGGGCTTGTCCATTCCCAGCATCTCCCGGATGAGGGCCTCGTCCAGGTTGAGCTCCCCGGCCTGCTCCTGGGAGTGCTGCAGCACCATGAGCTCAATCACGTTCCCCGGCATGAGGCGAATGACCAGAAAAAGCACCACGGTCACTATCCAGAGCGTGGGAATCAGCAGGAGAACCCTTCGGACAATGTAAGCACGCATCTACACCTCCGCGGCTGTTCTGCCAAATTACTTCTGGCTGGACAGATGCCGGGCGGCAAATCAGCGGATAGGTGGATACGTGGTCACAGCAGAGCCGGCAGACAGACCTTGCTGCCTTCCCGAGCTTGCGAGGGTGTACTGGAGCAACCGTGCCAAAATGCCCTCGGATGTGCCCAGCCTAAAACCCACATCCTACCGTCCTTCAGCAGGCCATTCTTCTGGCTAGCGGATTGGCGCCAGTCTACACCCAGTTCCCCCTGGTGTCAAGGGGGCGAATTGCAAAAAGTGGTATGGTTGCCCCGGAAATAGTGCTACCCGAGGGAG
>CAZBPZ010000060.1:0-10209 GCA_964493955.1 uncultured Dehalococcoidales bacterium | reverse complement strand
GCCACGGTTCCTCCAGTGCAAGCTCGGTCAGGTCTCTGACCTGTACCATGGGGGTATACCTCCTTTCCGGTGCTATCACCCTGGTTAGGACATGCCCCTCCTCCTTTTACACACAATACGTTACACTACCGCGGCCTCGCCGAGCATTGAGGGGGCACCCGGAGTTATTGTAAAATAGCTTGTTCACCGTTCTCCGAGAGGTACCACATGCGAGTCCAGCGATGCCGGGGCACCCGTGACCTTTCGCCCGAGGAAATGAGGCGGTTCCGCCTGATTGAAGGCGAGTTCCGCCAGGCCTGCCTGCAAAGCGGCTATCAGGAGATACGCACTCCCACGCTGGAATACCTGCACCTTTTCACCAGCACCGGCACACTGACGCCGGGGCGTCTCGGGCGCGTGTACTCGTTCCTGGACTGGGACGGGTGGAGCGGCGAGCGTGTCGTACTGCGCCCCGACGCCACCATCCCGGTAGCCCGTGCTTACATCGAGCGCCAGGAGCAGGGGCTGGCCCGGCTTTTCTACGTGGTCAACACCTTTACCTTCGAGCCCTCCGGGCAGGAAGACCGCGAGACCTGGCAGTGCGGCGCCGAGCTTATCGGGGCTGCCTCGGTGCTGGCCGACGTAGAGCTGATAACCCTGGCCGGTGAAGTACTGGCGCGTCTTGGCATCCGTGACACCGAGCTAAAGCTGTCCCACGCCGGTATCATCAAGGCGCTGCTGGTGCGCTTCGGCCTCAGCCCGCAGGAGCAGGCCGCCGTCTTCGACCGGCTCCTGGACGGCGATGCCGCCGCCCTCACCAGCCTCACGACCAGGGTACCGGAGCTGGGTGAAACGCTGACACCGCTGCTGGACCTGCAGGGCCGGTCGGCCGGTTTCCTCAGGAACCTGAAATCGCTCCTCAGCCGTGACCTGCCGGAGCTTGAGACTGCCCTGGACAACCTCGCCGGCATCGTCGAGGCCCTTGATGCCCTGGGCTGCCGGTACGTCATCGACATTGCCTCGGGGCGCGGCTTCGAGTACTACACCGGCATCATGTACCAGTTCCTGGCCGGCGGCCAGCCGGTGGCCCGGGGCGGCCGCTACGACGCCCTCATCCCCCTCATGGGCGGGCCGGAGGTCCCGGCCTCGGGCTTCGGGCTGGGGATTGACCGGCTGCTGGGCCTGGTGAATACAGACATCCTCAACGGGCGGCAGGCGCCACGGGTACTCGTCCGGGCAGGCAGCACCGCCCCGGAGGCCGTCAGAGAGGCCTTTCGCCTGGCGGAGGCCCTGCGCCGTGCCGGCTATGCCGCCGAGATGGACCTGGGCCACGGGGCCGGGGATATCGCCTGGAAAGTGGACACCACCCGCGCCCCCGCCAGCTACGTGCTGACCGAAGTCACCACCGGGCGGCAGACCGAAGCCAGTACAACCGAAGAGGTCCTGGCAGTCCTCGGAGGGCGGGCATGACAATTCGGATTGCCCTGCCCAAGGGCCGCCTCCTTGCCGAGACGGCCGCCTTCCTGCAAGCCGCCGGCTGGGACCTGGAAGGTTACACCCCCTCGCTGCGTAACTACCGCCTCCGGTCCCGGCGCTTCCCGGAACTCCGGGCCAAGACCTTCCACGAACGCGACATTCCCATCCAGGTGGCCGTGGGCCACTACGACCTGGGCATCTGCGGGCTGGACTGGGTGGAGGAGCTTTCTGTCCGCTATACCAACCGTGACATCGTCAAGCTGCGTAACCTCGGCTTCGGGAAGGGCATCGTCTGCCTGGCAGCCAGCCCGGCAGGAGACACGCCGACATTAGACTCACTGGCCACAGCCGGCGGAACGGTGCGTATCGCCACCGAGTACCCCAACCTGGCCGAGTACCTGGCGCTGCGGCTCAGGCTGCGCCGCTTCGGCATTTTCGCCCTCTGGGGCTCGGCCGAGGCCTACCCGCCGGAGAACGCCACCGCGGCCCTCCTCTCCCGCCCCGGCGAGGACGATGTCAGGCGGGAGGGGCTGGTCCCGCTGATGACCCTCCTGCGGCACAGCGCCTTCCTGGTGGCCAACCGCCAGAGCTGGGAGCACCGGGACCTCTCCCCCATACTGGACTCCCTGGAAGGCATCACGCCGCCGGCAGCACCGGCCGCTGGCACCACCCCACAACCCGCCGGGAGCGTGCCGGCCGTCTGGCAGGTGGACGAGGACACCGTACGGCTCGCCCTGCCGGACGGCCACCAGCAAAAGCACACCGCCGCCCTGCTGGAAAAGGCCGGCATTCACCTCGAGGGGTACGGGGATAGGGCTATCAGCCGGCGGCCCAGCAGCGACATCGCCGGGCTGGTGGTCAAGGTAGTCCGTCCCCAGGACATGCCGTTGCAGGTAGCCAACAGCAACTTCGACCTGGCCATAACCGGCCGGGACTGGTTGAGCGACCACCTCACCGTGTTCCCCGGCAGCCCGGTACAGCAACTGCTGGACCTGCGTTCGGCACGGGTCAGGATGGTGGCGGTGGTCAGCCAGGATGTGCCGGCCGATGACATCTTCAGCCTGCGGCAGCTCCTCTCCGGGCGGGAGGTGCCCTACCGCGTCGCCTCGGAGTACGTGAACATCGCCGACCGGTACGCCCGCGAGAACCGCCTCGGCCGGTACCGCATCATCCCCACCTGGGGGGCCACCGAGGCCTTCCTGCCCGAGGACGCCGACATGCTGATTGAGAATACCGAGACCGGCCGCACCATCAAGCGGCACAACCTCAAGATAATCGACACCCTGTTCGAGTCCACCGGTTGTGTCATCGGCAGCAGGAACGGGCCGCACAGCCCGAAGAAGCAGGCCCTGATAGACCGCCTCGTCAGGGCGCTGCGGACTGCTGCCGGGGGGGAGTAGGTTTGCGCATCATCAGGGGAATCAGCGCCGCCCGAAAGGCCCTTGCCCGGCGTAGCCGGCCCGGCCTGGCCACCGACAGCCGCGAGCAGGCCGTACGCGACATCATCGCTGATGTGGCCAGGCGCGGCGATGCCGCCGTGCTTGACTACACCGAGCGCTTTGACGGCGTGCGCCCGGCCAGCCTTGAGGTCAGCCGGGAGGAGATTGAGCCGGCCCGAGCCAATGTCAGGCCGGAGCTGATGGCCGCCCTGGAGCTGGCGGCCGGGCGGATTCGCCGCTTCGCCACCAGCCAGCTGGAGAGCCTCCACGACGGTGCAGCCGACCCCCGCCTGGGCTGGCGGGTGCGGCCGCTGGGCCGGGTGGGGCTCTACGCCCCCCACGGCACCGCCGCCTACCCCTCCACCGTGCTGATGACGGCCATACCCGCCCGCACCGCCGGCGTGAGCGAGGTTGTCCTGGCCACCCCGCCCGGCCGCGACGGCACCATCCCGGCCACCACCCTGGCAGCGGCCGCCCTGGCCGGGGTTGACCGCATCTTCCGCATGGGTGGCGCCCAGGCAATGGCGGCCATGGCCCTCGGTACCGAGTCCGTGCCGCGGGTGGACAAGCTCGCCGGCCCCGGCAACATCTACGTCACCCTGGCCAAGAAGCTGCTCTACGGCACGGTGGGCATCGACGGCCTCCAGGGCCCCTCCGAGGTGCTCATCATCGCCGACGAGTCCGCCCGCGCCGCCGATTGCGCCGCCGACCTGCTGGCCCAGGCCGAGCACGACGCCCTGGCCAGCAGCCTGCTGGTGACAACCTCCCCCGCCCTGGCCGAGGCCGTCAGCGCCGAAGTTGCCCGCCAGCTGGCCGAGCTGCCACGCCGCAGCCCCGCCGAGCAGTCGCTAAAAGCCAACGGCCTCATCATCGTGGTGGACAGCCCGGACGAAGCGGTAGAGCTGGCCACCAGCTTCGCCCCGGAGCACCTGCTGCTGCTGGTCGCCAACCCCGAATGGTACATAGAGCGGGCCGTGGCCGGCTGTATTGTCAGCGGCCCGAAGGCAACCATCGCCCTGGGCGACTACGTGGAAGGCCCCAACCACGTACTCCCCACCGCCGGTACGGCCCGCTTCACCTCACCCCTGAGCGTGCTTGACTTCGTCCGGACTACCAATGTCATCCACGTGGACGCGAAGAGCCTGCGGGAGCTGGGACCGGCCGCCGTAACAATCGCCCGCTCCGAGGGGCTGGAGGCCCACGCCCGGGCCATCGAAAAACGCCTGAAGGACACCGGGGAGTAGCCGGCCATGCCAGATGGTATTGAAAAGTTCATACGCCCGGACCTCGCCGGCTTCATCGGCTACTCGGCGGCCGCCTCACCCGAGACGCTCGAGGACAAGACCGGGGTGCCGGTAGAGCGCATCATCAAGCTGGACGCCAACGAGAACCCGTACGGCTGCTCGCCACGGGTGCAGGCGGCACTCGGCCGCTTCCAGCGGTACCATGTCTACCCGGACAACGCCCAGGTACGCCTGCGCCAGGTGCTGGCGGACTACGCCGGCGTGTCACCCGCCCAGGTGGTGGCCGAAAGCGGCAGCAACCGGCTCATAGACCTGGCGCTGCGCCTCTTCACCAGCCCGGGTGATGAAGTCATCAACTGCGTGCCCACCTTCGGGGTGTACCGCTTCAGCTCGCGCCTGGCCGGCGTGACGGTGGTGGACGTGCCCCGGCGGGCCGACTTCAGCGTGGACGTGGCCGGTGTCAGGGCCGCCGTGACCGGCCGCACCCGCCTCATTTTCGTGGCCAGCCCCAACAACCCCACCGGCACCCCCCTGCCCCGGGAGGACGTGCTGGCCCTGCTGGAGACGGGCATACCGCTGCTGGTGGACGAGGCCTACTACGAGTTCAGCGGCGAGACCACGGTCCCGCTGGTGGCCGGGCACAGCAACCTGATGGTGCTGCGCACCCTGAGCAAGTGGGCCGGCCTGGCCGGGCTGCGCCTCGGCTACGGGGTATTCCCAGAGCTGGTAGCCCGCTACCTGCTGACCATCAAGATGCCCTATAATGTCAACGCGGCCGCCCTGGTGGCGGTTGAAGAATCGCTCAAGGACATAGACTACCTGAAAGG
The DNA here is from genome assembly GCA_964493955.1 of uncultured Dehalococcoidales bacterium. Lineage (GTDB taxonomy): Bacteria > Chloroflexota > Dehalococcoidia > Dehalococcoidales > Fen-1064 > CAZBPZ01. The sequence goes on along the minus strand of CAZBPZ010000060.1, from coordinate 5,244 downwards.
ACGGGTGCAGGCTATCATCGCCGAGCGTGAGCGGCTCAGCGCCGGGCTGTCCGGACTCGGGTGGCTGGAGCCGATACCCTCGGCCGCCAACTTCATCCTCTGCCGTGTCCTCAGGGGAACGGCACGAGACCTGCACGCCAGGCTGCGGCAGAGAGGCATCCTGGTACGCTACTTTGAAGAGCCGCGGGTTGAGGACTGCATCCGTATCAGCGTGGGGCGGCCGGAGGACACGGACGCCCTGCTAGCAGCGCTCCGGCAGATTGGAGGCTAAGCCGTGGCCAGAAAAGCAACCCTCAGGCGCGAGACGGCGGAGACATGCATCAGCCTGGAACTGGATATCGACGGCTCAGGCGAGTGCCACATCGCCACCGGCCTCGAGATATTCGACCATCTCCTCGGACAGGTAGGCCAGCACGGGCGCCTTGACATCAACCTCACCGCCTCGGGCAACGACAGCCACCACCTGGCCGAGGACGTGGCCATCTGCCTGGGCCAGGCACTGGGCCGGGCCCTGGGTGAAAAGCGGGGCATCGTGCGCATGGCCGAGGCCACCGTGCCGATGGACGACGCCCTGGCGAGCGTGGCGGTTGACTTCGGCGGGCGTGGTTACAGCGTACTTGACATCTCCTTCAGTCAGAACGACATGCTCGGCTTCCCCACCGACATGCTGCGCCACTTCCTGGAGACGCTGGCCGCCGAGGCACGGATGAACCTGCATGCCCGCATCCTCTACGGTAGAAACGACCACCACCGCGCCGAGGCGCTCTTCAAGGCGCTGGGGCGCGCCCTGGACATGGCCACCCGCCCGGACGAGCGTATCGACCGGCCACCCAGCACCAAGGGCCGCATCGAATAGGCCCCACCCCGGCACGCCCCGAAGGGCAAGGCCGCCGGCAGGAGAAGACAATGGGGACCCGACAACCTCCACTTGGTGAACTTCTGTCATTGCGGGGCAAGACCGCCCTCATCACCGGGGCGGCCGCCGGCATTGGCCGGGCCATCGCCTGCCGGTTTGCCGAGGCAGGGGCCGCCCTGCACCTGGCCGATATAGACGCCCGTGGCCTGGCCACCACGCAGGCCCAGGCCCGGCAGCCCGGGTTGAACATCACGACCCACCGCCTTGACCTGGCCGATAAGGCAGCCATTGACCGCCTCTGGGAAGAGCTACCGGGTGAGGCCCCGGACATACTGGTAAACAACGCTGGCTTCTACCCGCTCCGCGGCTTCCTGGAAGTGGACGAGCCTTTCCTGAAGAAGGTGATGGACGTTAACCTCAACGCCGCCCTCTGGATGTGCCAGCAGATGATACGCCGGCGGCACCGCCGGGGCGGCGTTATCATCAATGTCAGCTCAATTGAGGCCGTCCTGCCCTTTGAAAGGCACCTCTCGGCCTACAGCATCAGCAAGAGCGGTATTATCGCCCTGACGCGCTCGCTGGCCAAGGAATACGGCGGGCAGGGCTTCCGGGTAAACGCCCTCATCCCGGGCGGTATCATCACGCCTGGCACCAGGGCAGTGGCAAGAGGCGTCGGCCGGGGGGATGTCCGCCTCATCAGGACGGGGATTGAATTCAGGCTAAGGCTACCGATCGGCCGTGGCGGCCGCCCCGACGAGGTGGCACGTATGGCGCTGGTGCTGGCCAGTGACCTGGCCAGCTACGTGCACGGCGCCCTGATTCCGGTGGACGGCGGATTCCTCTCGGCGTAGCCCGGTCGGCCGCTGTCACCCCGTATCAGCCCCGGCAGCCTTACCAGCCGGGCAGACCTTCCAGCAGAGGTCACAGCAGGCAATCGGCCCCGGCTCGGGATACCAGGCCAGGTTGGCACGGCAGTCACGGCGGTTGCGCATGTAGTACGGCTCCAGGACACCCGCCGGGCAGGCCTCGATACAGGCGTTACATTCCCGGCACTGCCGGTTCTCGGCGAAAGCCCGCAGGCCGGGCCCGGTCAGCTCCAGCGAGGCCCCGTCCAGCCTGATTGAGGCCAGCCGCAACCGCGGCCCGAAGCGCTCGTGCAGCAGCATGGCGTTCTTGCCCCAGGCGGCCACGCCCGCGGCCGCCGCCGCCCGCTTCAGGTTGAGGTCGCTACCCGCGGGGTAACCAAGGTTCCCGTAGATACGGGCACCAAGCCCCATACCACGCAGCCGGCTGACCAGTTCCCGCAGGCGGGGGACCAGGTGGGCCTCAAAGCCGGGCATCTGGAAGGTGCCATCGGCGCCCCGCACAAAATCATCCAGGTCCCGGCCGGGGCCGGTGGCCAGGCCAACAATCAGGAACGCCCCGCCGGTGGTGGGCAAAATACCGGCGGCATCAAACTGCTTCGCTGCCTCGGCCAGTACCTCGCCGGTCAGACTCACGGGCCCGCCTCCAGCTTCCGGCCGGTGAGCAGCTCGTAGGCCCGGCGGTAGGCACGCGAGGTGCTCTCGATGACCTCCGGCGTCAGCCCGGGGGCCGGGGGGGTCTTGTCCCAGCCGGTGGCCTCCAGCCAGTCACGCACCGGCTGCTTGTCAAAGCTGGGCTGGGAGCGGCCGGGCTGGTAGCGGTCGGCCGGCCAGAAACGGCTTGAGTCCGGCGTGAGCAGCTCGTCAATCAGCACCAGGCGGTCACCGTCCAGCCCGAACTCCATCTTGGTATCGGCAATGATGATGCCCCGCCGGCGCGCCTGTTCGCGGGCAAAGTCATAGATAGCCAGGCACTTCTCCATCATCTCCTCGGCCCGGCCCGCGCCAACAAGCCGGCGGACGTCGTCCAGGCTCATGGGCATATCATGCCCTGCCTCGGCCTTGGTGCTGGGGGTAAAGACCGGCTCCGGCAGCTCCTGGCTCTCCACCATCCCGGGCGGCAGCGGCAGCCCGAAGGCGCTGCCGGTGCGGCGGTACTCTGCCCAGGCCGAGCCGGCCAGGTAGCCCCGCACCACGCACTCCACCGGGATGCGCTCCAGCTTGCACACCACCATCGAACGCCCCGCCAGGTAGGCCGGGTAGTCAAAGCGCTGCGCTGGCGGCAGGTACCTGTCCAGGCAGGCCGGGTCATCCACCATCTCGACCACGTGGTTCTCCACCAGCCCGGCGGTCTGTTCAAACCAGTAACCGGAGAGCTGGTTCAGCACCAGCCCCTTGTAAGGGATACCGTTCGGGAGGACTACGTCAAAGGCTGAAATGCGGTCCGTGGCGACGATGAGGAGGTACTCGCCGAGGTCATAGGTATCACGCACCTTGCCCCTCATGAAGAGTGGCAGGGGCAGGTCGGTCTTCATAAGTACGTCCATTTCAGCCCTGCTCTTCAGATTTTTTTAGGGAAAGAGAAAGTCAAGCACGGGCTCAATGTCCCCGGCGGCAACGCCGGGCCGAATCGGCCGACCTTCCAGGCCGGAGGCGAATATCTCCTGGTTGTAGTGCACCGTCCCGATGACGGTTATATCCCTTTTTGCCAGCTGGTCACGCAGGTAGCGGTCGGTCGCCTCGTCAGCCACCTTGTTGAGGACAGCGAAGACATCGGCGATATCGATTTGCTGTGACAGCTCGCTAATCCTGGCGGCAATCTCCAGTGAGTCGAGCGAGGGCTCCACCACCACCAGCACGCAGTCCATGCTGGTCTCCACCCCTCGCCCGAAGTGCTCCACCCCGGCCTCAAGGTCAATCACCGCCACCTCGTCCGGCCCGAGCCGCAGCTTCTTGAGGAAGGAGCGGCTGACAATGCCCATCGGGCAGGCACAGCCTTCCAGGGCCATGAGGATCTTGCCGATACTCACCAGCCGTATGCCGCTACTGGTGGTGAAGATGAACTCCGGCGGGATATCCGCCAGTTGCATCTCCTGGTTGACCAGTTCCACCTTCATCTCCGGCACCCCGGCCCGCACGGCAGCTTCAAGGCGGCTCTCCAGCGTTTGCTTGCCGCCCAGGAGGTCAATCAAGGGGCGAGGGGGCCGGTCGAAGCCGAGCATACGGTGCAGGCCGGTGTTAGACTCGTCGGCATCCACCACCAGGACGTCGCGGCCGCGCCGGCGCAGTCCCTCAGCCAGTAGTTGCACGATGACACTCTTGCCGCTGCCGCCCTTACCGCAAATCCCTATCTTTTGCAAGGCGCACTCTCCTTTCTCACCACATCTTGAGCCGGCGCGGGTAGCGCCGCACCGGCAGAAAGCGCTCACGCCGCATCATCTGCCGGTAGGCACCTTCCAGCACATCGTTGGCCCCATTCTCTGCCCCGGCTGTCACCAGGTCGGCCACGTGGCCGAGGTACTCTTCAAGCGAGGGGTAGTCCTGGTAGTAGCCCTTCTCATAGGCGAAACGGTAAACATCGTCCTGGCCATACTCATCGGCAATCACGCGGCGCAGCTCCTGCCGCAGCCGGGGGGTGATGGCCTGCGGCCACTGGTACCTGGCATAGCGTCTTACCGGCGGCAGGGCCTCCTCTGCCAGGAAAGCGTCTATGATTTCGTCGAAGGCACTATCAGCCCCGTTTTCCGCCCCCACCGTTACCATGTCGGCCAGCCTCCCAAGGAAGTCCTCGTAGCTGGCAAAGCGGCCGGCATAGGCCTGCCGGTAGACCCGCCGGAAGCGCCGCCGCCGGCCCAGCTCCTCGGCCACGGTGCGGCGCACGCCCTCACGCAACACCTGCTTGTAGCCCTCCGGCCAGAAGCGTTCCGCCGCCGAGTCTTCTTCCTCGGTATCAGGTATGAAATGCATACCCCACGGCCCCCTACGGGCCACCCCGTACATCTATGACCTGGCCGGAGACGAAGCCCGCCTCTTCCGAGGCGAAAAAGACCGCCACCGCCGCCACATCACCCGGGGTGCCCATCCGCCGCAGCGGTATGCGCGCCGCGGCGAAACGCCGGAAATCATCCAGGTACATACCTTCGCGGCGCGCCACGTTGCGGCTCATCTCGGTATCGATGTAGTCCGGGCAGATGCAGTTCACGGTGATGGCGTACGGCCCCAGCTCCAGCGCCAGGGCCCGGGTAAGGCCATGCACGGCGGCACTGGCGGCGGCGTAGGCCGCCTGGCCCTTTTCCCCGAGACTGGCCGGCACCGGCGAAGAAATAAAGATGATGCGGCCGTAGCTCTGCCGCACCATGTATTCCTGGGCCTTGCGGGCGCAGTTGAAGCTACCCATCACCTGCGGGGCCAGGGCCGCCTCCCAGTCATCCTCGGTCATCTTGTGAAGGGGGGCATCACGCCGGATACCGGCGTTACTGACGAGGATATCCACCCTGCCCCAGCGCCGCTCGGCAGCCTTGAACA
>CAZBPZ010000059.1:0-10221 GCA_964493955.1 uncultured Dehalococcoidales bacterium | reverse complement strand
AGCTCGTCGGGCTCATAACCCGGAGGTCGTTGGTTCGAATCCAACCCCCGCTACCAGGCTGTTGCGAAGGTAAAGGCCCCGGCCCGCGTGGTGGGCCCGGGGCTTTGTGTTGGCCATACCACGGCCGAGCTTGCCCCTTCCAGTTGGGGTGCCGGGAGTACGGATGAGACTGAGATACCTTCTGGCCGGGATGGCGCTACTGCTCGGGCTTTCCGCCTGCGGCCCCGGCCCCGCGGAGGAGACTGCCCTCCCGGAGAAGTCGGCAGCCACCCCGGCTGCGGTAGAATCACCGGTCAGCCAGAACACCGCCTCCACCACGCCGGATGTAACGGACCAGGCCGAAGCACCAGCCGTGGGCGAAACCGATGTGCCTGCCTCCTCTACCGGGGAGGCTCCGGCGGTGGTACGTTTTCAGGCAAGCAGCCCCGTCTCGACATTTACGGCGGAGGACATCGCCCTGCTGGGGCTGGAACTTTCCGGCACCCCGGCTGAGATTGCCGATGCCATCGTGGACTGGCAGACGGCCCGCATGTCCTACGACCCGGGCAGGCCCGATTCGTCCGACCCCATCCGCTGGAATTATATCCTGCCAGGCATTTACCCATCACGGGACATCATCCGGGAGCGCCTTGATAACGGTGGGCGCATCTACGGCATCTGCTTTGATTTTGCCGTCGTCTATGCCTCCATTGCCCGCTACTACGGCCTCGAGGTGCGGGTCATGAACTCCATCTCCAAGCCGAGCGAGCTGGCCGGTGACGGGCGGCTCACCACCGGGATGGGACCCGAGGAGTACCAGCGGCTGAAGGTGAAGCTGGCGGCCCACGGGGTGGACTATCCCTATGAAGCCGTGCGCCTGGTGGCCGAAGAGACCCCCACCCACTACTGGGTGGAGGTCAGGCTGGACGGACAGTGGGTGGTCAAGGACGCCAGCCAGGTGGCGACGGGTAACCGCACGGTGCGGGACTTCTACACCACGAATGACTACGAGGTGACCGACTGGCTGGCACGTGATAAGTCGGCCCGGCTGGTGGAGTACACCGAGAAGCTGGCGCGCGGCGAGAGGCTCTCTGACGAGCCGCCGCCGGCCGGGACAGCCGGCCCGGCCGGGGCGGAGCCCTACGCGGGTATCACCGATGACCTTGGCCAGGAGGGCCGTGCCGCCAGCATTGATGACCTGCTGGCGGGGCTGGCGCTGGCCCCATACTTCAATGATGCCCGTGATGCCTGTGACTTCATCCGGGCCGGGGCTGACTGTAAGGACACAGCCGACGAGGACAACGCCTTCAAGCAGCGTTACGAGGCCATCTCCGGCCGGAGGCTCTACCTGGTGGTGGACTTCATGCTGGAGGACAAGGCGGGTGAGGAGCTGGCCCGTCTCTACCAGCAGTACACCGGCGAGGAGCTTGACCTGGCAGCCTACGCCGCTGCCGAGGCGGAATAGGGACGGGACCGGCCCGCTGCCGCTTGCTCAGCCCGTGACCAGGCTGGCCGTACCGATGGTGCTCCGCCGGCCGGACTCGTTCTCCACCCAGACCTCGCATGTGGTAAGGCGCTGGCCGTTCTCCTGTGAGTGCCCGCTCAGGCGGCCCCCGACCCGGAGCGTGCTCCCGGCAACATCCATGCCGCGGTGCCGGACATTGAGCCGCCTGATAGCGGTGCCGTCCCCGCACCATTCCTTCAGCATCCGGGCGATGAGGCTCGTCTTGTACAGGCCCTGGATGATGACATCGGGCAGGCCACGGGAAAGGGCGTACTGCCGGTCGTAGTGGATGTCTTCGAACTCGGCGGTGGCCACGGCGAACATGGCCAGGTAGCGCACTATCACCGGGCCGACCTCCAGCACCGGTAGCTCCGAGGCCAGCCCGGAGACCGGGCCAGTTTCCCGGCCGGCGGCGGCAGGCCTCTCCGCCGGGCGCTCCAGCAATGCTCCCGAAGACCGCCGCACCATGACAACCCGGCCGTGCTGGTTGGTAAAGGTCTTTTCCCGCACGGTGAAGATAAGGTGGCCGGAGCGCCCCTGCTTTTCATAGGCGTCCACCAGCTTCTCGCGACAGGTGAGGACATCACCGGGCCGGACAGGGCCGAAGAGGCGGAAGTCGTCCCCGGCGGCTACCCCTGTCCAGCCGGGGGGCACCGGCAGAGGGATAGCCGATAGGGGCCGGCGGTCTCCGGCGGGGATGCCCCGCAGGCTGGTGGCCCCGCCGAAGAAGGTGGGCGGCGCGATGATGCCACCGTGCCGGGTCGTCCGGGCATAGTCTTCATCGTGGTACAGGGGGTCAGGGTCCATGATGGAACCGGCGAACAGCCTGATGGCACCGGCATCAATGGCATAGTGTATCGGCCCGGCCTCGGTGCCGATGGAGCGTTTGATTTCGTCAAGGAGCGTGCTCATCCCGGCCCCCTACTCCAGCCACCGCCTGATGAGGGGGTGGCGGCGGGAGATATCGTCAAAGGCGGAATAGGGGTCAAGCTCACCCCGCTCCACCTTCTCCAGGCAGGCGCGCAGCTCCTCGTCCCCGGTCATGGCCTGCCTGATACGACCGGTGGCGGCCTCGGTGACGAGTTTAAGGAGGACGCTGCGCCGCTGCTGGCGGCGCCTTACCTCAAGCTGGCCGCTTTCCTCCAGGCAACGGCGGTGCGCCCGGATTGTCTCCAGCAGGCGGTCAACCCCCACGTTGCTTATGGCCTCGGTGGTGAGGACCGGGGGGCGGCCCCCGGGGTGAGGGTAGAGGGCCAGCAGCCCCTCCAGAGTGGCCACCATCTCGGCGGCACCAGGCCGGTCTGCCTTGTTGACCACCAGGATATCAGCCACCTCCAGCAGCCCGGCCTTCATCCCCTGGACAGGGTCACCGGCCTCGGGCGTCAGCAGTACCACCACCGTGTCCGAGTTCCTGATGATGTCAAGCTCGGCCTGCCCCACACCGACGGTCTCGACCAGCACCATGTCCATGCCGGCGGCATCAAGCAGTTTTACCACCCCGCTGACGGTACGGGGCAGCCCGCCATGGCTGTTGCGCAGGGCCATGCTGCGGATGAAGACACCGTCGTCAAGGTAGTGCTGCTGCATGCGGATACGGTCGCCCAGCATGGCCCCGCCGCTGAAAGGGCTCGAGGGGTCAACCGCCACCACGCCCACGCTCTGGCCGTCCTGGCGCAGGCGGGTTACCAGCCTGTCCACCAGGGTACTCTTGCCGGAGCCGGGCGGGCCGGTGAACCCGCACACGTAGGCATTATGCAGGTGGGGCTGGACTGCTTTCATCAGGGCGGGGACCTCGGGGGCGTCCCGCTCTACCAGCGTAATCAGACGCGCCAGTGCCTGCCTGTCCCCGGCGAGCATCCTGCTGACGAGAGCAATCACGCCCAATGTTACAATGCGCACCCGGGGGTGTCAATTTGCCCGGCAGCCGCCCGGCGCCCCTCACACGTAGAACGACACCGCCACCACCGGCCCCGTCTGGGAGGCCATCACCGGCGTGTAGGGTGTCAGGTAGACCTCTTCCACGTTGAGCCCCGGCATCACCAGTGCCTTCAGCGCCTCGGCCGGGCCAATGCCATCCGTGTAGTGGAACATCAGCCTCACCGGCTTACCGGGGCCCACCTGCTCCCGCACTATCTCCGCCATCCTGACCATGGCCTTCTGGCTGCCGCGTGCCCGGGCAACGCTCTCCACCAGGCCGGTGTTGTTGAGCATACCGATGATAGGTTTTACCTGCAGCACGTTGCCCAGCACCGCCGTCCTGGGGGCACGCCCGCTCTTGATGAGGTACTTGAGGGTATCCAGGGCCGTGACGAACTTCACCCGCGGCACGGCATCGCGGGCGGCCCGGGCAACCGCTTCCAGGCTCCCGCCGGCCCGGGCGGCCCGGGCCGCCTCGAGGACGATAAAGCCCTCGGCCCCGGTGGCCGTCCGGCTGTCCACCACCTCAATCTTCAGCCCCGGGTGCTGCTCCCTGACAATGTCCGCCGCCCGGAGCGCGGTGGCATGGGTGGCGCTCAGGGCGGCGGAAACGGTGATGCAGACAATGCTGTCGGTCGTCCGGGCCAGGTCGGAAAACACGGTTGCGAACTCACCCGGCGTGACGGCGCTGGTGGTGGGCTGCTCCCTGGCAGCGTAGAATAGCTGCCAGAACTCCTCGTTGCTAAGCTCGCAGTCACGGTAGGCCCTGCCATCGATGACGAGGCCGGTGGGTACTACCCGGATATCGTACTCCCTGGCCAGCTCCGGCGGCAGACAGCTGATTGTGTCGGTGACTATCCCCACCTGTTGTGCCATTGCCCCCCTCCTTCATCACCGTTCGTTCCCCGCAGCGGCCGCCGGCCGGCAGGGCCCCTAGGGTGCCGCCGGCGGCCCGGGTGGCTGGCCTTCGGGCCTGCCCAGGCGTTGCCGGGCAGCCGCCAGTTCACGCTTGAACGCCCCCACCAGGTCTTTCTCGACGGCGGCCCTGGCCTGGCCAACGGTCATGGCAATCTCCGGCGCCCTGGAGCGACCGTGGGCCACGCAGACCACGCCGTCCACCGCCCACAGCGGGCCGCCGCCGGTGGCATCGGCAGCGCTGGTCTGGCGCAGCAGCTCACCGGTCAGCACTTCAAGCTCGTCCGCGGCGAGCTTCCCCGCCAGCCGCTCCTGCAGCCAGCGGCAGGTGGTCTTGCCCAGGTTCTCGGTGAACTTGACGAGGATGTTGCCCACGAAGCCGTCACAGACGATGACGTTGGCCCTGCCCAGCGGGATGTCATACCCCTCGACATTGCCGATGAAGTTGAGGCCGCTCTGCTTGAGGAGGGAGTAGGCCTCCAGAACCTGCTGGTTGCCCTTGCCCTCCTCGGCACCAACGCTGAGGATGGCCACGGTCGGGTGGCTGATACCCATCATCTTCTCGGCGTAGACCGCGCCGATGATGGCGAAATCGACAAGCTGGTACGGCTGGCAGTCCACGTTGGCACCGAGGTCCAGGAGCACGGTCTCAGGGGCAAAGCCGAGGAAAGGCCCGCCCACCACCGGGCGTGACATTTCCTCAATCGTGCCCAGTAGCATCATGGCGGCCACCGTCACGCCGCCGGTGGGGCCAGCGCTGAGCATGGCATCGGCCTTACCTTCCTTCACCAGCCGGGCGGCGACGAACACCGAGGCCTGGCGCTTCTGGCGCAGGGCGTAGCCGGGGTGCTCCCCCTCGGCCAGCCACTGGTCGGTATGGACTATCTCCAGGCTGGCCCCGGCAAGGTCGGTGCTTGCCAGCTCGCGCTCAAGCTGGTCCTTTGGGCCCACCAGCAGGATGTCCACCCCGAACTGCCTTGAGCCGGCCACCGCCCCCCGGACAATCTCCGCCGGGGCATGGTCGCCGCCCATGGCATCAACTGCTATCTTCATGCTTTCACCCCCCTGCGCCGGTCTCTGCTTTGCCAGCCGCCATCCCGGTGTGACGGCCAGCCGGGAGACACTATTCGGGCTAATGCCTAGACTGTCTAGGTATGTGGGCAGTATCGTATCGCGGTAGCCGGGGTTTGTCAAGGGCGCAAGGGGTGGGTGTACAGGTGTTTGCGTATGCTGGCTCCGATTGGTGTATACTACCACCGGGTGCCGTCCTCCCGGGGCGGCGGGCGTTTACAACCGGAGGGCAACCAGACCAGGGTGAAAGAAGGAGGTACAGCAACAGATGCCATCCAACGCGGCCACAACCTCCAGGGCGGGGATACCCTACCGCCCCCTGGGGAACACGGGGGAGATGGTGTCCATCCTCGGGCTGGGTGGTGCCCACATTGGCATGCCGGAAAGCGAGGCCGAGAGTATTCGCATCATCCGAACGGCGATTGACAGTGGCATCAACTTCATGGACAACAGCTGGGACTACTTCGGCGGTGTCAGTGAGACCCGCATGGGCAAGGCGCTGCGGGACGGTTACCGGGACAGGGTCTTCCTGATGACGAAGATAGACGGCCAGACAGCCGAGGCCGCCACGAGGCAGCTCGACGACTGCCTGCGGCGCCTGCAGGTGGAGACGATAGACCTGCTCCAGTTCCACGAGGTCATTCGCCCCGAGGACCCGGCCCGTATCTTCGCCCCCGGCGGCGGCCTGGAGGCCGTGCTGAAGGCCAGAGAAGCCGGCAAGATACGCTACATCGGCTTCACCGGCCACAAGAGCCCGGCGGTGCACCTCCGGATGCTACGCACCGCCGCCGAACACGGCTTTACCTTTGACGCCGTACAGATGCCCCTTAACCTGCTGGACGCCCACTTCAGCAGCTTCGAGAAACAGGTCCTGCCCCGGCTGGTGGAGAGCGGCACTGGCGTGCTGGCGATGAAGCCGCTGGCCGCCGGAGCACTACCGCAGAGCGGCCTTGTCAGCCCTGCCGAGTGCCTGCACTACGCCATGAGCCTGCCGGTAAGCACCGTCATCACCGGCTGCGAGTCGCTGGCAAGGCTGGAGGAGGCCCTCGCGGCTACCAGGAGCTTCCGACCGCTGGGTGAGGCCGAGCGCGCTGCCCTGCTGGCGAGGACGGCCGCTGCCGCCGAGGGCGGCCGCAACGAGGGCTACAAGACCGGCACAATGTTTGACGCCACGTCCCGCAACCCGCACTGGCTGGGGTAAGGGCCGCCGTGGCCGGTAGCAGGTAAAGACCAGCCGAGGCACGCTTCAAACAGAGACTCCACAGCAAGAGGTGAGTAGCATGACACAGCCCAGGTTCAAGGTGGTAAGGGTAGACCGGGGAGGCAGCCGTGCCCCGATGGAGGATGAAGCCCGCGAGCTGGCCAGGGTCGGGGCAGAGCTCGTCGGGGCCGATAGCTCCTCGGAGGAGGAGACCATTGCCGCCGCCCGCGATGCCGACATTATCCTGACAGCCGCCGCCCAGATAACGCGCCGTGTCATAGAGGCCCTGCCCCGGTTGCAGGCAGTCGTCCGCTACGGCATTGGCTACGATACCATCGACGTGGACGCCGCCACCGATAACGGGGTGCTGGTAATCAACATCCCTGATTTTTGCCTGGAGGAGGTCTCCACGCACGCCATCCTCCTGCTGCTGGCCTGCAACCGGCGGCTCACCCTGTTCAACCGGCTTGTCAAGGAAGGCCGCTGGTCGGAGTGGTGGGGGCTGCGAACACCGATGGGCTCGATATACGGGCAAACACTGGGACTGGTGGGCTGCGGCAACATCGGGCGCAGCACCGCCCGCAAGGCCAGGGCGTTCGACCTGCGGGTGATTGGCCACGACCCGTATGTAGACAGGAAACTGGCCGAGGAGGCAGGCATTGAGCTCGTGGACCTGCCCGAGCTTCTCAAGGAGTCCGACTACGTTTCTCTGCACACCCCGCTGAACAAGGAGACCTGGCACCTCATCGGCGAGAACGAGCTGAAGCAGATGAAACCCACCGCCTACCTCATCAACACCGCCCGCGGCTCGGTGGTGGACGAGCCCGCCCTCATCCAGGCACTCCGGGAGGGGTGGATTGCCGGGGCCGGGCTTGACGTCTTCGAGCAGGAGCCGGTTGACCCCGATAACCCGCTACTCAAGATGGACAACGTCATCGCTACCCCACACTCCGCCTCCTACTGCGATGCCTCCTTCAAGCGCCTGTTCACCAGCGTCGGCCAGGAGGCGGCCCGCGTGCTCAGCGGACACTGGCCGCACAACTGGGTAAACAAGGGAGTAAGACCCAGGAAGAATCTCACCTAGGAGGACAACTGATGGAACCCCTGTCTGAAGCAGAATTGGAGGCGCTGCGGGCCTGGCCGACGCCTGCCATCTGCAACGCCATTGAGACCTTCAACATCAGGCCCCGCAACCAGGGCTTCATGCTCGGGATAAACTGCTGCTTCCCTGACCTGGGACCGATGGTCGGCTACGCCTGCACAGCCACCATGGTGGCGGACAGCCCGCCCACCGAGCGCGACCGCGACGCCACCCCGGCCCACTGGGACAACATCCTCAGCACGCCAGCCCCCAGGGTGGCCGTTATCCAGGACCTCGACGAGCCTCGCTGCATCGGCTCGCTCTGGGGTGAGGTCAACGCCAACATCCACCGGGCGCTGGGGTGCCTGGGGGTGGTCACCAACGGCGGGGTACGTGACCTGGACGAGGTCCACGAGCTGGGCTTCCACTTCTTCGCCGCCGCTGTTATTCCCTCCCACGCCTACGTCCACATCACCGGCTCGGGTATGCCGGTGAAGGTGGGCGGCCTCTGGGTCAACAACGGCGACCTCATCCACGCCGACAAGCACGGCGTCGTCGTCATTCCGCACGAGATCGCCCGCCAGGTACCTGAGGCCTGCCAGAAGGTGGAAGACCGGGAACGCCGTATCATCAACTACTGCAAGTCTGCCAGTTTCAACATAGACGACTTCAAGGCAGGCCGCTTCTAGTTAGTACCCTGCCCCGGGCGGGCCGGCGGTGTTGACAGGCGGCCACCCTACCACCTATAGTGGGAGCAACAACTGAATAGCTGCCGGGGGAGCCGAAAGGCTGAGAGGTCCCACCGGGGACGACTCCTGGAACCTGAACTCGGTAATGCGAGCGGAGGGAAGGCGAGGCAGATGGTCACAGGTGCAAGTAGCCCTCTTCGCCTGTGACTTTCTTGTTAAGGTAATGGCCCTGCCAGTGGCCCGTCCGGCAGCAGCCGCAAAGGAGGTCAAATGGAAAAGTTCAGCGCAGTTGGTGAGAAGGACGTCACGCGGGCCATTGTCGGGGAGTTTGCCGCCCAGTTTGAAGAGTTCGTCGAGAGTGACTGCATCATCATCGGGGCCGGCCCCAGCGGCCTGATGGCGGGGCGCGACCTGGCCCGTGCCGGCAAGAAGGTGCTCCTCGTTGAGCGCAACAACTACCTCGGCGGCGGCTTCTGGATTGGCGGCTACCTTATGAACAAGGTGACGGTGCGGCACCCGGCGGAGCGCATCCTCGACGAGATAGGGGTGCCTTACAAGGCGGTCACCGAGGGCCTGCTGGTGGCCGACGGGCCCCACGCCTGCTCCAAGCTGATTGCCTCGGCCTGCGACGCCGGGGTAAAGTTCGCCAACATGACCGCCTTCGATGACGTGGTACTGCGTGAAGACGGGCGTGTCGCCGGGGCGGTCATCAACTGGACGCCGATTGCCGCCCTGCCCCGCGAGATAACCTCCGTTGACCCGGTGGCCATTGAGGCTAAGATGGTCGTCGACGCCACCGGGCACGACGCCCAGGTGCTGAAGAAGCTCGAGGAGCGTGGCATGCTGAAGACACGCGGCTTCGGGGCAATGTGGGTGGAGCGCTCCGAGGACCTGATACTGGAGCACACCGGCGAGATTCACCCCGGCCTGGTGGTCACCGGCATGGCCGTGTCCACCGCCTACGGCCTGCCACGGATGGGCCCCACCTTCGGGGCGATGCTGCTGGCCGGAGAGCTGGCGGCCCGGATTGTCCTGGAAAAGCTGGACGCCTGACATCCGGAGGCAGGCATGGAAATCACCCTCTACGAGGAAGGTGTCTTCCCGGCGCTTGACCTCGAGGAGATAGCCGGCTACTTACTGCGCTGGGTAGGCACGGGACGGGTCGGCCGGCGGGGTAGCATCTCCCCGGCCACCCTTTCTGCCGGTGAAGTCTCGGACCTGGTGCGGCGGTAAAGCGGGTGCCCCTCCCCGCCAAGGCCACGGTAACAGTCGGCCCAGGGGCTACCACGGAGCACCATCCCCAGCAGGAGCCGTCCCCCGGGCAGCAGCACCTGCCACGCCTCCCGCAGGACACGAGGAGGGTCGTCCACAAAGCACAGTGTCAGCACCATGAGGACGGCACGGAAGCTCTTGTCCCTGAAGGGGAGGCCTTCACCGGCGGCCAGCCCCACCCGCACACCCCGTGCCCCGGCCTTTGCCAGGAGGGCCCGGGCCGGGTCCACGCCATACCCGGCCCCGAGGACCCTTGCAAACCGCCCTGACCCCATACCCACCTCAAGGCAGGGAGCAGGGCAGTCCTGCAGCAGGGGACGCAGGCACGCCAGCTCCATCGCAAAGATAGTCTTACCCGGTTCGTGGTCGTACCAGGCATCATACTCGTCGGCGTGGGCATCAAATACGTGAGGGGTTACCACCGCTGTGACCGATGCCGGCCTGCCCGGCAAAAAGTAATGGCTCCCCGAACATAGGCAGAACTTTTCGAGCAGTCTTCAATATGCCCGAAGCAAGAAGAAATATACCTGTCATCAACTCAGAGCCAGCGACCTAATACTTTGAGTGTCAGGGTAGTCTGAAGTTCTATAAG
>CAZBPZ010000058.1:0-10335 GCA_964493955.1 uncultured Dehalococcoidales bacterium | reverse complement strand
CCATGGCAACCAGCAGAGTGTTACCCCGCACCGCCACCGGGATGGCATTATAGCGGCGGGCGAGCTCCTCGGGGACGAGCGCCAGGGCTTCCGGCGAGGGGAACTGTGTCTGCAGCAACGTCGGCTGCGACGTCTTTGAGAGCGTCTCGGCCACCTTGACCTCCTTATATTGTCCGGAGGCACACTCCTACACTTTCATGTTAGGCTCGGCCGGGCGGCGGTAACAATAGCGCATTGGTCATGGCGGGGTGGTACTATCGTCACCCGGTACCCGGCAGACAGCCGGACCCGGCCGCCCCGGCTTGTGCCCGGAGCGGTGGCTCTGGCATAATCACGCTTGGGTCTGTCTTGGCTGGCGGAACAAAACTCAGGGGAGGTAACATGATACGGGGTATCCATCACATTGGCATTGCGGTTGAGAGTATTGACACGGTGGCCAGCTTCATGAAGGAGCTCTTCGGGGCCGAGTTTGTCGGGGAGCGTGGCCTGGAGATGCCGGAGTTCTACTCGCGGATGGTGCGGGTGGGTGATAGCCTCTTCGAGCTGCTGGAGCCACGCGGCGAGGGGGGGCTGATAGAGCGCTTCCTGGCCAGCCGCGGCGAAGGCATCCACCACTACAGCCTGCTGGTGGACGAGCCGGAAGAGGTGCTGAAGAAGTGTGACGAGCGGGGTATGCGGGTGCTGGGCAGGCGCTTTATTCACCCCCGGAGTGCCCACGGGATGCTGATTGAGATTATCGGTGCCAGCGAGCGTTTCTAGCTGCCCTGTTTTTGCAACTGCGGCGGCGGTCTTGTGGTATAATCTGCTCCAGGTACAGTTGGCCGGCATCGTTCTCGTAGTTACTGCGGTTGCCGGTGCTTTGGACATCAACAGAGATTAGGAAGGAGATAGGGCCAGTGAGCGAGGCTGCTACCCGGAAGAAGAGGTTGCCTATCAGGCGGGGACGCTTTATTGTACCCGAGGACCCGAACCAGGAGCCGTACCTGATTGCTTCGCGGTGTGGTAACTGTGGCAAGTACTTTGCCCCGCCGCGTGTCATCTGCCTTAACTGTGGCAAGATGCAGATGGAACAGGTGCCGTTGAAGGGTAAAGGTACCATCTACACCTTTACCATTGTCCACCAGCAGCTGCCAAATGCCCTGGTGCAGGTGCCGTACGCCATTGTTATTGTTACCATGGAGGAGGGCTGCCAGCTGCACGGGGTTGTGACCGAGGACCTGGAGTCCGTGAAAATCGGGGCGCCGGTAGAGGTCTATTTTGAGAAGGGCATGGAAGATGCCGATGGTAACGAGCTGCTGGTGGATAAGTTCCGGGTCATAAAGTCATAAAATGAAGGAAAGCGGAGGAAGAGAGCCGTGGGAATGCTAGAAGCCTGGAGGAATATGCGGGAGGTCTGTATTGTCGGGGTGGGCCTCCACAGGTTCGGCCGCTGGCCGGACAAGAGCGTGGGTGACCTGGCACGCGAGGCTATTCTGGCCGCTCTGGAGGACGCCGGGGCGGACTTCAAGGATATTCAGGTCGGTTTCAGCGGCCGTGTGCAGGAGGTGACCGGTACCGGCCTGCGGGTCTTCGGCGAGGTCGGGCAGCCCGGTATCCTGATTGATAACGTTGAAAAGGCCTGCGCCAGCTCGTCAACGGCCGTCCGTATTGCCACCTGGGTGATTGGGGCCGGTCTTTACGATGTGGCCCTCTGTACCGGGGTGGAGAAGATGCAGCGCGGGCTGCTCGGGGCGCCGAGCAGCCGTGAGACGGCCAGCTACAGCCAGCTCATGGGGCTGGGCATTATGCCGGGCGAGTACGCCATGCGTGCCCAGCGCCACATGGCCGAATACGGCAGCACCAGGGAGCAGTTCGCCCAGGTGTCGGTGAAGAGCCACAAGAACGCCGCCCTGAACCCCTATGCCCAGTACCAGACCCCGCTCACGCTGGAAGAGGTCCTCAACGCCCGCATGATAGCCGAGCCGCTGACGCTCTACCAGTGCTCGCCCAGCAGTGATGGTGCCTCGGCGGCGGTGGTCTGTGCCCTGGAAGTGGCCCACCGCTTCCGCGGCAAGCCGATTATCATCGCCGGCTGGGGCAGCGGCACCCCGGCCTATGCCCCGGAGGGGGTCGGCGGAGACGTGGCCGAAGGCTTCATTGCCAGGGTCAGCAAGGATGCCTACGAGCTGGCCGGTATCGGGCCGGAGGATGTTGACGTTTGCCAGGTGCACGATGCCTTCAGCGCCGGCGAGGTCTTCGCGGTGGAGGAGCTCGGCTTCTGCAAGCCGGGCGAGGGTGCCCAGTTTATCTGGGACGGCAAGGCCGACATCGGCGGTATCAAGCCGGTCAATACCGACGGCGGGCTGGAGAGCCGCGGCCACCCCATGGGGGCCACCGGGATTGCCCAGATAGCCGAGATTGTGCGCCAGCTACGCGGCGAGGCCGGCCCGCGCCAGGTGCCGGGTGACCCGAAGGTAGGCGTGACCCATAACGTCGGCGTTGGCGGGTGCAATATCTTCGTCTTCAAGCGGTAGACGGTCTTGCCCGGTGGAAAGTGACCTGCCGCCGGCCGTTGGGCCGGCGGCAGCTTTTACCGCCGGCGGCGCGAGGCCCCCAGCTTGAACGGCGGGGCTGGCTGGGCTATACTGAAGCTAGTCCAGGTATCCGCCTCGCTCTGCAGGAGACATCCTTGCTCAAGACTCATAGCTGTGGCGTACTACGCCGTGAACATGCCGGCAGCCGGGTTACCCTGGCCGGCTGGGTGGACCGGCGGCGTGACCACGGTGGCCTGATATTCATTGACCTGCGTGACCGTGAGGGTATCACCCAGGTGGTCTTCAACCCGGAGGTCTCGGCCGAGGGGCACCGCACGGCCGGCAGCCTCCGCAGCGAGTACGTGGTACAGGTGGCGGGCGAGGTGGCCCTGCGGCCGGCGGGGACGGAGAACCGCCAGCTTCCCACCGGCGAGATTGAAGTGATTGCCAGCAGTTGCCGCGTGCTGAACACTGCGGAGACGCCGCCGTTTTACATCAACCGCGAGGTTGAGGTTGACGAGAGCCTGCGCCTGCGCTACCGCTACCTTGACCTGCGGCGTCCCCGCATGATGCGTAACCTGGTGCTGCGACACCGCGTGGTGAAGTTTATCCGCGACTACCTGGACGCTCGCGGCTTTATCGAGGTGGAAACGCCCATCATGATAAAGAGCACGCCGGAGGGAGCGCGCGACTACCTGGTGCCGAGCCGCCTCCACCCCGGTCGGTTCTATGCTCTGCCGCAGTCACCCCAGCAGCTCAAGCAGCTCCTGATGGTGGCGGGTGTGGAGAAGTATTTCCAGATTGCCCGCTGCTTCCGTGACGAGGACACCCGGGCTGACCGCCAGCCGGAGCACACCCAGCTTGACCTCGAGATGAGCTTTGTTGAGGAAGAGGACATCCTGGAGCTGATGGAGGGCCTCTTCACGGCGCTGGTGGAGACGGTGACCCCGCAAAAGCGTGTCGTCAAGCCGTGGCCGCGGCTGGGCTACGACGATGCCCTGGAACGCTACGGCAGCGACAAGCCGGACCTGCGCTTCGGCCTGGAGCTACGCGACCTTTCAGATATAGTGGCTGAGAGTGAGTTCGCCGTCTTCCGCGAGGCGGTGGCGGCCGGCGGCCGGGTCAAGGCCATCTGCGCCCCCGGCTGCAGTAACTACAGCCGGCACCAGCTTGATGAGCTGAACCGGCTGGCGCAGAGCTACGGTGCCAGGGGCCTGCTCACCATCTCGCTGGGTGCCGGGGCAGGTAACCTTGATGAACTTGACATGGCCGCTGTCAGGTCGGTGGCGGCCCGCTACCTGACAGCGGAGCAGGTACGGGAGATGGCCCGGCGCCTGCAGGCCGGGCCGGGTGATTTGCTGCTCATCGTTGCCGGCGAGGTCAAGATGGTGAACCGGGTCCTTTCCGAGCTGAGGCGCGAGATGGGGCAGCGCCTTGGCCTGGCTGACCCGGACGTGATGGCCTTCGCCTTTGTGCAGAACTTCCCGTTGCTGCGCTGGGATGCCGAGCTGGGGCGCTGGGACCCGGAGCACCACCCCTTTACCGCCCCGCGTGACGAGGATATCCCCCTGCTGGACACGGCCCCGGGGAAGGTGCATTCCAGGCACTACGACATCATCTGCAACGGCTATGAGCTGGCCAGCGGTAGCATCAGGATTCACGACAGCGAGCTGCAGCACAAGATATTCCGCCTGCTCGGCTACCGGGATGAGGAGATAAAGCAGCGCTTCGGGCCACTGCTGGAGGCATTCCAGTACGGGGCGCCGCCCCACGGTGGTATTGCCCCCGGGATAGACCGGCTTGTCATGCTGCTGGCCGGTGAGGAGACCATCCGCGAGGTTATTGCCTTTCCCAAGAACCAGAATGCGGTTGACCTGACACTGGACGCACCCTCGCCGGTGACCGAGGAGCAGCTCCGGGAGCTGCACCTGCGCCTGGCGGATGACGTGGTGACCGAATAAGGGCCGAAGGGTACAACTGTGAAGGTAAACCGGGAAAAGACCGAGAACAACCAGGCGTTCCTTACCATTGAGGTGGACGCCGAGGAAATGGAAGAGTCCTCTCTGAATGTGTACCGGCAGCTGGTGCGGCGGGTCGACGTGCCCGGCTTCCGCCGGGGCAAGGCACCGCGGGCAATACTGGAGCGCCATGTGGGGCGTAAGGCCCTCTTTGAAAACATCCTGGAAGACGTGGTGCCCCGTGTCTACGAGAAGGCCATCGCCGCCGAGGAGATTGAGCCGCTGGCACGGCCCCAGATTGAGGTGGTGCAGGAGGAACCGCTGGTGCTGAGGGCGGTTGTGCCACTGCCGCCGGTGGTGACCCTCGGCGATTACCACACCATCCGGGTGGAGGAGGTGCCGGCCGAGGTAACGGATGAGGCAGTTGAGGCTGTGCTGGAGGAGTTGCGGCGCCAGCATGCTACCTGGGAGCCGGTGGAGCGGCCGGTACAGCTGCGGGACCTCATCACCCTGGACGTGGAGAGTACCATCGCCGGCGAGCCCTTCATCAACCAGCAGGGGGCGCAGTACCAGGTCCTGCCCGAGCTGGCGGCCCCGGCGCCAGGCTTTGCCGAGCAGCTCGTCGGCCTGAAGACGGGCGAGGAGAAAGAGTTCGGCCTGACCTTTCCGGCTGATTACCCGCGCCAGGAGCTGGCGGGCAAGGAGGTTACCTTCAGGGTAAAGGTAGTGGAGGTCAAAGAGGAAAAATTGCCAGAGCTCACCGACGAGTTTGCCACGCGGGTTGACCCGGAGTTCAAGACGGTGGCCGAGCTGCGTGCCCGGGTGCGGCAGGACATGGAAAAGCGGGCCGAGGAAAGGGCGCGCCTGGAGTTCCAGGACCGTGCCGTCCGGGCCCTGGTGGAAATGAGCACGATTGAGTACCCGCCAGTGCTGGTTGATACCGAGATTCACCGCATGCTGGAGGACCGTGAGCGGCGCCTGCAGATGCAGGGGTTGACACTGGAGCGCTACCTCAGCATGATAGGCAAAACGCTTGAGGACATGCACGAGGAGCTTCGCCCCGAGGCCGAGGAGCGTGTCAGGCGTGGCCTGGCCCTGGGTAAGCTGGCGGAGAGGGAAGGCATAGAGGTCAGCGAGGCTGAGGTTGATGACGAGGTGGCACGGATTCTGGCCGAGGCCGCCGAAGAGAGGCGCCGCGAGCTTGAAGAACTTCTGAGCACCCCGGAAAACCGCGGGGCTATCCGGGAGAGGCTTTATTCGCGCAAGACGCTTGACAGGATTGTGGCAATTGCCCGGGGCGGGACCGAGGCCACGGTAACTCCGAAAGAGGAGGGGAAGGAATAATGCAGCCGTCTAACCTTATTCCGATGGTTATTGAGACCGGTGCCAGGGGGGAGCGCGCTTTTGACATATACTCGTTACTGCTCCGAGAGCGCATCATCATGCTGGGAATGCCCATCAATGACCAGGTGGCCAATGTGGTTATTGCCCAGCTCCTTTACCTGGAGCGCGAGGACCCTGACAAGGACATCAGCCTCTATATCAACAGCCCGGGCGGGGTGATTGCGGCAGGCCTGGCTATCTATGATACCATGCGGCTCATCCGGCCTGATGTGTCCACCATCTGCGTGGGTATGACGGCCAGCATGGCCACTGTGCTGCTGGCGGCCGGTGCCAAGGGGAAACGCTATGCTCTCCCCAATGCCACCATTCACATGCACCAGGCAATGGGCGGCATCCAGGGCCAGGCAACTGACATTGAGATTCATGCCCGTGAGATTCTGCGTCTCCAGGAGACCCTGCGTAATATTCTGGCCGAGTGCACCGGCCAGAGTGTCGAGAAGATTGCCCAGGATACAGACCGTGACTTCTTCCTTAACCCGCAGCAGGCGGTGGAGTACGGCCTGATTGACGAGATTCTGGGCCGGCCCGGCGAGGACTCCAAGAAGTAAAGCGGGCTACCGGTCCGGACAGGCCCTGGAAATTGTCAACGTCAATAGCCCTGGGACTATAAGGCTCCAAGAAGTAAGCGGGCTACCGGTCCGGGCAGGCCCGCCGCGGCGGGCCTGTTCTTTCTGGCTAGGGCCGGGAACGAAAGTACCGGCGCAGGCGCTGGTGGGTGCGGTGGATGGTGATGATGTCGTCCAGGTCTTTGCGGTCGGCCAGCCAGTGGGCGTGACCTTTCGTGTCGTCGGACGGCACCTGCTCGCGGGCAGACACCAGCTCCCGCACGGCGCCGCGGCCGCCCCTCTGCCACGCCCGGAGCACGTCCACCAGGCTCCAGACGGAGGTGGCGGCCAGGCACATGGTGGCGTAGGGCAGGGCGGCGGCGCTGGCGTTAAAGGCAATAGCCAGGCCGCCGGGTATCTCTACCTCCTGCAGGACGCGCGAGTCCAGCACGCTGTCACCCACCACCACCCACTCGTAGAGCGGCTTCGAATGGTCTGAGGCGAAGCGGGCCAGCCCGTTGAGGCGGTGCCGGCTACCGGTGGCCCGGCCTTGGGCCAGCGCCCGGCCAACGGCGCTGGCGGGCAGTTCCCCGAAGTAGAAGCTGTCCATCACCTCGAGCAGCCTGGCATCGGCGGCGTCGGGCGGCAGGGCCAGGATTTTGCTCTCCGCCCGCTCCAGCATCCCGGCGTCTTCCTGAGACAGCGCCGATGCCAGCGTCTCCAGGCGGGATGGTACGGCCTGGATGTTGTGGGTGTAGATTTCCAGCCGCCGGGCAAGGCGGAAGGCAAAGGGCTCGGGGGCGTTGCTCAGGGCGAACACCTTCCAGCCGTGGCTGTGCAACCAGGCCGTGAGGTCGGTAGCACCGGGGGCCAGCGGCACCTGCGCCGCGGCGGCGATGATTTGCTTCTCCAGGACGTGGTGGCGCACCAGGAAAGGCTCGAGCTGGGCCATCAGGTCGCCCGGCTGGTAATCGGCCCGTTCTTCTCTTGTGAGCAGGGCATCGTAGCGGGTGATGGCCTGGAGAAGGCGCTCGCCGCCGGGAATGATACCGCCGAGGACAGCGGCAGGGTCGGCCGGGGTGAGGATACCTTCCAGGGCAAAGCAGATGCAGGCAGTCATGGGAGCTGTCGGCTCAGGCGGCGCTCAATCTCCGGTGTGAGGTCCTGCCCGGCGATGATTTTACCGGAGGCGTCCACTACCTGCTTGTCGGCCGTAATGCGCACCCGCCCCTCGGCGAAGGCCTGGACGGTGGCAACGACCAGCGGGAGTTCACGGGCGGCGCCGTGCTGGCGGATGGCCTTGAAGAGGGCGTTGTCCGCGCCTTCGGTGCGGCGCACCTCTTCCAGTGAGCGGCGGCGGACTTCCTCCCAGTGGTGGTCGAAGGCCGGTCCGCGGATGGGGAAGGTACAGTAGGTGACCACCGGTCCGCGGTCCAGCTCCGGTACAGCCAGGTGCATCATCACGCCGCTCGCCCGGGCGTCCGTCTCAATTAGCTTCCAGATGACGTCCTGCCAGATGCCGGTGGGGCCCCAGGGGGCGGCCGGGTGGAGGTTGATGAAGTTGTACCTCTGGCAGAGCTCCGGGCCGAGGATTAGCATGTAACCGGCCAGCACACAGAGGTCCGGTTTGAACCGGGCCAGGCGGGCCATTACCTCGCGGTCGTAGTCCAGCCGCCACTGGGGCATAGGCTCGCCCGGTGGGGGGGTGCGCTGGCGGCGGGCACGGCGGTACTTCTGGTAGGAAAAGGTGACCACCGGGTAGCCGTACCCCCTGGCCAGCTTCAGGTAGGCATCGGTCGGCTCGGCCTCGCCGGGGTCGCGGCTGCAGAAGACGAACTCGATACTGGCATTGACCTCGCCCGAGGTGATGCTATCGTGGATGGCCTGTAGCAGTGCCCGGGAGCCCTGGCCCCGGCCGGTGGAGAACCAGCCCACGCGGTACATGACTGACCTCCTCTAGAACACCTTCTTGAGCCGTGCCCACAGGCTGAAGAGATGGACGAACAGGCCTGACCTGCGCCCGTAAATCCTGCCCCGGGCCAGGGAGTGCAGGAAGCCTTCCCTGTCCTGGAACTCGGGCATCTCCACGTAGCCGTGGCCGATTTCAAAGGGCCAGTGGGCGTCGCTGCCGGCGCTGCGGGCCAGCCCGTGGCGCTCGGCGAAGGCGGCGGCCCTCTCGTTGCAAACCGGGGCATGGCTGCGGGCGTTGAACACCTCGACGATGTCCACCTCGGCGGCCAGGCTGTCTAATTCCTCCTCGCTCAGCCGGAGGCGGCGCAGTGTGTCAAAGGGGTGCGGCAGGCAGACCAGGCCGCCCTGGGCCCGGATGCGGCTGATGGCCTGCGGGATGGTGATTCCGCTGGGGATGGTCTCTTTGAGGAAGACGCCCATTATCTCGCCCTGGGGTGTCAGTATCTCTTCGGCTACCACCACCGGAAAGGGGGCCAGCTCCTGCATCCGCAGTGCACCCTCCACTGTGCCGTGGTCGGCCACGGCGATGCAGTTGATGCCGAGCTTCTGGCAGCGTGCCACTATCCGCTCCAGCGGCGTATCACAGTCCATTGAATACTCGGTGTGGATATGCAGGTCGGCCCGCAGCACCTCAGCCAGCCCTCTCCAGATAGGTGGCAGAGCGGGTATCAACCTTGACGACATCGCCCTCGTTGATGAAGAGGGGCACCTGGATGGTGAGGCCGGTCTCCAGGGTGGCCGGCTTCGTACCGGCGGTGACGGTGTCACCCTTGAGGCCGGGTTCCGTCCTGGTGACCTTTAGCTCCACCGCGACCGGTAACTCCACCCCGACGGTCTCGCCCTTGTAGGTTGATATCTGGAGGGAGAGCCCGTCGGTAAGGTAATTGACGGCGTCGCCGAGTTGCTCGCGGGAGAGCGTCGTCTGCTCGAAGGTCTCCTTGTCCATGAAGTGAAAGAGGTCACCCTCGCTGTAGAGGAACTGCACGTCACGCATGTCAAGCCGGGCGCGGACCAGCTTTTCGTCCGAGGAGAAGGTGCGTTCCATCGAGTGTCCGCCCTGGATATCGCGCAGCTTCACCCTGGCCAGGGCGGTGCGCTTTTGCTTGACATGCTGGTATTCCATTACCTGGTAGAGCTTGCCGTCCATTTCAATGACCACCCCACGGCGGAGCTCGTTGGCGTTTATCATGCGGAACCTAACCTCCAGCTTTCATCTTCGGGGCGGCGGAGAGCAGCCGCAAAGCCCCGTTCTCTATTATAGCCAGGTCTTCAATGCGGACGCCTCCCCAGCCCGGCAGGTAGATGCCGGGCTCAACTGTCAGCACCATGCCGTCCGCCAGGGTGTTGTCAGCATTGGGGCCTACCTGGGGCAGCTCGTGCTCGGCCAGGCCGACACCGTGCCCCAGGGAGTGCCCGAAGTGCTTGCCATAGCCGGCCTCCTCAATCACCTGGCGGCCGATGGCGTCGGCCTGCTGGCCGGTGAGGCCGGCCCGGATGCCGGCCAGGGCGGTTGCCTGGGCCTGGAGCACCACGGAATACACCTGCCGGAGCTTTTCGTCTGCCCCGCCCAGCCAGATGGTGCGTGTCATGTCGCTGCAGTAGCCGTCAATACGGGCACCCATGTCAATAACCACCGGCTCGCCGCGCCGTAGCGGCCGGTCGCCGGGGCGGGCGTGGGGCAGGGCAGCGTTGGGCCCGGAGGCCACGATGACGTCGAAGGGGAGCGCCTGGCTGCCCATCTGGCGCATTGCCTTCTCCAGCTCCCAGGCGACCTCTTTCTCGGTAACGCCTTCCTGCAGCCGGGAGGCGACCTGCTGGAAGGCGTGGTCAGCCACCCTGGCGGCCTGCTCGATGAGCCGTACCTCTTCGGGCTCCTTGACAGCCCGGAGCTTTTCCACCAGCTCCTGGCACGGCACCAGCGAGAGGTCAGGCCTTGCTCTGTTT
>CAZBPZ010000057.1:0-10538 GCA_964493955.1 uncultured Dehalococcoidales bacterium | reverse complement strand
CAGGCTGGGCCTGGCCGAAAAGAAAGAGGCCCTGAACCGGCTGGGGAGGATGAGGTCGGGAGGGTGAACACCGTGCCTCGGCCAGAGGCATAGCCGCCGCTAGCCTTCCCCCTTCCTTTCTTTCTCGTACCGCTCCAGGGCCTGCCTGACCTCGCGCATAGCCAGCGCCAGGGGGAGGGCTGGTCAGGCCCGGTAGTAGGGCTGCATGCGCTCGCCGGTGAAGCCGGTGATAGTGGAGGGGTTCTTCGTGCCGCAGCGGTGGCACCGCTCGGCGTACCAGTCCAGCGAGACGCCGCAGAACTGGCAGCGGATGCGCTCGTATTCTTCCTGGCACCACTCGTAGATGCCGAGCCTCTGCTGGCGGCGGATGTTGCTGATGATGGGGCTGTGGTGCGGCACGCCGTCGCTGGCGAACTTTTCCAGCCGCTCGCAGGGGAACTCCGGGCAATCGGCGCAGCGGGTCACGCCCTCGCGGCCGGCGGCGCAGCGGCGTATCTCGCAGCGCTGGCAGTAAGGCGCGAGCGGGCCGTTGCTGAGGCAGCCCTCGCAGACCACCTCTTCCACCGGTACCTGCCAGCGCTCGGCCAGCCTTGACAGTACCTCGGCGGCGTCCTTGCGGTCGTAGTCATGCCGGGCGCGGTAAAGGGTGCAGGCCCCGCAGTAGAGCCCGCAGACGGCCCCCAGGTGCTCACCTTCCATGGTCTATCTCTCCTTACGGGCCCACGGGCCGGGCCAGCCCGGGGCAATCTCTTGTACCTCCGGCTGCGCTAGCCGGCCGGCTGGCGGCCGGGATAAAGGTTGAGGTGCCGGCCGAGGTCCTGCCAGCCATGCCTGAGGTAGACCGGGTAGCCCATCTCGCTGGGGCGGTTGACCTGCAGCTCGGCGCAGCCCTTCTCGCGGGCACGGGCGATGGCCGCCTCCAGCAGCCGTCCCCCCACCCCCTTGCCGCGCGCCTTCTCGTCCACCACGAACTCCTCAATGCATGAATAGATACCGCCGCAGCGTACCGCCACCGGGTAGGAGAGGGTAAGCAGGCCCAGCAGGGTGCCATCTTCCTCGGCCACCAGGATGGTGCCCAGGCTATCGTCGGCGAGGATGGCGCGGTAGGTCCGGCTGCCCTCCGGGCGGTTGATGGCGCTCTCCTCGCCGGCCGAGCTCATCAGCTGTCGCAGCAGCCCGAATACCTGCGCCTCGTCTTCTGGCCTTGCCTCGCGGATGGTAACCATCTCACCTCCCCCGGTTTTCACGGCGGCGCGCCCGCCACAGGTAGGCCCCGGCCCCGCCGCCCGCCAGCGCGGCCGCCCCGGCCACGGCCGCCAGCAGCCCTATGACGGTATCATACCAGAAAGCGCCGGGGAAAAGCTCCAGCATGCGGCCTTCGGCCGCCCAGTACTCGTTGCTGAAGGCCAGGTAGTGGAACTGGAGAAAGAGCCAGTTGAAGTCCAGCGCCGCGGTGATGCCCAGCAGTCCGAGCAGCCCCAGCGTCAGGCCACTGCCGGCCAGGGTGTGGCGTGCCAGGGTGCGGCGCTCCCGCGGGTCCCGCCGCCAGAGGTGAAAAGCGGCGTAGCCCGCCACATAGGTGGCGGTGGCTACCATTACACGGAAGTCCAGCCGGAAGAGCCGTTTCACGTCCCGAAAATGGACCAGCTCTTCCGGGGTGAAGAAGTCCACCGGTGGGCCGCCCGGCTCCAGCCGTACCTGCACGTACTCGTCGCCGTTCTTGAAGTAGCCAATCAGGCTACGGGCGAGGCTGTCCAGCTCGGCGCGGCTGAGGCCGGTGGCCCCGGCCACGGCGTTGCGCTCAAAGCCGCTGGTATAGAGCCAGTGGCTGGTAGCTGCCCCCCAGATGCTGGCCGCCAGCAGCAGCAGCGGCAGCGAGATAACGAACAGGGCGGTGGTAATGGCGGTGGTGGCGCGCTTCCGCATACGGCCTGATTCTACACCGCCGCCGGCTGAAACGCACCCGGCGGCCGGGGTAAACTGCTAGCCGGAACTACCCGGGAACGGAGGTTCATGTTGAAAGACGAAAATGAAGCTTACGAGCGGCTGGCGGACGCGCTGAATGCCCTGCCCAACGGCTTCCCGCGGACGGAATCGGGCGTGGAGCTGCGGTTGCTGCGGCGGCTGGTGGGGCCAGAGGAGGCGCGGTTTGCTGCGCAGCTGGGGCGCCGGGCGGAGACGGCCGAAGAGATTGCCGGGCGGCTCGGCCTGGGCCTGGAAGAAGTGATGACGCAGCTCAGGGCAGCGCGGCAGTGCAGGCTGGTGCGCACCGAGGGGCGGGGCCCGGAGCGGCGCTACCGGCTGGCTCCCTTCCTGGTGGGGCTGTGGGAGGAGCAGGTCGGCAAGCTTGACCACGAGACAGCCCACCTCTTTGAGCAGTACATGATGGTGGCGGGGGCAAAGGGTATCCTCGGGCAGGACCCGCCGATCCACCGTGTCCTGCCGGCCCGCCGGGCCGTCAAGACGGATACCATCCTGCCCTACGAGGACGTCCGCGCGCTCCTGCTCCAGGCGCGCTCGTTTTTCGTGCGCGACTGCATCTGCCGCGAGGAGCAGGACGCCCTGGGGAGCCGTAAGTGCGACTTCCCGCGGCGGAACTGCCTGGTCTTCAGCCGGGAGGAGGGGGTGTTCGGGCAGTACGGCATCTCGCGCCAGGAGGCGCTGAACATCCTGGACGAGGCCGAAGAGCTCGGCCTGGTTCACGCTGTCAGCAACAGCATTGAGGACGTGAGCTACGTCTGTAACTGCTGCGGCTGCTGCTGCGGAGTGCTGCGAGGTATCACCCGCTGGGGCGTGGCGAACTCGGTGGCCCGGACCAGCTACTACGCCGAGACGGACACCGCCGTGTGTACCGGCTGCGGTACCTGCACGGAGCGCTGCCAGGTGGGGGCGGTAACCGTGGTTGACGGCCTGGCAGTGGTGGACCGGGCGCGCTGCATCGGCTGCGGGCTCTGCGTGACCGGTTGCCCCAGCGAGGCAATGCACCTGCACCGGCTGCCGGAGGCCGACATTCAGCCGCCGCCGGTGAGCTTCGCCGCCTGGGAGGAGGCACGGCTGCGCAACCGGGCCGGCACTGCCTGACCCGGCTGGCACCGGCCCTGGCGTGGTGCTAGAATTGTGGTGGGATGGATATCATAACCGCCTACCGCTACGAGATTTCTGAGGCCCCCTGTCTTCCGGGGAGCGGCCGCTACGGTATCCGCATTGCCGTGCCGGGGGACATCTCGGAGGTCTTCCCCTACCTGAACGCCGTCCTGGAGGACACCTGGTACGACCGGGAGAACCAGGTACTCGTTGGCAGTGACAATGGCCGTCGTCTTGCCTTCCGGCCGGACGAGATTAAGGTCTCCGGGCTGAACGAGGCCACCGAGGCGCCCGAGCTGGCACGGGCTATTGTGGAGCGTGTCAACCAGGTCTGGCGGGAGCGCGACAAGATTACACCCTGCTACCGCGAGCGCAAGGTGCCGCCTGCCATTGCCATCTACCAGCTTCTGCCGAAGACCAACTGCAAGCAGTGCGGCTATCCGACCTGCCTTGTCTTTGCCAGCGAGCTGCGCCACCGGCCCGACCTTCTGGACGAGTGCCCGCAGCTCAGTGACGAGGTGCGGCAGCAGGTGGCCCGGCTCTTTGCGGCCGACTAACTCAAGTCAGGCTCGTCATCCCGTCTCAAAGACGGGCGTGGTGTCGCTTGTAATACGGCCGTCAGGCTGCCAGACACGGTCCAGGCCCGCTATTTCGCCTCAAAGACCAGCGTGGTATCGCCGCCCGTGACCTTCAGTGTCCTGCCTTCGATGGTGTAGGTAGTGGCCCCGGATAGGGCTTTCAGGTAGCGTTGCTCCTGCTCCATCACGCCGGGCGGGTCGGGGCAGAACATCTCGGTGCTGGCCAGTGGCCCGAGCGCCAGGCGGCGGCCGGACAGCTTGTAACCGCCGGAGTAGGAGTTGCAGCCCGCCCGGCCGGTCACCCGCTTCGCGCCGGCCTCGAAGGTGGCGGTGATGTCGGTACCTTCAATGACGTAGGTCCTCTCCTCCGCCTGCTGGAACGCGGTCAGCCGCCAGAGGGTACCTTCGAGCGGGGTGGTGGTCGGGGGTGCGGCGTTGCAGGCCAGCCCTCCCAGCAGCACCAGCCCCGAGGCCACCCCGGCGGCCAGAAACCTTGCTTTCACTCTTTTGCCTCCGTAGCCTGTTTACCCTGTATACGCCAGCGCCGGGCCGCTATCACAAGGGGGCGGCCGGTTGTCCCCTGTGCTATAATTGGCATACCTTGTTGGCAGGGGCTTCCGTGTTCACTCACCTGCATGTTCACACCGAGTACAGTCTGCTGGACGGGATGTGCCGTATTCCCCAGCTTGTCGCGCGGGCGGCCGAGCTGGGCATGGACAGTCTGGCCATTACTGACCACGGCGTAATGTACGGCGCCATCCAGTTCTACCAGGCAGCCCTCGAGGCCGGCATTAAGCCCATCATCGGGTGCGAGGTCTACGTGGCCCCCGAGGGCCACACCAGCCGTACCCCCGGTAACAAGACGAACTACCACCTCATCCTGCTGGCGCGGGACCTCACCGGCTACCGTAACCTCATCCAGCTTACCACGCGGGCGCACCTGGACGGTTACTACTACAAGCCGCGGGTTGACCGCCAGCTGTTGCAGGAGCACCACCAGGGCCTGGTGGCCCTTTCCGCCTGCCTCAGTGGCGAGGTACCCCGCCTTATCATGGAAGGGCGGCGTGAAGATGCCCGCCAGGCAGCCCTCTGGTACCGCCAGACCTTCGGGGAGTTCTACCTGGAGGTCCAGCGCCATCCCATGCCCGAGCTGGAGCACCTCAACCCGGTGCTGATTGAGATGGGCCGGGAGCTCGGGATACCGCTGGTGGCCACCGGCGATGTCCACTATCTGCGCCGGGAAGATGCCGCCACCCATGACATTCTGCTCTGCATTGGCATGAATACCACCGTCAATGACGAGAAGCGTTTCAAGATGGCGGGAGACTTCCTCTACCTTAAGAGCCCGCAGGAGGTCGAGGCTCTCTATCAGGATATCCCTGAGGCCATTGAGAACACGCGTCGCATCGCCGAGATGTGCAACCTCAGGCTGGAGTTCGGGCGGCTGTACCTGCCGCAGATTGAGCTGCCGGAGGGAAAGACCCCGGACGAGTTCCTGGCCGACCTGTGTTATGAGGCCCTGCCCCGGTTCTACCCTGACGCCTCCGACGAGGTCCGCCAGCGGCTCCAGTATGAGCTTGACGTTATACGCCAGACGGAGTTCGCCAACTACTTCCTGGTGGTGTGGGACATAATCTCCTTTGCCCGGCGCGAGGGAATCCTCTTCGGGGTGCGCGGCAGTGCCGCCGCCAGCCTGGTGCTCCACCTGCTCGGCATTACCGAGCTTGACCCGCTGGAGCACCGCCTTGTCTTTGAGCGGTTCCTGAACGTGGAGCGGCGCGAGATGCCTGACGTGGACCTGGACTTTGAAGATACCCGCCGCGACGAGGTTATCGCCTACGTGACACGTAAGTATGGCCAGGACCACGTTGCCCAGATTATTACCTTTGGCACGCTGGGAGCAAGGGCCGCCATCCGTGACGTGGGCCGCGCTCTGGGCATGACCTATGCCGATGTGGACCGCGTTGCCCGCCTTGTCCCGTTCGGCCCTAACATGACACTGGAGCGCGCCCTGCAGGAGAATGTGGAGCTGCGGGCCATGGTGCAGCAGGATGCCATCATCCGCAACCTGGTCAACACCGCCCGCAAGGTGGAAGGAATCGCCCGGCACGCCAGCACCCATGCCGCCGGGGTGGTTATCTCGCGCGACCCGCTCACCTGGCACGTGCCGCTGCAGCGGCCCAGCCGCGATACTGCCGGCGTGGCCACCGCCATGGTGCAGTTTCCCATGGAGGACATCGCCCGCATTGGCCTGCTCAAGATGGACTTCCTGGGGCTGGCCAACCTGACAATCCTGGGCCAGGCACGGGAGATAATACGGCAGAGCCGCGGCGAGGACATAGACCTGAATGCCCTGCCGATGGATGACCCCGCCACCTATGCCCTGCTGGCCGCCGGTGAGACCACCGGCGTGTTCCAGCTTGAAGGCAGCGGCATGCGGCGCTACATCCGCGAGCTGAGACCTACCACCTTCAGCGACATTGCCGCCATGGTGGCGCTCTACCGTCCCGGCCCCATGGAGCAGATACCACGCTTTATCCGGGCCAAGCACGGCCAGGAGCCAATTCGTTACCCGCACCCGGCCCTGGCCGGCATCCTGGAGGAGACCTACGGGGTGATTGTTTACCAGGACCAGGTACTGCTCATCGTGCGGGAGTTTGCCGGCTACACCCTGGGCCAGGCGGATATCTTCCGCAAGGCGATGGGCAAGAAGATACCGGAGGTCATGCAGAAGGAGCGCCAGAACTTCATCGCCGGGGCGATGAAGAAGGGTCACTCAAAGGCACTGGCGGAAGAAATATTTGCCCTGATAGAGCCCTTTGCCGGCTACGCCTTCAACAAGGCCCACGCCGCCAGCTACGCCCTGATTGCCTACCAGACGGCCTACCTCAAGGCCAACTACCCGGCCGAGTACATGACGGCCCTGCTGGCCTCGCACATCGGCCAGACCGAGAAGGTGGCCTCCGGTGTTTCGGAGTGCCGCCGGCTCGGGATTGAGGTCCTGCCGCCGGACATCAACCACAGCCAGGCAAACTTTACCATCGAGCTGCAGGCCGATGGCTCGCGGGCCATCCGCTTTGGCCTGGCGGCCATCAAGAACGTCGGCGCGGGGGCGGTTGCTCCCATCATCGACGAGCGCCAGAAGAACGGCCCGTTCCAGTCGGTCGAGGAGCTTTGCCGGCGCTGTGACCTGCGTGGCATCAACCGGCGGATGCTGGAGAGCCTGGTGAAGGCCGGGGCGCTTGATTGCCTGGCCGACCGCGGCGCCCTGCTCGGTAACCTGGACCGTGTCCTGGCACTGGCGCAGCGGGAGCAGAAGCTCCGCGAGAGCGGCCAGACCACGATGTTTGACCTCTGGGGTGATGCCGCCGAAACACCGCTGACAGACCTCCAGCTCGGCACGTACGAGGTCCCGGAGCGGGAGAAGCGTGCCTGGGAGAAGGAGCTGATGGGTACCAGCCTGCTGGACCGGCCCTTCAGCACACCGCGGGGGTGGGGTGATTCCCGCACCGTCTTCTGCAGGGATGTAACACCGGAGAAGAATGCCCAGGAGGTCAACCTGGCGGGGCGGGTGGCCTCGGTACGTTACCTCTACACGCGTGACAGCCGGCCCTTCGCCAGCGTTACCCTGGCAGACTTCAGCGGTGAGGTTGAGGTAATGGTCTGGCCGAGCGTCTTCACGGCCACCAGTGACCTCTGGCAGGAAGACAACGAGCTGGTGGTCTGGGGCAAGGTCAGGGTAAGGGAAGAGCGGGTGCAGGTTGCCTGCGAGCGCGTCAGCCTCTACCGGCCGGAGGCCAGCCTGTTCGCCCCGGCCGAGGAGCCGGGTGCGGCCCCGGCCGAGGAAAGGCCCGTGGAGACCGCCCCGCCCGTCCCGGTCGAGAGGCGCCGCCTCACGGTGACACTCACCACCTCCGATGACCCGGAGGCGGACAGGGCGCGCCTGCGCCAGGTCGTGGCCCTGCTGCGCCAGTTCCGGGGGCATGACCCGGTGCGGCTGCGCATACCGGACAACGGCGGTTTCCATGACATGGCGCTCCCCGAGGACACGCAGTACTGCGACGGCTTGCGGGAGCGGCTGGTGGAGCTGGTGGGAGAGGAGGCGCTGGTGCTGGAGCCGGCCTCGCCAGGCGAGGCCGGCGGCCCGGAGTAAGACATGCCGCAGCTTACGCCTGAGTTCGGGATGTGGTTTGCCCTCGGGGGGGTTCTGGCACTGGTGGTGGCCGCCGTCCTGGAGGCGACCTGGACGTTTGGCCGTGAGGCAAGCCCCCGCTACCGGCCGGCTTTCCTGGCGACCGGCTGGCGGCATGTTATCCTGGCGGGGTGGCTGCTGCTGCTGCTCATCGGGGGCGGCCTGGCGCTCTTGTCTAACGCCCTGCTGGGTATCATCGCCATCGCGGTCTACTGGCTGCTGCTGCCGATCTCAGTTGGCCCGCGGGTGCGGCGCCGCCTGCTGCCACCGTGGGAGGAGCTCCGGGCGGAGCTGGAAGGCCTGGGGTACAACCAGCACAACTACTGGCGGCGCGGTGACTGGTGGAAGGACGAGAGCCGCCGCCGGCCGGGAGGGAAGGACCGGTCTGACAGGGCCGGGCGGCAGTAACCGGGAGTATGGCAGGTAAACAAGAGGGAGACAACCCGGCGGCCGGCCACCGGCGGCGCCTGCGCGAGAAGTTCCTGGCCGGTGGGCTGGCGGGCTTTCACGACTACGAGGTGGTTGAGCTCCTGCTCAGCCTGGGGACACCGCGGCGCGACTGCAAGCCGCAGGCCAAGGAAGCCATCCGGCGTTTCAAGACACTGCGCGGGGTGCTTTCGGCCTCGCCGGAAGAGCTCCAGGAGATACCGGGGATTGGCCCGCACTCGGTCTTCGGGATAAAGCTGGTGCAGGAGGTGGCGCGCCAGTACCTGAAGGAGCAGATATCCGGCCGGCCGGTACAAAAGTCCGCCCGCGAGGTCTTTGACTACCTCTACCACTCCATGCGTGACCTCAAGAAAGAGGTCTTCAAGGTGCTCTACCTTGACAGCCAGCACCGGATAATGGACGTGGCTGACCTTTTCCGGGGGACGGTGGACGGCAGCTACGTGCCGCCGCGCGAGGTGATTGAGAGTGCCATCCGGCGCCATGCCGCCGCTATCATCCTGGCCCACAACCATCCCTCCGGCGGTACCCGGCCGAGCCAGAGCGACCGCCAGCTAACGCGTGACATCGTCTACGCCGGCTGCATCATGCAGCTGCGGGTGGTGGACCACGTTATCATCGGCGACAATGCCTACTTCAGCTTTGCCAGCGAGGGGCTGATTGAGGAGTACGAGATGGACTTCCTCAACCTGAAACTCCGCGGCACGGCCGAGGCCAGGCGCCGCCGCTACCGGGCGGCTGACCCGTGGACACCTCCCCGGCTTTCAGACGGACCAGCCTGATTCTTCCAGCTCGAGCAGGCGGGACTTCAGCTCCAGGCCACCGCCGAAGCCACCAATCCGGCCACCGCTGGCGATAACGCGGTGGCAGGGCACGATGATAGCCACCGGGTTGCGGCCGAGCGCCTGGCCCACCGCCCGGCTGGCACCGGGCCGCCCCGCCGCGGCGGCCACCTCGCCGTAGCTGCGGGTCTGCCCGTAGGGGATGTGGCGGGTCACTTCCCAGACCGTCTGCTGGAACGGGGTGCCGGCGCTGAGGTCAAGGTGGATGTCTGCAAAGCACACCTGCTGGCCGCTGAAATAGGCAGCCAGGTGCGCCTGGAGGGTGGTAAAGTGGCTTTCATCGCGGCGGGCGCCGCCGGTGTTCCCCAGCTCCTGGAGGGCGGCCTCGGCCGTGGCACAGGGCAGCGTCAGGCGCGCCAGGCCCCGTTCTGATGCCATGGCGGCCACCCAGCCGGCCGGGGTCTTGAAAACACCGTAGGTGGTGTGTGGTGGCATGGCTCAGCCGCTCCTGGTGCCGGCACCTGCCCTGACCTTCACCCGTATCATGATGTCGCCCGGCTGGCCATCGGTGACCGTGAGCGCGTTACGCAGGCGTATCTGGCTGCCGGTCTTTACCCCGGCCGGGATTCTAACACGTAGTTTCTTACCGTTGCGTTTCAGGTCCTTCTCTACTCCCCGGCTGGCCTGCTCGGGGGTGAGCGTTATTTCGTAGGTGACATTGCGGCGGCCGGCCGGTGCCTGGCCGAACATCTCTTCCAGGTTGCTGCCGAACGGCACGTTGAAGATGATGCGCTGTCTGCCCGGCCCCTGGCTGAAGCTGCGGAAGGAGAAGTTGCGCCCCCGCAGAAACTCACCGAAGATGCTGTCCAGGAACCCCAGCCCCAGGCCCTGCCCGCGGAACTCGTTCATCAGGTCCTCGAAGGTTGCCTGGGTGGCCTGGCTGCTGAAAATATCACCGAGGTTCCCCGCCGTGCCAAACCGGTCATACTGCTGGCGCTTCTCCGGGTCACCCAGCACCCCGTAGGCCTCGTTTATTTCCTTGAACTTTTCGTTGGCCCAGGCCTCCTTGCCGGGGTTTCTGTCCGGGTGGTACTGCATTGCCAGCCGGCGGTAGGCCTTCTTAATCTCCTCGGCACTGGCGTTGCGCGGTACGCCCAGTATCTTGTAGTAGTCCTTACCTCGGGCCGCCATGTTTCCGGCTAACCCCCTGCTTGCCTGGTACTGTTTGCCTTCACCATATCTTAAGTATAGCACAGCCGCCGCTGCGCCAGAACGTGACTCAGGTCTCACATTGCCGGCAGCACCAGGTTCCGGGTGCTGCTGCGGGGTAACGGGCACCGGCTGCCCATGGGCGGCCACCCCGTGTTGCCTCGATGGAAAGTGTTACCGAGCGGGAGATGGTCGCCAAGCAGCCGGCGGTAGGGAGTCCTGGCCTCATGGTACACCTTGTGCACTCTG